>CAYTAY010000076.1:0-14852 GCA_964435845.1 uncultured Azoarcus sp.
CTTCCTGGTTGTCCTTGTTGTAGGCGAGCGGCTGGCCCTTCATCAGCGTCAGCAGTGCGATGAGACTGCCGTTGACTCGACCGGTCTTGCCGCGCACCAGCTCGGGCACGTCCGGGTTCTTTTTCTGCGGCATGATGCTCGAGCCGGTGCAGAAGCGGTCGGCGAGATCGATGAAGCCGATGCGCGGGCTCATCCACATGATGAGCTCCTCCGACATCCTGGACAGATGCATCATCAGCAGGGACGAGGCGGCGCAGAACTCGATCGCGAAGTCCCGATCGCTGACCGCGTCGAGCGAGTTGGCGCAGATTTCGTCGAAGCCGAGCTCGCGGGCAACGAATTCACGGTCGATCGGGAAGCTGGTCCCGGCCAGTGCCGCGCTGCCCAGCGGCAGGCGGTTCGTTCGCTTGCGCACGTCGGCAAAGCGCTCGGCGTCGCGCCGCGTCATTTCGTAGTAGGCCATCAGGTGATGGCCGAAGGTGACCGGCTGCGCGACCTGCAGATGGGTGAAACCCGGCAGCGGCGTGTCGGCATGCTGCTCGGCGAGCGACAGCAGGTTGAGTTGGAACTGGCGCAGCAGGCCGAGAATGTCGTCGATGGCGTCACGCAACCAAAGGCGAATGTCGGTCGCGACCTGATCGTTGCGGCTGCGGCCGGTGTGCATGCGCTTGCCGGCATCGCCCACGAGTGCGGTCAGACGTTTCTCGATGTTGAGGTGGACGTCTTCGTCGTCGAGGTTCCAGGGAAACTCGCCCCGCTCGATTTCGCCGCGAACCTGCGCCATGCCGCGCTCGATGTCGGCGAAATCCTGTTCGCTGATGATGGATTGGCGCGCGAGCATCTTTGCGTGGGCGATCGAGCCGCGGATGTCCTGCATCGCCATGCGCTGGTCGAAGAAGACCGAAGCGGTGTAGCGCTTGACGAGATCCGATACCGGCTCGGAGAAACGCCCGGACCAGGCCTTGTCGGAGGAGGGTGTGGAGTTGAATGTCATGATATTGTGCGACGTTGTGCAAGCCGCATGCAGATGTGTGCGGCAGTGTGAGCGAAAATGGCCCAAAGTATAAAGCAAAAGCCCCAGCCGACCGTGATGCGCCCGGGATTGCCGGATTTCCGCAACCTCGGCGTGTTGTTGCGCATTTTGCTGTTGGTCAACCTCATGGGCCTGGTCACCGTCCTGATCGCCGAGCCGGATCTCTCCCGGCTGCCGGCTGCCATCATCGAGATGGCGGGGAGGTTGGAGTTGCCGCTTTTCATGGCGGTGCTGGTGCTTTACCTGATGCAACCGCTGCTGTGTGACAGGCCTCGTCTTGCGGGTGTGGCCGGCTTGGGGGCCGCGGTGGTCGTGGTCACCGTCATCGTTGGCTGGTGGCTGGGTCACGGCGAGGCCGTGCAGATCGTGCGGGAGGTGGCGTGGGCGGTCGGTGCTGGCGCGCTGACGCTGGCCTATTTCGATTGGCGTGCGCGGCGGTTTTCGCCGGCGCTGGCCGAGGCGCGCTTGCTCGCGCTCACCGCGCGCATCCGGCCGCACTTTTTGTTCAATGCGCTCAATGGGGTGCTCGGCGTGATCCGCAGCGATCCCCGCCGTGCCGAGCGAGCGCTCGAGGAACTGGCCGATCTGTTCCGCGCGCTGATTCGGGATAACCGAGAGCTGGTGCCGTTGGCTGACGAGCTCGCCTTGTGCGAGCGCTATGTCGACATCGAGGGCTTGCGCTTGGGCGAGCGGCTCGTGGTCGAGTGGGCAACTGCCGATGCGCCGCGCGATGCCCTGGTGCCGCCACTGATGCTCCAGCCGCTGCTCGAGAACGCGGTTTATCACGGTGTCGAGCCAGCCGCCGAGGTGGCGCCGGTCAAGGTGGGGGTGTCGGCGACCGGTGGCCAACTGCGCATCGAGGTCGAGAACCGGTTGGTCGATGCGCATCGCCACCATGCCGGTAACCACATGGCGCTCGACAACATCCGTGAGCGTCTGATGCTGTTCTACGATCTCGAGGCACGGCTCGAGGTGAGCAGCGAGGGCGGGCGATACCGGGTGGTGATCACTCTGCCGGTGAAGCGGAAATCGTGAAGCGCAAGGGAGGCGGGCAGTGACCGGGGCGTTGAAGGTGTTGATCGTCGACGATGAGGGACCGGCGCGCAGCCGCATGCGGGACTTGCTCGCCGACATTGCGCCGGAGTTGCCAAATGAGCTGGTCGGGCTGGCGGGCAACGGGGTAGAGGCCTTGCGTTTGCTCGAGACCAATCACGCGGACGTCGTGCTGGCGGATGTCCGGATGCCAGTCATGGATGGAGTCGAGCTGGCCCGGCATGTCGCGCGTCTGCCCTCGCCGCCGGCAGTGATCTTTACCACCGCCTACGACCAGTATGCCGTCGAGGCTTTCGAGCTCGCCGCGGTGGACTATCTGCTCAAACCGGTGCGGGCGAGCAGGCTTGCCGACGCGCTGCTCAAGGTACGTAAGACCCAGGCTGTTACGCCTGAAACGCTGGCTGGCCTCTCGTCGGCGGCACGCCGGCACTTCAGCGCCGTCGAGCGGGGGCGGATTCTGCTGGTGCCGGTGGCTGACGTGCGTTTCCTGCGTGCCGAGCTCAAATACGTCACCGCCGGCACGGTTGGTCGGGAATACCTCCTGGACGAATCGCTGGTACAGCTCGAGGAGGAGTTCGGGGAGCGTTTTTTGCGGGTGCATCGCAACTGCCTGGTTGCGCGCGATGCCGTGGCTGGCGTCGAGCGTGACGGGGAGGGGCAGTGGATGGTGTTGCTCAAGGACTGCGCAACTCGCCTGCCGGTCAGCCGCCGGCAGTGGCCGGCGGTGAAACAGGCGCTGCAGTTGTAGGAGTCCGGCTGTGCCGGGCGATTGCCCCGTCGGCCCTCGCTTATGGGGCCGCATCGGATCGATGAGTCAGAGGCGGCTGCGTCTCTCGTTGTGGTCTCACCCGCTGTTGCGCAGTCCTGCTGCGATGCCGTTGATCGAGATTTGGATACCGAGGCGGATGCGATCGTCGTCGTGGGTTTCGCGGTGGCGGCGCAGCAGTTCGACCTGCACATGGTTGAGTGGGTCGAGGTAGGGAAAGCGGTTGCGGATCGAGCGCTTGAGCAGGGGGTTGCCATCGAGCAGTTCGGCCTGCCCGGTGATCGCGAGCAAGGCTTCGACCGTGGCCTGCCATTCGCCGCGGATGCGGCCGAAGATCGCCTCTCGCAGGGCCTCGTCCTTGACCAGCTTGGCATAGCGCGAGGCGATCGCGAGATCGGACTTGGCGAGCACCATGTCCATGTTGGACAGCAGCATGGCAAAGAAGGACCATTCCCGGTGCATGCGTTGCAAGTGCTCGAGCCCGTCGTCGGGCCGGCTCGCCAGCCATTGCTTGACCGCACTGCCGAAGCCGTACCAGCCGGGCAGCATCAAGCGGCACTGTGCCCAGCTGAACACCCATGGGATGGCGCGCAAATCCTCGATGCGAGCGCTTTTTTTGCGGGAGGCCGGACGCGAACCGATGTTGAGCTCGGCGATCTCCGAGATCACCGTCGATTCCCAGAAATAGCGCTCGAAGCCGTCGGTGTCGTACACCAGGCCTCGATAGGCGGCGAAGGCGTCGTCCGACAAGCGCTGCATGGTCTCGAGATAAGAGGGATCCGGCGCGGCGTTGCGATCGGCGAGCAGGGTGGTTTCGAGCGTGGCCGCGACCAATACCTCGAGATTGCGCCTGCCGACCTCGGGGTTGGCGTATTTGGCGGCGATGACCTCGCCCTGTTCGGTCAGCCTGATCTGGCCCTGTACCGCACCACCCGGTTGCGCGAGGATCGCCTGGTAACTGGGACCGCCGCCTCGGCCTACCGATCCGCCCCGGCCATGGAACAGCCGCAAACGGATACCGTGGCGGGCGAAGACCTCGACCAGTCCGAGCTCGGCCTTGTACAGCGACCAGCCCGAGGTGAGGAAGCCGCCGTCCTTGTTGCTGTCAGAGTAACCCAGCATCACCTCCTGGGCATGGCCGCGCGAGGCGAGCAGCGACATGTAGTTCGGTAGCGAGAACAGACGGTCCATTACCGCCGGCGCGGCTTCGAGATCCTCGATGGTTTCGAACAGCGGGATGATGTTGGCGTCCAGTGCGGCTTCACGCGGGCGCAGAATGCCGGCCTCTTTCAGCAGGAGCGCGAGCTCGAGCAGGTCCGAGACGCTCGCGGTCTTGGAGATGATGAAGTTGGGCAGAGCTCCGGTGCCGAAGCGCTGGTGCGCCGAATGGGCGCTGCGGAAGATCGCCAGTTCCGACTCGGTTTCGTCCGAGTAAGGTACATGGGGCGAAGCCAGCGGGCGGGCGGTGGCGAGTTCTTCCAACAGGAGCGCGATGCGGGCCGCTTCGTCCAGTGCCAGGTAGTCGGTCTCCGGGCTCGCGGTGGCGATCATCTCGGCCACGACCCGTTCGAAGACGTCGGAATTCTGGCGCAGATCAACCGGCGCCAGATGGAAGCCGAACACCCCGACCGCGCGGCGCAGGTGGCGCAATGGTCCCCGCGCGAGCGCGAGCGAGCCGTTGGCGCTGAGCGAGCGGTCGATGATGTCGAGATCGGCCGCCAGCGCCTCCGGTCCGTCGTAGGGGGCGGCGTCGGCAATGCCATGGCGGGTTGGCGCGAAGCCGAGCAAGGCCTCGTGAGTGGCAGCCAGTCGGGCGTAGATGCCGCTGATCGCGCGGCGATAGGGTTCGTCGTTGCGCTGCGGCGAGTGGTCGGGCGAATCGCCGGCAAGCGTCATCAGGGCTTCCGAGGCGCTGATCAGGCCCACCGCCAGCGACAGGTTGGCGCCGAGGGCGTGCAACTCGTCGAGATAAAAACCCAGCGCGACCGTCGCCTGCATGCGTAGCGTGCGCTCCAGCACCTCGGCGGTGACGAAGGGGTTGCCGTCCCGGTCGCCGCCGATCCAGCTGCCGATCCGGATGAACGGCGCCAGTTCCGGCGAGCCCGCAGTGCCGGCGGCCTGTGCCAGGCTGTCTTCGACTGCTGCATAGATACGCGGCAACTGTTGCAGAAAGGTCGAGCCGTAGTAGGAGAGGCCGTTGGTGACTTCGTCGATCACCGACAGGCGTGCCGGGCGCATCATCCGGGTTTGCCACAGCGTCAGCACCGCGCGGCGCAAGGCCTCGTCGTTTTCAGCGAGTTCCTCCGGTGTGAGTTGAACCCGGTCTCGGGTGTCGAGCAGGCGGGCGATCTCCGCCTGGCAGTTGAGGATGCTCTTGCGTTGCACCTCGGTCGGATGGGCGGTCAGCACCGGCGAGATCAGCGCATTGTCGAAAAAGGTCTGGAGCGCGCCCGCGTCGTACCCTGCGGCGAAGGCGGCGTCCAGCGCACGAACGAGGCTGCCGGGGCGGGGGCTAGACCCGGCGATGCTGTGCACCCTGGCACGCCGGATGTGATGCTGGTCCTCGGCGATGTTGGCGAGGTGCGAGAAGTAACTGAAGCCGCGCACCACCTGAATGGTTTGCTCGCGCGACAGGGCGTCGAGCAGTGTTTCCAGCTCGGCACGGGCGGCCACGTCTTCGTCGCGCCGGAAGCGCACCGATGTCTGGCGAATCCGCTCGATGAGATCGAAAGTCGCTGCGCCCTGCTGGTCGCGGATCGTGTCACCCAGCAGGCGGCCGAGCATGCGGATATCGTCAAAAAGCGGAGCGTCCTTGTCTTGCATCATTTTATAGTGTCCTCGGTGTTGGCCATCATTGCGGTGCGCGCCTGGTCGATGGCCTGGGCGACATAGTGCGCATAGAAGTCCGGCAGGCGCAGGCCGAGGATCGGTTCGGCGAGTTGGCGGCCATCTGGCCCGAATACGATCAGGGTGGGCGTGAATCTCACGCCTTCGTCCCCGGAAAAGCGGCGATGACTGGTGACCTGTCCGGAGAAATCGACCAGCAGTGCGTCGCGGTCGATATCGATCTGCCTGAATACCGCGCCGCCCTGTGTGGCAGCATCTCGTGCCATCGGCGCGAGTTGCTGCCTGGCCCGGTCGCACCAGCCGCATGCGCGCTGGCTGAACAGCACGACCATGGGTTGGCCAGCCTCTTGCATCAGGCGAGCGTCCTGATTCAGGTCCTCGGCTTCGGGCAAAGCAGAGGCAAAAGCCGCCGCAGAGGTCCATGCTAGAATACTGGCCAAAATCAAGGCAACGCCCGGCAGCGCGGGGCGTGTCGAACGGGGCGCCGAGCGAGCGTAAACGTCCCTGAGCAGGCGCTTCATCGAATCTCCAAGCGACGAGTCCATAACAGTGAATACAAGCCAAGCCGCGCAGCCAGAGCGCATCGTGATCGCAACCCGTGAAAGCCGACTGGCCTTGTGGCAGGCCGAGCATGTCAAGGCGCGGCTGGAGCAATTGTATCCTGCCTGCAAGGTGGAGTTGTTCGGCATGACGACCCGTGGAGACCAGATTCTCGACCGCCCGCTGGCCAAGGTTGGCGGCAAGGGCCTGTTCGTCAAGGAATTGGAAACCGCGCTGCTCGACGGCCGAGCCGACATTGCAGTGCACTCCATGAAGGATGTGCCGATGATGCTGGCGGACGAGTTCGCGCTGCCGTGCATCAGCGCGCGCGAGGTGCCGCTGGATGCCTTCGTTTCGAATCGCTACGACAGCCTCGCCGACATGCCGCCGGGGGCGGTGGTCGGCACCTCCTCGCTGCGCCGCGAGTCGCAAATCCATGCCAACTATCCCTATCTGGCGGTGACCAGCCTGCGCGGCAACCTCGACACCCGGTTGCGCAAGCTCGATGAAGGCCAGTACGACGGGATCATTCTTGCCGCCGCGGGTCTGAAACGCCTCGGTCTTTCCGAACGCATTCGCAGCGAATTGCCGGCCGAGGTTTCCTTGCCGTCTGCCGGTCAGGGTGCCTTGGGCATTGAATGTCTCTCCGCCCGCGAGGACATGGCTGCATGGCTCGCGCCGCTGCATGACGCCGAGACCGCGGCTTGCGTGATAGCCGAGCGAGCGGTTTCGCGTGCCCTGGGCGGCAGCTGTGAGGTGCCGCTCGGCGCCTACGCGGTGATGCGCGATGGCCAGCTCTGGCTGCGCGGGTTCGTGGCCTTGCCGGATGGCAGTCGCTTCATCAGGGTCGAGCGCGAAGGTGCGCCCGGCGAGGCCGAGGCGCTGGGTCTCGCACTCGCCGCGCAATTGCGCGAGCGCGGTGCCGACGAAATCCTCGCCGCGCTCGGCTGAAGCGCTTGCCGGGACCGAAAACAATGTCGCTTGCCGGTCGCCATGTCGTCGTCACTCGCCCGCGCGAGCAGGCAGAGCCGATGTGCGATGCACTGCGCAAACGTGGTGCCGAGCCGGTGCTTTTTCCGGTGCTGGCGATCGCGCCCGCGCAGGATGCCTCGGAACTCGAGGCCGCCTCTCTTGATCTGCAGGATTTCGACCTTGCCTTCTTCGTCAGCCCGAACGCGGTCAGGCTCGCGCTTGACGCGATTCTCGAGCGGCGTAGCTGGCCGCAGAACGTTGCGGTGGCCACCGTGGGGGGCGGCAGTGCCCGCACGCTCGCGGACTATGGGTTCGAGGATGTGATTGCCCCCGAAGCCGGCTTTGATACCGAGGCAGTGATCGCGCTGCCGGCGTTTTCACCGGAGGCAGTTCGAGGCAAGCGCGTCATCATCTTTCGCGGCGATGGTGGCCGGGAGCTGCTCGGGCAGTATCTGCGCGAACATGGCGCCGAGGTGGTCCGCGTCACCGCCTACCGTCGATACTGTCCGGATGCCGATCCGTCGGGACTCACGGATTTGGCCACCCAGCGACGTCTCGATGCGATCACGCTCACGAGCAGCGAGGGGGTGCGAAATTTTGCCGCGATGCTGGGGGCCGAGGGGCTGAGCTGCCTGAGTGGGATACCGGTCTTCGTGCCCCATCCGCGGATCGCAGGCTTTGCCCGTGAGGCTGGCTTCAGGCGGGTGATAGAGACAGGCCCGGGTGATGCCGGGCTGTTGCTTGCGCTCGAGGGGTTTTTCAGTGAGGGGTGATCATTCGCTGGCCGCAGACAGACTCAGCAAGCGCGGTGTGATGTGTCACTGGTACCGGTCCCTGTCTGTTTTCTGGGTTAAACTCGCGGCATGAAACGGCAGAAACCAGCGCTGACCAGGCCGCCGGTCACCGACAAGGCGGCGCGGACTTCGATCGGGGGGAAGATGGAGTCGCCCAAGAACAAAAGTGTCGACGCCGACAAGAGCGTCAACAAAGAGGAGGACGTGGCGGCTGCTGGCAAGCAGGCAGGCAGCCCGACTCAGCCGCCAGCGGCCCCGGAGGCTCGTCCGGACAAGGAAAAGGCGGTTTCGCCGCCGCCTGATGCCAAGCCCACTGCCCCTGACAGCATACTTGGCACGACCAAAATGACTGATGTGGCCAAGGAGGCGGCCCCGGTAAAGGCTTCTCCCGGCAAACCGGAGACCGGCAAACCGGAGACCGGCAAACCGGAGACCGGCAAACCGGAGACCGGCAAATCGGAGACCGGCAAATCGGAGACCGGCAAATCGGAGACCGGCAAACCGGAGACCGGCAAATCGGAGACCGGCAAAGCCAGTCCGGTAGTCCCGCCGAATGACGAGGCCGCAAAAGGCGTGTTGCCCAAGGCCGATGCCAGTGGCCCGAAAATTGACTCCGACACCAAGGAGGCTGCGGGAGCCAAGGCTGGCGGCAGTACCGACAAGAGTGCTCCGGTGCGATCGCCCGGCGGTGATGGAGGCGGGGGCAGCAAGCCGCCGCAAGCCCCGGTCGAGCAGCGCCCCGCCAGGAGCGGGCCCGTGGCACTCGTGTTGTCGGTGCTGGCATTGATTGCGGTGGGAGTGCTTGGCTGGCAGGTCCACGAACTGCGCCAGGCCATCGGCGAGACCCGTCAGGAGGTGGCGCAACGCCTGACCGGCGGTGAAACCACGCTTGCCGAGGTCAGGGCGCTGGTGCGGCAGAATAACGAAGGGCTGGGTGCGCTGCAAGGACGTTTTGGCGCGCTGGAGTCTCAGGTCGGTGCCATGGAGGGACAGGCCGCGACACTGGAGCTGCTGTATCGCGAGTCATCCCGGTCGCGCGGTGATCAGGTGCTGGCCGAGCTCGAGCAGGCGATCACGATCGCCGGCCAACAACTCCAGCTTGCTGGCAACTTCGAGGCTGCACTGATCGCGCTGCAGGGCGCAGAGGCGCGGCTCGCGGCACCGGAGTTTGGACATCTGCAGCCGCTGCGCCGTGCGCTGGTGCGTGACATCGAGGCGCTCAAAGCGCATCCTCAGGTTGACATCTCGGGCATCGCCCTGCGTCTCGAACTGGTGCTCGAGCGCGTCGACAGTATGCCTTTGGCTTTCGAGGTCAAGCTCTCCGAGCTGGTCGCCGAGCGCGAGGCCGAGGCTGAGCGTGCCCGCGCCGAAGATGACGTGCTGGGCCGGACCCTCGGTTTCGTGCGTGCGCTGGCTGACGACATATGGGGTGAGGTCAAGGGGATGGTCCGGCTCGAACGTCTGGACAACGCGGATCCCGTGTTGCTCGGGCCTGAACAGAGCAACTACCTCAGGGAGAACGTCAAGATCCGTCTCCTGACCGCGCGGCTTGCACTCCTCGCTCGGGATGGCCGGACCTACGTGACCGACATCGAGCGTGCGCGTGACTGGCTGGAGAAGTACTTCGACGGTGGCAACGAGCAGGTACGCCGAACGCTGGACGAGCTCGCGGAACTTGCCGCGACACCGATACGCGCCGAGTTGCCGGCGCTCACTGACACCTTCGCCGCGCTGCGCCTTTTGCAGGCGCGTGGTGTCGCGGTGCAAGAGCCGGTCTCGGGCGACGAGTCCGGCGCTGACGAAGCGGCACGCTGAGGAGACCTGCGATGCGTGCGCTGATCTGGATTATTGCTCTGTTCGCGGTGGCCGCCGGCTTGGCGATGTTCGCCGGGGCCAACGAAGGTTATGTCCTCGTTGTGCTGCCGCCATGGCGTCTGCAGGCTTCGCTCAACCTGGCGGTGATTGCGCTCGTCGTGGGCTTCTTCCTGCTTTATTTCCTGCTGCGTCTGGTCAGTCGCACGCTGGATCTGCCCGGGCGGGTTGGGGCCTATCGAAGCCGGCGGCGGCTGGAGAAGGCGGCCCGCTCGTCGCGCGAGGCGGTACGGGCGCTTTTCGAAGGACGCTTCGCCGATGCCGGCAAGCAGGCCCGTATTGCCTATGGCGCCGGCGATGCTGGAGTGGAGTCCGCGCTGCTCGCGGCACGCGCAGCCCATGGCCAGCGCGATGACCGTGGTTACCGCGAATGGATGGGCAAGGCCATGTCCGCTGATGGCGGACGGACCGCGTCATTGCTGACCAAAGCCGAATTGGCGATTGCCGATGGTGCGTGGGATTCGGCTGCGGAGGCGCTCGAAATCCTGCGCAAGGGCGACCACTCGAGTGTCGCGGCGAGCCGTCTGCAACTCGAACTGGCGCAGGCCCGAGGAGACTGGACGGCCGTACCCGAGTTGGTGCGTCAGTTGCTCGCTCAGCGGGTGATCAGCGCTGACGAAGGGCGCTTGCTGGTGCGCAAGGCGCATCTTGCCATACTTGAATCACTGGCGGGGCAGCCCGAGGAGATGGCCGCCTACTGGCGCAAGCTCGGCAAAGAGGATCACGCGGACCGTGAGTTCGTGTTCAGGGCTCTGCCGTTGCTTGCAAGTGCGGGCAAGGGCGCGGTGGCACGCAAGAATGTCGAGCGCCTGCTCGACGGTGAGTGGGACCGCCACCTGGCACGCCGGTATGCGCTGTGCGCTGGCGAGGGTGAGGAAGCGCGCGACGCGCTGGTCCGCTCGGAACGGTGGTTGAACCGGCAGCCCGATGACCCCGGCTTGCTGTTTGCGCTCGGAAAACAGTGCATGGTCGCGCAAATCTGGGGCAAGGCTCAAAGCTATCTGGAGCGCTCGCTTGCGCTCGATCCGCGCCCGGAAACCCATCTCGCGCTCGGTCAGTTGTTTGACGCGACCGAGCACCCGGCCGAAGCGAAGGCGCATTTCGCTCGTGCAGCCCAACTCGCGCTAGAGGGCTGACGGTCCTTCACGCGTTTTGAATTCTGAGTGGTTTGCTCGCGGTCCGTCCGCGAGCGCGGGTGTGAGCGCCGCTCAAGCCCAGTCTCGCGGCACCAGAAAGTCGCTGTACAGGCGGGCCTCCTGCGAGCCGGGCGCCGGCGCCCAGTCGTAACGCCACTTCACGAGGGGTGGTAGCGACATGAGGATGGATTCGATGCGGCCGCCGGATTGCAGTCCGAACAGGGTGCCGCGGTCGAATACCAGGTTGAACTCGACGTAGCGACCTCGGCGGTAGGCCTGAAAATCCCGCTCGCGCTCGCCATACGGTGTGTCGTGACGTCGCTCGGCGATCGGCAGGTAGGCGGGCAGGAAGGCGTCTCCAACGCTTCTCATCAGGCCGAAGCACTGCTCGAAGTCGCGGGTGTCATCGGCGCCGAGATCGTCGAAGAACAGGCCTCCGACACCGCGCGCCTCATTGCGGTGCTTGAGAAAGAAATACTCGTCGCACCACTGCTTGAGCCGCTCATACTCCGGGCGGCCGCCGTACGGCAGTACCGCATCGCGACAGGTCGAATGGAAGTGGCGCACGTCTTCTTCGACGGGATAGTAGGGCGTGAGGTCCATGCCTCCGCCGAACCACCACGCCGGATTCTCCTCGCCGGCGCCGGCGATGAAGAACCGCACGTTCATGTGAACCGTTGGGCAGTAGGGATTGCGCGGATGGAACACCAGCGACACGCCCATGGCCTCGAAGCCCTTGCCGGCAAGATCCGGACGGTGGGCGCTGGCCGTAGGCGGGAGGGCCTTGCCGAACACATGCGAGAAATTCACCCCGCCGCGTTCTAGAAAGTTGCCATCTTCGAGTACGCGGCTGATTCCGCCGCCACCGCCGGGGCGCTCCCAGGCGTCTTCACGAAATGACTCGCCGTCGAAGAGCTCCAGTCGCTCGACGATGGTGCGCTGCAGGCCGAGGAGGTAGGTCTTGACGGTTGCGGTGTCGATACGCATTTTGCCAAAGTTGTGGATGAGTGGGCGTTCCGGCTGTAGGGGGCGCCGGTCAGGCCTTGCGCGCTACCGCGCGGAAACCGATGTCGCGCCGATACTGCCGGCCCTCGAACAGAATCCCATCCGCGATCTCGTAGGCGCATTTCTGGGCGGTCCGGACGTTGTCGCCGAGCGCGGTCACACAGAGCACGCGCCCACCGGCGGTGACGACTTGATTGCCTGACTGCACGGTACCCGCATGAAACACATGGCTGTCGTCCGATGCCTCGGCGGGCAGGCCGGTGATGCGGTCGCCCTTGCGCGGCGATTCCGGGTAGCCTGCTGCAGCGAGGACGACACCAAGCGCAACCCGTCGGTCCCATTCGGCGTCGACCTCGTTAAGACGGCCGGCGATCGCGGCCTCGATCAAATCGGACAGGTCCGACTTGAGGCGCATCATGATCGGCTGGGCCTCCGGATCGCCCATGCGGCAGTTGAACTCGACGACACGCGGCTGCCCGGCAGCGTCGATCATCAGCCCGGCGTAGAGGAAGCCGGTGTACGGCATGCCCTCGGCGCTCATGCCGGTCAGTGTCGGATTGATGATTTCGCGCATGGCTCGTGCATGGATCTCCGGCGTGACCACCGGGGCCGGCGAGTAGGCGCCCATGCCGCCCGTGTTGGGGCCTTCGTCGCCGTCGCGCAGGCGCTTGTGGTCCTGGCTCGTGGCCAGTGCCAGCGCATTGCGACCGTCGGCCATGACGATGAAGCTCGCCTCTTCCCCGCGCATGAATTCTTCGATGACCACCCGCGCCCCGGCGTCGCCCATCTTGTTGTCGAGCAACATCATGTCGATCGCCGCATGGGCCTCATCGGCCGTCATCGCGACGACGACCCCCTTGCCTGCCGCGAGGCCGTCAGCCTTGATGACGATGGGTGCGCCCTCAGCGTCGATATAGGCGTGCGCCTCGTCGGCGTCCGAGAAAGTTTGATAGCGTGCGGTGGGGATTTTGTGCCGGATCAGAAACTGCTTGGCGAAATCCTTGGAACTCTCGAGCTGCGCAGCTGCTCGGGTGGGGCCGAAGATCGGCAGGTCGGCCTGGCGGAAGGCGTCGACCACGCCGGCGGCGAGGGGAGCCTCCGGTCCGACGACGGTGTATTGCACGCCCTCGTTGCGGGCCAGCTCGACCAACTCCGCGATGTCGGTGACCTGCACGTTCTCGAGCAGGGGTTCGCGCGCGGTGCCGGCATTGCCGGGAGCGACCAATACCCGGGTAATCTTGGGCGACTGGGCGAGCCTCCAGGCCAGCGCGTGCTCGCGGCCTCCGGATCCGATGACGAGTACTTTCATGTCGTTTGTCTTGCGTGGGTAGGCAGTCGGGAAAACGGGTGGGGTCAGTGCCGGAAGTGGCGGAAGCCGGTGAACACCATGGCGATATCCTGCTCGTCCGCCGCGGCGATCACCTCGGCATCGCGCATCGAGCCGCCTGGCTGGATGACGGCGGTCGCGCCGGCCTGGGCGAGTACGTCGAGACCGTCGCGGAACGGGAAGAAAGCGTCCGATGCGACGACCGACCCCTTGATGTCGAGGCCGGCATTGCCTGCCTTGAGTGCTGCGAGGCGCGCCGAGTCGACCCGGCTCATCTGGCCGGCGCCGACGCCCACGGTCATGCCGTCGCGGCAATAGACGATGGCGTTCGACTTGACGTACTTGGCGACCCGCCAGGCGAACATCAGGTCTGCGAGTTCGGTCGGGGTTGGGCGGCGACGGGTGACGATCTTGAGGTCGGCGGCTGCGACCGTCGCATCATCGGCGCTTTGCACCAGCAGACCACCGGCGACCCGCTTGAAGTCCAGCGCACCGCCGGAGCGGCCCGGCGAGCAGGTCAGTACGCGCACGTTCTGCTTGGCGGCGAGCAGCGCAAGCGCTTCTTCGGAATAGGCCGGGGCGATGAGCACCTCGAGGAATTGTGCCGACACCGCCTCGGCGGCTTCGCGATCGACCTCGCAGTTCAAGGCAATGATGCCGCCAAAGGCCGATGTCGGGTCGGTGGCAAAAGCCTTGCGGTAGGCGGCGGCCGGGCTGTCGTCCAGGGCCACGCCACAGGGGTTGGCGTGCTTGACGATGACACAGGCGGTGGTGTCGAAGGCCTTGACGCATTCCCACGCGGCATCCGAGTCGGCGATGTTGTTGTAGGACAGCTCCTTGCCCTGGAGCTGGCGGTAGCCCGCGATACCCCCTTCGGCTGAGCCGGGTTCGCGATAGAAAGCCGCGCTCTGGTGAGAGTTTTCGCCGTAGCGCAGGTCCTGGACCTTGTCGAGTGCAATGTGAAAGCGCTCCGGGAACGCCTGTCGGTCGCCGTCGTCGGTCAGGGCCGTCAGATAGTTGGATATTGCGATGTCATAGCGTGCGGTGTGGGTGAAGGCCTTGACCGCCAGCGAGAACCGGGTCTTCGCCGACAGCGCCGGCTTCGTCGCCATGGTTCTTGGCGGCCGCGCGGACCATCGTCGGCCCACCGATGTCGATGTTCTCGATGGCCTCTTCCTGCGTGCAGTCGCTCCTGGCGATGGTCTGGGCAAAGGGGTAGAGGTTGACCACGACCAGGTCGATGCGCGAGATGTCGTGGGCTGCAATGGCGTCCATGTGTCCGGGCAGATCGCGTCGCGCAAGGATGCCGCCGTGCACCTTCGGGTGCAGGGTCTTGACGCGGCCGCCGAGCATCTCGGGGAAGCCGGTGTGGTCGGACACGTCGGTGACCTCCAGGCCCGCCTTGCGCAGCAGCGCCCCGGTGCCTCCGGTGGACAGGAGCTTGACGCCCATTTCCTGGAGGGCTTGTGCGAATTCGAGCACGCCGCGTTTGTCGGAAACACTGATC
>CAYTAY010000077.1:0-14041 GCA_964435845.1 uncultured Azoarcus sp.
GTACTCGACCAGACGGCCGGAGGTGTGGATCAGCGGGAACTCGCGCGAGTAGTCTTTCGCCTGTACCGACTTCCAGCGGGTGGGCAGCCGGTAGAACACCGCCCGGTCCTCGTAGGTCGGGTAGTCGGCGGTGAGGTCGTGCCGCGGGGTATACAGCGGTTCGCGGTGAACCGGCACCGGGTCAGGGAAGTTCCACACCAGAGCGCGGGCCTTGGCATTGCCGAACGGGTGGCAGCCATGCTTCATCGCGACGCGAATGATGCCGCCCGACAGGTCGGTGGTCCAGGCCTTGCCCTCGGCTTCACGCTTCTCGTCGGGGGTCAGCTCATCCCACCAGCCGAGCTGCTTCAGCAGGTCGGAGGTGAATTGCGGATACCCCCCCTGAATAGCCGCTCCCTTGGACCAGGAGTCTTCGGCCAGCAGCGTCACGCCATCCCGCTCGGTACCGAAGTTGGCGCGGAAGTTGCCCCCGCCTTCCATCACATGCTTACTGGTGTCGTACAGCACATGGGTGCCGGGGTGCTTGAGCTCAGGCGTGCCGTAGCACGGCCAGGGCAGACAGTAGGTCTCGCCATCGAGCGGACCGCCCTCGGCCTTCAGGGACACGACGTCGAAGTGTCGCTGGTTGGCCATGTGTTCCTTGAGACGCTCCGGACTTTGGCCGGTGTAACCGATCGACCAGGCACCACGGTTGACCTCGCGCAACACGCTTTCCGGGGTCGGCATGTTGTTCACGATCTCGTAGTTCTTGAACATTTCGTCGCCGAAACCCAGCTTCTTCGCCAGCAGATACGCAAACTCGGCGTCCGGCTTGTGCTCATAGAGTGGGTCGATGACTTTCTCGCGCCACTGGAGCGAACGGTTCGAAGCCGTTACCGAACCAGCCTGCTCGAACTGGGTCGCGATGGGTAGCAGGTAAGTGTTCTCCTTGCGGTCGTGCAGCACGGCCGACACCGTCGGATACGGATCGGCGACGATGAGCAGATCGAGCTTCTCGAAGGCTTGTTTCATCTCGGGCCCTCGGCTCTGGGAGTTCGGTCCATGACCCCAGAACATCACCGCGCGGAGGTTGTCGCGCTGGGCGACGTTGGCCTTGTCCTCAAGGACGCCATCGATCCAGCGTGACACCGTGATGCCCGGGGTGAACATCGGCTTGGTCGTGCCGCCGCGTCCGTCGCTGTATTCCATCTGCTCGAAGCGCGCCGCCAGCCAGTCGAAATCCACGCCCCAGACGCGCGACCAGTGCCGCCAGCCACCCTCTGCGATCGGATAATAGCCAGGCAGGTTGTCCGGGTTAGGACCGATGTCGGTCGCGCCTTGAACGTTGTCGTGACCGCGGAAGATGTTCGCACCGCCACCTTCGACCCCGATGTTGCCCAGCGCGAGCTGCAGGCAGTTGTAGGCGCGCACGTAGTTGCTGCCGATGGTGTGCTGCGTGCCACCCATGCACCAGATGAAGGTACCGGGGCGATTATCGGCCATCAGTTTGGCGACTTCGTACATCGCGTCACGGCCGACGCCGGTCACCCGCTCGACTTCCTGCGGGTTCCACTTGGCGACTTCCTCGCGCACATGCTCCATGCCGTAGACGCGCTGACGGATGTACTCCTTGTCTTCCCACTGGTTCTCGAAGACATGCCAAAGAATGCCCCAGATCAGGGCAACGTCGGTACCCGAGCGGAAGCGCACGTAGACATCAGAGTGCGCCGCCGTGCGAGTGAAACGCGGGTCCATGACGATCAGCTTGGCGCCGCCTTCCTTGGCACGCAGAATCATCTGCATCGCCACCGGGTGGGCCTCGGCGGCGTTCGAGCCGCACATGATGATGGCCTTGGCCTTGTTGATGTCGTTGTAGGAGTTGGTCTGCGCGCCGTAACCCCAGGTGTTGGCGACACCGGCCACCGTGGTCGAGTGGCAGATCCTGGCCTGGTGGTCGCAGTTGTTCGAGCCCCAGAAGGCCGCGAACTTGCGCTGCAGATAGGCGCCTTCGTTGCTGGCCTTCGAGGAACCAGCGAACCAGAACGCGTCCGGACCGGACTCCTCGCGGATCGCGAGCAGCTTGTCGCCGATCTCATCGATGGCCTGATCCCAGCTGATGCGCTGCCAGCGGCCGCCCACCATCTTCATCGGGTACTTGATCCGGCGCTGGCTATGACCGTGATTGCGCAGCGCCGCGCCCTTGGCACAGTGCGCACCGAGGTTTATCGGACTGTCGAAGACCGGTTCCTGACCGACCCAGACGCCGTTTTGCACCTCGGCGAAGGTGCTGCAGCCCACCGAACAGTGGCCGCACACCGTCTTGACCTGCTTGACCTCGGCGCGCGGGTCCGTCACCCGCTTGGCAGCCTTGGCCTTCTTGACCATCGTGCCGGGAATCATCCCGGCAACCGCAGCGCCCCCGACCGCAAGGCCCGAGCCACGCAGGAAAGCGCGACGGCTGACCGGCTTGCGCAGCAATCCGCTACCCGTGGGCGACTGGGCACTACCGCTTTTTTTGACCAGTTTCATGGTTTGTCTCCTGTTGGATGAGCGCTACCGCGAGCGATGACTAGAACTGCGCCCGCGTGTAGTAATCGCGGATGTGCTGGGTTTCGTGATAACCCTCGAGCGTATCCGTGACCTGCTGCACTTCGACTTCGGGTGCGGCCGCAGCCTGACCCATCGTCGCCGCAACGGCCACGCCGCCACCGGTCAGGGCCATCGACTTCAGAAACTGCCTCCGGGGCGGCTGCCCGTGTTCGTCTCTCTTGTCCATTACCGACTCCTTCTCCATTGAGCAGAGGCAGCCAGGCCGCCCTGTTCCGTTTTGCCGGCTCATGCCGGCATTTCATAAAACCTTCGTTCCATCTCGACGAAGGCATGTCCGACAGCCGCCACTGCGCGATAAAAGTCTGCGCTCGACGCCTTGCCGAGATCCTCGAAAAACCGACCCATCCAGCCGGCCACATATCGGGTGTAAAGCTCGCGCTGCCAGTCGAGATCGACGTCCTCGTCCTGAGCGACGAGGGCCATGATCTCGCACAACGCGGCGACATGATCCTCAGGCTCGCTGCACTCGGTGTTGCGCTCGATACCCAGCGCCTCGAGATCCGTTCGCAACTGGACCAGGGACCTGTCCATCAGCGTCCCGGTCAGATACCACGATGCGTAAGGGGTGACTTCGCCACCCCCAACCCCGATGAATACATTCTGATATTCGACGATCAGGTCGGATTGCCGGGTACGACGGGCCGCCTCGGCAAGTTGCTGCCAGGCCAAGGCAATCGCATCCGGCGCATCGCCTACGGGGGACAGTCCGGCCAGTCGTTCGATCAGCTCAGCCGACGGCGGGGCGGCAAGAAGCTGGCCGAGCAGCGCCCACGTACCTGCTCTGAGGCTGTCGATGGGATCGACGTCCACGACGTCTTCGACGGTATCGTTCATCGGCGCACTCATTTCGGGCCCAGCCAGCGGGGTTTGGATCCGCCCTTGAAATCCTCAGCGAACATGTCAACTACCCGGCAGTCGCCACACATCTTGAGGCGGTTCAGTGCATCGCCGGACTGGAACATGTGGTGGCCGGAGAGCTTTTCGACCATGCGGCCGATGACGCTCTGGGTGGCAAAGGGCTTACCGCACTTTATGCAGCAGAACGGCTCTTCCTCGTTGAGGACCCGCGGCTTGCGACGGGCATCCCAATCGAACAGATAGCGCGACTCGAAGGTGATGGCATCTTCCGGACAGGCCTTGGCGCACAGGCCGCACTGGACGCACAAGTCCTCGGTGAACGACAGTTCGGGCTTGTCGCCGGCATCGGACAGCGCGCGCGTCGGACAGACCTGCGGACAGGCCATGCACAGCGTACAGGCCTTGCGGTCGACATGGACCTGCCCGAAGGGCGCGCCGGCCGGCAGCGCAGCGACCTGCGGTCGCGCGGGAGCCTGGGCATACAGATGCTCGAGCGCCAGACGCAGACTGCCGCGCTTCTCGTTGAAGGTATCGAAGGTCGCCGGCCTGGCGACCGCGGGTTCGCGGGCGTCGGCGAACAAGGCCGGCATGTCGGCATCGGTGTCGAGCCAGGTCATGCGCTTGCCGTCCAGGCCCATGGCATCGAGCATCGGGCGGACGCAATCGAGCTGGGTCTGAATCGCGGCGCGCACCGTTGGCGGCACCGCATCGGTATCGAGCAGCGCAATCTGTGCAGCGCCATAGGCCAGCGCCGCCAGCCATGTGTCCATGCCCACTGCGCCGATCTCGCCAACCTGAACCGGCAGCACCCGCGCCGGCAAATCAGGGGCGAGCGAGCGCAACCTCTCGAGACCAGCGTCCTCGTCGTGGAACAGCAGCACCGGCGATTCGCCCCCGGCCTCACGATAGGCGGTGAGCATGCGCTTGACCCGCACGATCTGGTCGCGCGGCCCCGGATAGGCGTAGGTCATCGCCCCGGTGGGGCACACGCTGGTACAGGTACCGGCCCCTTGGCAGAGGTAGGGGTCGATATCGACCAGATCGCCGATCGAGCGGATCGCGCCGGTCGGACAGGCCTCCAGGCAACGGGTACAGCCCGTGAGTCCGCTGTCGCCGTGGGCACAGATATCGGGGTTATAGTTGAAAAAGCGCGGCTTTTCGAATTCTCCGGTCATCTCCGGAATTTCGCCGAGCATCCGGTGCAGACGCCCGGAGTCTCCCGCCGGGGCGTAGTAGCCAAACGGCGGCAGTTCGAAGCGGATGCCGGGTTCGCGACGCAGGTCGAGGACGAGGTCAAAGAAAGGCTGCTCCGGCCGGGTGAGCGCGGCCGGCGAGACCTCCTCGCCGCCCGGCAGGCGAAGATTCATCGCGAAGTGGCCGAGATGGCCGGAGATCGTACAGGGCTCACCGCGCAGCAAGAGCACGCGCGCGTCGTCGTCGCGGGCCCGCGCTGCGGTTTCGGTCAGCGCGCCGCTGGCCACTGCGGTCGCCACCACGGTGCAGCGCAGATGCTCGCGCAAGGCGTCGGCACACTCCAGCCCGTCGAGTTCGTTGCCGATGATGAGCACATGACCTGCCGAGCGATAGGCGACGATGCTGGTGGGTTCGACCTCGACCTCGGTGGCGGCGCGCAAGGCCGCGACCCGCGCGGCGCTTGCCGGATCACCGGGACGAAAGACGGGGTCGTCGTAGAGTTCGGACAAATCGCTCATGTGGTCTCGGGTCGCACCGATGCCTGGATGCCATCGGCCTGTTGGGTTGGGGGTAGCTGTATCTCGACAACATCGTTCTGCGCGATGTCGACCGGTAACGGCTCGAGTTTCTCGCCGCGGAATTCCCGTGCCATTCGCGCCTGCGCGTCTTCCCGGGTCATCTCCACCCCTCGCTCGGCCAGACGCTGCACCAGCTTGCCGGCCTCGCGCGCGATCGCACTCTTCAGGTCGTGCGGCACGATGTCGCCCATCGGCAGGAAGTTGGTGTAGTCGTCGGCGTACTCGGCGCAGAGACAGATCTGGTTGTACTTGGGCGAGTGAAAGACCTTGGTCAGCGCCTTCATACGTAGCGCCTGTGACACCTTGCCCGACATGAAGCAGCGCAAGTCGGATTTGGTGTCGAGCGATTCGATGTCGGGCATGTCCTCGTCGGTGAGTTCGGACATCGGCTTGCCGGTGCGCGGATCGACCGATTCCGGCTCGGGCTCGACGACCGGGGCGTGCTCCGCGGCTACCGACTCGGCCGGTAGCACTTCGACCGGCTCGGGTTCGAGCTCCCGGCCGAGCTTGCGCCGTGACCAGCGCGAGAGGAAACCGTCGGACCCCTCCAGAGCGCTGGTTTTCGGGCGCAGCGCTTCGACTGGCTGCAGGCTCATGCGCTGTCTCCCGCCCAGTCGCCAACCTCGGCATCGTAAATCGCCTTGCTGCGCTTTTTGCCACGCCCCTTGCCCTTGCGACGCGGCTGGTAGTACGCGGTGACGAAGGCTTCCAGCCAGCGCCCGACCTCGGCCGGCATCGGCGCGCTCAACACGATCTCGTCGGCGCTGCGTAGTTCGGTGGCATCCAGACCCTGCGCCCGATCGAGGCTGACCGTGACTTCCAGGGGCTCGACACCGGTTTCCGGGTCGAAGCGCGAGATCACGAAGACCTCGGGGCGATCACCGCCGAGATTGAGGGCATAGTCCTCGGCCTGGGCCGGATGCAGGCGCAGACGGAAACCACGCCACAGATAAAGCTTGCCCGCCGGCCCGGAACGCACACAGACGCCGCTACGCTCGTCAGAAGCGAACTGCTCGCCGACGACCACGCCGGTCACATGCCAAAGCAGGCGATCGGCTGCGTGCCCGTCGGCCGGCGCAGCAATCATCACTGCCACCGGCAGCACCGCGTTGTCGGACCACGCGGCAACCTGCTCCTCGTGGAGGCGCAATTCCGGACTCAAGACATGTCTCCTCTTTTATATTTGCTTATGTCGTTCCGTACTTACGTTATAGCTGTTAGCAACACGCATGCCAAAGTCGGAACAACCCGAAAGCCGTGTCAACAGTGGGGTTCATCGACCCCCAAGCGAGACTCTTTGGGTCGTTTTTTACCAATTTTCAAAAGGAAGGGACAGAATGCACCATACCGAGGAGCAAGCGCCCGGCGCGGCCGCGGTGCCGTCCGGCAGCAATCCCGGGGCGCATGGACCATAATGTGTTCAGGCGCCGCGCACCCATGCAAACCTTCCACAGGATCCTGCTCCTCCTTGCAGGGAGCGACCATGCCGCGTCGCCGCGCCTTGCAAGGAGGAGCACCAGGCGTGCAATCGGGCACGTCCAACTGAGATTTCTAGGATGATCGTCCTGAGCCCATCCAATGAATCGCGCCCCGGAGCTTCAGACACCGAGGCCGGGGTCATCGGCGACAGCACCGCCATGCGATCGCTGGCGAGCCTGATCCGTCGCGTAGGCACCGCCAACAGCACGGTGCTCATCGAAGGCGAGTCCGGTACCGGCAAGGAAGTGGTGGCCGCGAGCCTCCACTACCACAGCGGCCGCAGTGGCGCCTTTGTCGCCATCAACTGTGGCTCGATGTCGGCGGAGCTGCTCGACAGCGAGCTCTTCGGTCATGCGAGAGGCGCTTTCACCGGCGCAAGCGCCGATCGCGAAGGCTTGTTCCGCCACGCCGAGGGCGGCACCCTGTTCCTCGACGAGATCAGCGAATTACCGCTGTTTCTTCAGGCCAAGTTTTTGCGCGTGCTCGAGACGCTGATGATCCGGCCGGTGGGCACCGAGCGCGAAGTACCCGCGGACGTGCGCATCGTCGCCGCGACCAACCGCGCGCTGACCGAACTCGTGGCCAGGAGCGGCTTTCGGAGCGATCTGTTCTTCCGGCTCAATGTCGTGTCGCTGAAAGTGCCGCCGCTGCGAGAGCGTCCCGAGGACATCGGTCCCCTGACGGAATTCTTCATCGACCATTTCTCACGTCAGCTCGGGCTTCCGGCGGTCAGCCTCGACCGCCTGGGCCTGTTGCATCTGCACAGCCACGCCTGGCCCGGCAACGTGCGCGAATTGCGTAACCTTGTGGAGCGCGCCACTTTGCTGGGCCGCTCGCCGGCCGCCTGCCTGCGCCTGCAGAGTCTGGACAGCGCGATACTGCAGGAGCGCGGCGCCAGCGGCTATCCTCCGGACATGCCCCTGATCGAGGTCCGTCGCCAGCACATGGCGCAAGTGCTGCGAGCCTGTGCCGGCAACAAGTCCGAAGCCGCACGCCGCATGGGCATCTCGCGCAAGACACTGGAGCGCAAGGTGCGGGAGGAAGGGCTTTAGCGGCACTTCCCGGCTGTCCGGCAGCGCGCTCGGTTCAGGTCTCGGCGATCGTGATCTTCGGAAAGGCGGCTGGCCTGGCGACCTGGCGCAGCGACAATCGCGCGGCGACCAAACGGGCGATGCGGCGATACGATGCGGCGAGCGAACCGTCCGGGTCGGCAACCACGGTCGGCATGCCACGGTCGGCATGCTCGCGGATACGGATATCGAGCGGCAGGGCACCGAGAAAATCCAGCCCGTATTTCTCGGCCATGCGCGCGCCACCGCCATCGCCGAAGACATGTTCCTCGTGCCCACACTGGCTGCAGCAATGAAGGCCCATGTTCTCGATGACACCGAGCACCGGCACACCGACTTTCTCGAACATCTTGAGGCCCCGGGTCGCATCCAGCAGGGCAATGTCCTGCGGGGTGGTGACGATGACCGCTCCGGCGACCTTGATCCGCTGCGCGAGCGTGAGCTGGATGTCGCCGGTGCCCGGCGGCATGTCGACGACCAGATAATCCAGATCTTTCCACTCGGTGTCGCGCATGAGTTGCTCAAGCGCCTGGGTCACCATGGAACCGCGCCAGATCATCGGCTCCTCCTCGTCCACCAGGAAACCAGCGGACATCGCCTGTATTCCGTAATTCATCAAGGGCTGGAAACGCTTGCCGTCATAGGAGCGCGGCCGACCCGAGATGCCAAGCATGCGGGGCAGGCTGGGGCCGTAGATGTCGGCATCGAGTACACCGACACGCGCCCCTTCATCTGCCAGTGCGAGCGCGAGATTGACCGAGGTCGTGGATTTGCCGACTCCACCCTTGCCCGAGGAGACCGCGATGATGTTGCGCACCCCCGGCACTGCGGTGAGGTCCTCGGGATCCGGTTTGCGCGGCTCGATGAGACTGCGGATCGTGATCTCGACCGAACTCACGCCCGGCAGCGAAGCCAGCGTCTCACGCATCGATTCGCGCAACAAGGGTGCCATGCGGCGGGCAGGAAAGCCCAGGCACAGCGCGACACGCACCGCACCGCCGTCGATATCGACAGACTCGACACAACCGGCAGCAGCGAGGTCACGCCCGAGATGGGGTTCAATGTACGCGGCCAAGGCCGAATCTACTTGTTGTCTGTCCAGTTGGGGCATGCTTTATATCTCCTGCTGTCGGCGGTGACGATGCGGTGCAACTTGCACGCCCATCTCCGTTCTGACAATTGAATTGATTCATGGCCTCCCGGGAGGGCAGGGATGATGCACATCAGGCGAATGATGGTTTCCACGATGCTCGCGCTGGTCTGCCTGATCGGCAGCCATGGCGCCTTCGCCGACGCCGGCGAGGCGCTGCTCGAGATGCTTCAGCAGCGCTGAAACAGGGGCTGTAGCGATCAAGCGCTTCAGTCGTAGCTGCATCAACAGCTCACCACGTTGCCGCTGAACTCGGAGAGCGACATCACCCGAGAAGCAGCGCTCAAGGGCCTGCGCTCGTCCCGCGAGGGATTCTCCAGGCTTAGCCGCAAGCCAAACTCGCTGAAAAAGCGCTGGAACATCTCGCCACCGAGCGTGCCGACCGCATACAAGGTGTCGTCGGAAGCATCGTGCTCCAGAAGGACAGCCGCCAAGGGTTGTGGCGCAGGCCCGTCGAGCACCGCGGCGCCCGCGGCAGGGTCGTAGAGGCTGTTTTCTGCACAGCAGCTGATGACGCCTGTCTCGGGATCGGCGTCGTGACGTGGCGCCCGGTAGCTGATGTAGCTGAGGCTGCGCGTGGGATGCGCCATCTTGTGGGCGCAGATTGCCGAGTAGGCGACGATCGAGGCGCGAGGACCGACGCCACCGGGCCAGTCGTAGCGCTCGCCCGCCTCGGTGACGAGACCATTGCGACCGGCCAGCGGTCGGCCCAGATCGAGGAGAAAGCACGGTGTGGCCGGAAACGGGTAGTGGAAGACGTATTGCTCGCCGCTCCGCAGTTCGGTTGCACGCAGGGGCGCACTGTCAGGGGCCAGAAGCTGAACCCGCTGGTAGGCCTGTGCCCGCGCATCCCCGGCGAGCGCTAGACCACCACTGGCGAACAACCCGGCTCCAAGCGTACAGCCCTTGACGAAGGCGCGACGATCCATGCGAATTCTCCCGATAGGCAGTGACTTCGGACCAGCGATGTTCAACCGACCGAGACGGCCGCCGGTTGATGTCCGAAACAGTGGGCCAGAATAAAATCAGCGACATCCTCGGCACGGTTGATATCCAGAACCGGCAGGCCGGCAGTGTCGAGCACAGGGTTGTCGGTCGCGACTGCGACGATGTGGGCGTCGCCCGGAAACAGCAGCGACTCGCAGGCCCCCTCGCGGAAGACCTCGATCTTGGGAATCGCGGCCCGCTTGAAGCCTTCGACCAGCGCGATGTCGCACGCCGACAGGTGCGACAGCAACTCGTCGAGCGACGCCTCGGGCTCGTCACGCAACTCGCATATCAGCGACCAGCGGTTACGCGAGCTGACTATCACCTCCTTGCAGCCGGCCTGACGATGGCGCCATGAATCCTTGCCACGGTGGTCGATATCGAAGGAGTGGTGCGCATGCTTGACCAGCGACACACTGAATCCGCGCGCACTCAATACTGCGATCACCTGCTCGACCAGCGTCGTCTTGCCGCTGCCGGACCAGCCGGCGAATCCGATCACCTTCATTCGATCACTCCTGCAGATTCAATCGTCCCATGGGGCGGTGGCAGGGAAGTCATGCCCCGGGCTCACCGCACTTGCGGTCCAGGGTCTTGCGCGATACACCAAGACGGCGGGCGGCTTCGGTCTTGTTGCCGTCGCAGGCCGCGAGAACCGTCAGAATATGCCTGCGCTCCACCTCTTCGAGCGAGAACTCGGGCACCGACGCGACCGGAGGCGGGGTCACCAGGGGTCGCAGCCCGTCCACCGAAAACCCGCCGAGAATCAGCGAACGCTCCACGAAATTGCGCAACTCGCGCACGTTGCCCGGCCAAGAGTAGGTACGCAGCGCTTCAATGATGTCTGGTGTGACCGCCAGCGGCGGCACCCCGAGGCGCTGCGACAACATGGCGATGAAGTGCGCCACGAGCGCAGGGATATCCTCGCTACGCTCGCGCAACGGCGGCACCGCGAGATCGACCACCGCGAGCCGGTAATACAAGTCCTCGCGAAACTCACCGGCCTTCACGGCCGCCGCCAGATCGCGGTTGGAGGCCGCGACGATGCGCACATCCACCGGCACCTCACGCTCTGAGCCCACCGGGCGCAGCTTGCGCTCCTCCAGCACACGCAGCAACCGGCTTTGCATCGCAAGCGGCAACTCGCTGATTTCGTCGAGGAACAGCGTCCCGCCGTTGGCGTAATAGAACAGCCCGTTGCGACTTGAGGCGGCGCCAGTAAAGGCCCCTTTGACATGGCCGAACAGTTCGCTCTCGATCAGCTCGGATGGGATCGCGGCGCAATTGACCGGCACGAAGGCTTTCGCCCGGCGCGGGCTGAGCCGGTGCAGGGCACGCACGACCACCTCCTTGCCGGTGCCGGATTCGCCCTGCAGCAACACGGTGCTTGGGGTCGGCGCGATTCGGTCGAGAACCGCACGCAGCTGGTTCATGGCCACCGAGCCACCGACCAGGCCTTCGGTTTCGTTTTCACGCGCGGACAACTCGCGGCGCAGCACGAAATTCTCTCGGGCCAGGGTGGCTCGCTGGAAGCAGTTCTTCATCGCATTGAAGATCTGATCGACGCGGAAGGGTTTAAGGATGAAATCGGACGCCCCAGCCCTCAGCGCATCGATGGCGCTCTCGAGATCCGCGAAAGCGGTGATCAGGATGACGTCGATGCCAACGCCCTGGTCACGCAACTCATGGAGCCACTCGATACCTGACTTTCCCGGTAGCGCAATGTCGAGCACGATGAGATCGAAGTGGCGGCGGTCCATGAGTCGGCGCGCCTGCTCGACATCGCCCGCGACTTCGACGGTCGCGCAGCGTGGCGCGAGCGCACGCGCGAGAAAGCTGCGCATGCCCTCCTCGTCGTCGACCACAAGCACAGAGTGCTCAGGCCAACTCAATGTCGTCTGACCGTGCGCTCCCCGCGCTGTGCGGTCATCCCGCACTGCCTCTGCGTGCTGCATCCCGTCTCCTCGCCACCGGCTCGTATCCGCAATCCTGGCCGGCTGTTCTTGGTTCATGCATAGTCCGCGCGCGCCGCGCAGAGTTCCTCGCAACGCATTCGGAGCCTGATCTTAACCGAGGGACCGCAGACTCGGTCAAACCTTCCAGCGCCGCATGAAGCCCGGAGCTTCCGGTCCGGCTCGGTAGACCGCATCGCGCAGCAGCCAGACACTGAAGACGGTGCCCTCGCCCGGCCGGCTGTCGACGGTGATTCGCCCGCCATAGCGCTCGACGATCGCGTAGGTCACCGAAAGCCCGAGCCCGGTACCACTTTCCTTCTTGGTCGTGAAGAACGGATCGAAGATCGTCGCAAGGTGTTCGGGAGCGATACCGTGTCCGGTATCGCCTACTTTCAGCACCACGCCCAGCACCGCGCCGTCGTCACCCAGCCAATCCTCGCTGGCCAGCGTCAGCCGTCCGCCGCCCATCATCGCCTGCGTCGCATTGACGATCAGATTGATCAGCACCTGCTGCAATTCACTGCGATTGATCTCGACGGATGTCTTCGCGGCCAGGTCGAGCTGGATATCGATGCCGGCCTTGTCGATGTTGTGACGGGTCAGCACCAGGCAATCATGGACTACGGCGCCGACTTCCACGGCCTCGGTGTAACCCGCGAAATCACCGGGACGCGCGAACTGCAGCAACTTGGTGACGATGATGCGGATGCGCTCGACCTGCTCGTGTATCAGGCGAATTTCGCCGCGCACCGGCTCGGCTGCCAGACCCAGCACCTCGCGCAAGACATCAAGGTTGCCCTGGATGACCGCAACCGGATTGTTCACCTCGTGCGCAACGCCGGCGGTAAGCTCACCGATCGCGGCAAGCTTCTCGCTCATCACCAGTTGCTCCTGGGCACGACGCAAGGTCTCGTTCGCCTCGCGCAACTCGACGGTACGCTCGGCCACCTTGCGGTCGAGCTCGTTGGCCCAGCGCTGCAGTTCCTCGCGCTTGGCGGCGAGGGTATCGAGCAGGTGGTCGAACTCTCCGGCCAGACGCCCGAGTTCGTCACGGCTCGCGACCGGACCGACGCGAGCCTCCGATTCACCCCGCTCGACCCGCTGGATCACGCGATTCATGCGTTCGATGGGTTGGAATACGCTGCGTGCCCAACGCAGACTGAAGATCGTGCCACCCACGCTGATCAACACGAACAG
Organism: uncultured Azoarcus sp.; assembly: GCA_964435845.1. Lineage (GTDB taxonomy): Bacteria > Pseudomonadota > Gammaproteobacteria > Burkholderiales > Rhodocyclaceae > Azoarcus_F. Next base: position 13,058 of record CAYTAY010000077.1, read on the forward strand.
ACCGAACAGCGCAAGCATGGCCTGGCGCATCGCGCGGCGCAGGGGCGCCTCCAGAAAGCCGACGTACAGCATGCCGATGCGCTCGCCACGACCATCCTCGATTGCCTCGTAACCCGAGACATACCAGTCGTTGACGACGAAGGCGGTACCCAGCCAGAGCTCGCCACGACCAAGCACCTGATCGCGGACCGCCTGGGATACACGGGTACCGAGCGCACGCTCACCTTCAAACAGGCGGACGTTGGTCGCGATTCGGGTATCATCGAGAAACAACGTCGCGGTCCCTTGACTGCCCAGCGGAAGGGCACCCGCGCGGTAGACGATCTCGTTGATACGGTCAACGAGATCGAGGTTGCCATTGAGCAGGACGCCACCCTCGAGCACCCCGATGATTGAGCCGCCGGAATCGAGTACCGGCGCCGATGCCTGGATGACCATGCCGCGATCCTCGGCCGCCCGGGGGTCTGGCGCGGCGGCAACCGTCGGCACCAGCGGCTGCCAGGCACGTGCCTGCAATTCGGGGGCGATCTCCCACAGTGCTTCCGGTGAAAAACGCTCGATCGTCACATGCTGGCGGCCACCGATCGCTGCGGCCACCGCGGGCCAGGCCTCACGCGCTTCGGTCGGCGGCATGTCGCCGACCGAAGTGGCCAGCGGGGCACCCTCGGGATCGAGGTACAGGAGATAGTCCAGCCCGTGCTGATCCGCGAGCTCGGTGAGCAGTGCTGCAAAACGCTGCGTATCGTCCGTCTCAAGGCTCAACACGAGCCGATTCGACGACGCCAGTGCCGACACGTCTCGCCCGACGCCGATCCGCACCCGCTCGAAATAGCCATTCGCGGTGATCATGTCGGAGCTGACCTTGAAGGTCAGCAGGCGCTCATAAGCCTGGTTTCCCCAGGTCCATACCAGCAGGAGGAGCATTGGCACGCCCGCAAGGAGCGGCGCCAATACCAATACAAGGAGCTTGATCCTGACCGAGCG
>CAYTAY010000078.1:0-13809 GCA_964435845.1 uncultured Azoarcus sp.
CGGCCAGCCTGCGTCGCAAGGACGGGCGCACGATCCATGTGCGCAAATCAACGCTCGCCGAGCCCGCGTTGATGAAAATCTACCAGGCCCTGGCGGTCAACCCTGCTCCAGGAGGTACGAAAAAACTGATCAGCTGACGACCAAAAAACACGAAAAAGTACGACTAAAAATACCAGTACGCGCTAAGCGCCTGTTTTATAAGATTAGTTTTTGATGGCTGTTAAACACGGGTTAGGGTGCACCACAAAAGACGCAGCATGCTTTCGCATGCTGCTTCCCAGGAGCTTACCCGTCGAAGTGTGAGTCAGTGCGCGCGCGAAGCCTTGGTGGTCGCACTTTCGCCTTCGCCGGCAGCCGTTGGCGCGACTTCGGCAAGCGCCACTTCGTCTGCAAGCGGCTCGGGCGAACGCTCGAGTGCCTGAGCGAGAACCTGATCGATCCAGCGCACGGGAATGATTTCGATGGCATTCTTGATGTTGGCCGGAATCTCGACGAGATCCTTGACGTTCTCTTCTGGAATTAGTGCCTTGGTTATACCGCCGCGCACTGCGGCGAGCAGTTTTTCCTTGAGCCCGCCAATGGCCAAAACCTCGCCGCGGAGCGTGATTTCGCCAGTCATCGCCACGCCGCAACGCACCGGAATTCCGGTCAAGACCGACACCAGCGCAGTCGCGATACCCACCCCGGCTGACGGTCCGTCCTTCGGAATTGCGCCTTCCGGCAGGTGAATATGGATGTCGCTCTTCTGATAAAAGTCTTCCGCGATACCGAGGGACCTGGCACGCTTGCGCACCACCGAAAGGGCCGCCTGCATCGACTCTTGCATCACTTCGCCCAGCTTGCCGGTCGTCACGACCTTACCCTTGCCCGGCAGCACGACCGCTTCGATCGTGAGCAACTCCCCACCGACCTCGGTCCAAGCCAGACCCGTTACCTGTCCGATCTGGTTTTCTTTCTCGGCAATGCCAAAGGAGTACTTTCGCACGCCGAGATATTTGTCGAGACTCTTGGCATTCACCACGATCTTGGTGCTGCGCTTCTTGAGAACAAGGGTCTTCACGACCTTGCGGTAGACCTTGGAGATTTCGCGTTCAAGACTACGAACACCTGCCTCTCTCGTGTAATAGCGGCAGATGTCACGCAGGGCATCCTCGGTTACCGCGATTTCCTCGGTTTTGAGACCGTTGCTCTTCATCTGCTTGGGCAGCAGGTAGCGCTGGGCGATGTTTATCTTTTCATCCTCGGTGTAGCCGGACAGGCGGATCACCTCCATCCGGTCGAGCAGTGCCGCTGGAATATTGAGGGTGTTGGCGGTCGCAACGAACATCACGTCCGACAGGTCAAAATCGACCTCGATGTAGTGATCCTGAAACGTATGGTTTTGCTCGGGATCAAGCACCTCGAGCAGTGCCGAACTGGGGTCGCCACGGAAATCCATGCCGAGTTTGTCCACTTCGTCCAGAAGGAAGAGCGGGTTCTTGACGCCGACCTTGCTCATGTTTTGCAGGATCTTGCCCGGCATCGAACCGATGTAGGTGCGGCGGTGACCACGAATTTCGGCCTCGTCGCGCACGCCGCCCAGCGCCATGCGCACGAATTTCCGATTGGTGGCCTTGGCGATGGACTGACCGAGCGAGGTCTTGCCCACCCCCGGAGGTCCAACCAAGCACAGAATCGGAGCTTTCACCTTGTCGACCCGCTGCTGCACCGCGAGGTATTCGACGATTCGTTCCTTGACCTTCTCGAGGCCATAGTGGTCTTTGTCGAGTACTTTCTCGGCAGCCGCAAGATCCTTGTTGACGCGAGATTTCTTCTTCCAAGGCAGTCCGATCAGGGTTTCGATGAAGTTGCGCACTACCGTTGCCTCAGCCGACATCGGCGACATCAGACGCAGCTTCTTGAACTCGGACTGCGCCTTGGCAAATGCCTCCTTGGACATGCCGGCGGTCTTGATCTTCCTGTCCATCTCCTCGAGGTCCGCACCCTCCTCGCCCTCGCCAAGCTCCTTCTGGATGGCCTTGACCTGCTCGTTGAGGTAATACTCGCGCTGGCTCTTCTCCATTTGCCGCTTGACCCGGCCGCGGATGCGCTTCTCGACCTGGAGAATGTCGAGTTCGTTCTCCATTTGCGACAGGAGTTTCTCCAAGCGCTCGGCAACGCTGAATATTTCCAACACTTCCTGCTTCTGCTCGAGCCTGAGTGGCAAATGCGCGGCAATCGTGTCAGCGAGACGGCCAGCGTCTTCGATGCCGGACAAAGAAGCAAGAATCTCCGGCGGAATCTTCTTGTTCAGCTTTACGTACTGGTCGAACTGGCTGATGATGGCCCGGCGCATGGCCTCGACTTCATGATCGTCGACCGGCGGTGTCGGCACCGGCGTGACCAGGGACGAGAACATCTCAGGCGCGTCCATTACCGCCTCGAGACGGGCACGCTGCACACCTTCGACGAGCACCTTGATCGTGCCATCGGGGAGCTTGAGCATCTGGAGAATGTTGGCGGTGCAGCCGATCTCGTACATATCTTCAGCGGTGGGCTCGTCCTTGCCGGCCGAACGCTGCGCGACGAGTAGTATGCCCATGCCGGACTCCATCGCGGTTTCGAGCGCCTTGATCGACTTGGGTCGCCCGACGAACAGCGGAATGACCATGTGTGGGAACACCACTACATCGCGAAGCGGCAGCAGCGGCAGTTCGGATTGCTCGTTGGGGAGTTCAAGCGTACCTGACATTTTTTTACCTCGATGGGACGTACCCGAGCATATGGGGACGCGCTGCGGAAAATCAAGCGGGCGCCGAAAAAGCCACTACTGATCACGACCAAATCCACGATGGATGAAAGACTGCAAGAAACACTCGCAAAGACTCGGCGCCGGTCGCCGAGCGCAATGGTAGTTTAAGCAACGATAGCGTTCCTGCTGAGAAAAGACCGCTCGGAGGTCGAGCAGGTTCCCTAGGCCTGCCGTCGCGCAGGAATAGCGAGGGCGGCTCGCGGGCCGCCCCTGCCTCTCGCTCAATTCGATCCTGAGACTTGCTTCTGGTCAGCGTATATCAGCAATGGCGGGCTGCCGTCTTCGATCGTACCCTCGTCCAGCACCACTTTCTCAACCCCTTCCATGGTAGGCAGATCGTACATGCTGTCGAGCAGCGCGGCCTCGAGAATCGAGCGCAGGCCCCGTGCGCCAGTCTTGCGCCGGATGGCCTTGCGGGCCACTGCCCGAAGTGCAGCCGGACGAATCTCGAGTTCGACGCCTTCCATGGAAAAAAGCTTCTGGTACTGCTTGAGCAGCGCGTTCTTGGGTTCGATGAGAATCTGAACAAGCGCTTCTTCATCGAGTTCCTGCAGCGTCGCGATAACCGGCAGGCGACCGACGAATTCGGGGATCAGACCGAATTTTACCAAGTCCTCGGGCTCGATCGCCCGCAGCGATTCGCTCACCGCATTAGCGCTGCGACTCTTGACTTCGGCCCCGAAGCCAATGCCGACCTTCTCAGTGCGCTCACGGATGACCTTGCCCAAGCCGTCAAATGCGCCGCCGCAGATGAACAGAATGTTGGTCGTATCGACCTGGATGAAGTCCTGGTTCGGGTGCTTGCGCCCACCCTGCGGCGGGATCGCCGCAGTGGTGCCCTCGATCAGCTTGAGCAGCGCCTGCTGCACGCCCTCGCCCGAGACGTCCCTGGTGATCGATGGGTTGTCCGACTTGCGCGAGATCTTGTCGATCTCGTCGATATACACGATGCCCTGCTGCGCGCGCTCGACTTCGTATTCGCACTTCTGCAGGAGCTTCTGGATGATGTTCTCGACGTCTTCGCCGACGTAGCCGGCTTCGGTCAGCGTGGTGGCGTCGGCCATCACGAACGGGACATTGAGCAGACGCGCGAGCGTTTGGGCCAGCAGCGTCTTGCCTGAGCCGGTGGGACCGATGAGCAGGATATTGCTCTTGGAGAGCTCCACCTCGTTCTTGGCGCCACTGAGGTGGCGCAAGCGCTTGTAGTGGTTGTACACCGCCACGGCCAAAGTACGCTTTGCGGCACCCTGGCCGATTACGTATTGATCGAGAATGTCGCAGATCTCGCGGGGAGTCGGCAGGGCACTGCGGTCGCCTTCGACGCTGGCGGTCTCCATCATCTCGTCGCGGATGATGTCATTGCAAAGCTCGATGCATTCGTCGCAGATGAAGACCGACGGCCCGGCAATCAGCTTGCGGACTTCATGCTGGCTCTTGCCGCAAAAGGAACAGTAGAGCAGCTTCTCGCTGCCGGTCTTTTTCTCGGTCATGGAATTGAGTCTCCCTGGATCAGCCTTCGCTGCGCGAGGTAAGCACCTTGTCTACGAGACCATACTCGACTGCTGCGGCTGCACTCAAGAAGTTGTCGCGATCGGTGTCCTTCTCGATGCGCTCCATGGGTTGTCCGGTGTGGTGCGCTAGCATCTCGTTGAGTCGGGCTCGGATCGAGAGAATCTCGCGCGCATGGATCTCGATGTCCGAGGCCTGCCCCTGGAAGCCACCGAGCGGCTGGTGAATCATCACGCGCGAATTCGGCAGGCAATAGCGCTTGCCCTTTTCGCCTGCAGCCAGCAGAAAGGCGCCCATGCTCGCAGCCTGGCCGATACATAGTGTGCTGACGTTCGGCTTGATGAACTGCATCGTGTCGTAGATCGCCAGACCGGCGGTAACCGAACCGCCCGGCGAGTTGATGTAGAGATGGATGTCCTTGTCGGGATTCTCCGACTCGAGGAACAGGAACTGTGCGACGATCAGGTTGGCGGTGATATCGTTGACCGGCCCGACCATGAACACGACCCGCTCCTTGAGAAGGCGCGAGTAGATGTCGTAGGCGCGCTCGCCACGGCCGCTTTGCTCTACCACCATCGGAACCAGGCCGAGGCCGACCGGGTTGAAGTCACTGATACCGCCGATATCCTTGCTCATCGCACAGCCCTTTTCGGCCATCAGGCCGCGTTACCCATGAATTCGTCGAAGCTGACTGCCTTGTCGGTCAGCTGTGCCTGAGACACCACCCAATCGACAACGTTGTCTTCGATCACCACCGCTTCGGCCTGGTGGAGCCGCTCGGGGTTGGCGTAGTACCAGCGCACCAGTTCGGGCGGATCCTCGTAGCTTTGAGCCATCTCCTCGATCAGGCTCTTGATCTGATCGGGCTTGGCGCTGAGATCCTTGGCCTTGACGAGCTCGGCCATGATCAAGCCAAGGCGGACGCGGCGCTCGGCCTGGTCCTTGAACCAGGCCGGATCGACCGGCAAGTCCTCGGCGTTCATGCCGCGCATTTCCATGTCGCGTCGCGCGTTTTCTGCCAACTGGCGGGACTCCGCCTCGATGAGCGCCTTGGGCACATCGATGGGGTGAGTGGCGATCAGCGCTTCCATCACCTGCTCCTTGATCCGCGACTGGATGCGGCGCTTGACCTCGCGCTCCAGATTGTTGCGAACCTCATCGCGCAGCTTAGCCACATCACCATCGGCTACACCGAGCGCACGAGCGAAGTCAGCATCGACTTCCGGGAGGCGCGGGGCTTCGACCGTCTTGAGTGCAACCTCGAACTGCACCGTCTGGCCGGCCAGGTGAGCTGCGTGGTAGTCGTCCGGGAAGGTCATGTCGAAAGTCTTGCCCTCGCCGACCGTCATGCCGCTGACCGCCACTTCGAAATCCTTGAGCATGGACCCTGCGCCGATTACGAACGGGAAGCCTTCAGCGGCACCGCCCTCGAACACTTCACCGTCCTTGCGGCCGCTGAAGTCGATCACCACCCGGTCGCCCTCTTGGGCTGCACGCTCGGCCACGGCAAAGGTGGTGCGCTGTTTGCGCAGTATTTCGATGGTCTTGTCGACTTCGGTCTCACCGACGGTAAGTACCGGGCGCTCGACCTGCTGGCTGGAGAGATCGCCCAGGGCAATCTCCGGGTACACCTCGAAAACAGCGCTGAACGAAAGCGCGCCTTCCTCGCCCGATTTGCGGGGTTCGATCCGCGGGCTGCCCGCAATGCGCAGGTTCTGCTCGCGAAGTTTTTCGCCGAAGCATCTCTCGATGGCGGCACCGATTGCCTCGGAGCGCGCCTGCGAGCCGTAGTTTTGAGCCATGATCTTCAGCGGCACCTTGCCCGGCCGGAAACCCGGCAACTTGGCCGAGCGTGCCATGCGCTTCAGGCGGGCGTCGGCTTCTTTCTCGATGTCGGCCAGCGGCACGGACATGTCGATGCGCCGTTCCAGCGCGTTCTGGGCTTCCTGGTTGTTCTCCATCAATCCTTCCCTGACGAGTCTAGGTTGGGGCGGAATTCGGCGCCTCCGGCCATCGTCAGCCCGGAGCGCGACCAGCCTACGCCGCCCTGTTGGTTGCAAACAAACAGTAATTCTAGCACAGGGCAATGCGCTTCCTTCCAGCGCCCGAGAGGGACAATAATGGCTTGGCGCGACCGCCGGGCCCGAGCCGGAACTTGCAAGCTCGAGACCCGCTCACACGGGAGAATGCGCGCCGTGGGCGTTCGTTTCCAGGGTGCACCACGCCACCGACAGCACATACCGATCGAGGAGACATCCGATGAGTATCTTCAATGCCTACCAGGCCCGCTTCGAGGCCGCCAGAGAGGACGAGATGTCCATCGAGGAGTATCTCGAACTGTGCAAATCGGACAGCGCAGCCTATGCGACCGCGGCAGAACGCATGCTGATGGCAATCGGCGAGCCCGGGCTCGTCGACACCCGCCTGGAGCCACGCCTGTCGCGCATCTTTTCCAACAAGGTGCTCAAGCTCTACCCGGCCTTTCGCGACTTTTACGGCATGGAGGAGGTCATCGAGCACATCGTGGCCTACTTTCGCCACGCTGCGCAGGGACTGGAAGAGAAAAAACAGATTCTCTACCTGCTTGGCCCGGTTGGAGGCGGCAAGTCGTCGCTGGCCGAAAAGCTCAAGTCCCTGATCGAGAAAGTGCCCTTCTACGCGATCAAGGGTTCGCCGGTGCATGAATCGCCACTGGCCCTCTTCGACCCGCAGGAGGATGCCCAGATCCTCGAGGACGACTATGGCATCGCCCGACGCTACCTCAACACCGTCATGAGCCCCTGGGCGGTCAAGCGGCTCGAAGAGTTCGGTGGAGACATCACGCGTTTCCGTGTGATCCGGCTGCACCCCTCGGTGCTCAAGCAGATCGCAGTCGCCAAGACCGAACCGGGCGACGAGAACAACCAGGACATCTCGTCACTGGTCGGCAAGGTCGACATCCGCAAGCTCGAGCAATATTCGCAGGACGACCCCGACGCCTACAGCTACTCCGGCGGCTTGTGTCTGGCCAACCGCGGCCTGCTCGAATTCGTCGAGATGTTCAAGGCGCCGATCAAGGTGCTCCACCCGCTGCTGACCGCGACGCAGGAAGGAAACTACAAGGGTACCGAGGGCTTCGGCGCGATCCCCTTCGACGGCATCGTGATGGCGCACTCGAACGAGTCCGAATGGGTGTCTTTCAAGAACAACAAGAACAACGAGGCTTTTCTCGACCGTATCTACACAGTCAAGGTGCCCTACTGCCTGCGCGTTTCGGACGAGATCCGGATCTACGAGAAGCTGCTCGACGACAGCTCGCTGTCGCAGGCACCCTGCGCGCCCGACACCCTGCAAATGATGGCGCAGTTCGCAGTGCTGTCGCGTCTGAAGACGCCGGAGAATTCCAGCATCTACTCCAAGATGCGGGTCTACGACGGCGAAAACCTCAAGGACACCGACCCCAAGGCCAAGAGCCTGCAGGAGTATCGCGACTACGCCGGCGTCGACGAGGGCATGACCGGGCTGTCCACCCGTTTCGCCTTCAAGGCCTTGTCCAAGGTGTTCAACTTCGATCACCGCGAAGTCGCCGCCAACCCGGTGCATCTGATGTACGTGCTCGAACAGTCGATCGAGCGCGAGCAGTTTCCGCCCGAGGTCGAGGCCCGCTATCGCGGATTCATCAAGGAGTTCCTCGCGCCGCGCTATGCGGAATTCATCGGCAAGGAGATCCAGACCGCCTACCTCGAAAGCTATTCCGAGTACGGCCAGAACATCTTCGACCGCTACGTCACCTACGCCGACTTCTGGATCCAGGATCAGGAGTTCCGCGACCCGAACACTGGTGAGATTCTCGTCCGCTCCTCATTGAACGACGAACTGGAGAAGATCGAGAAGCCGGCGGGCATCAGCAACCCCAAGGACTTCCGCAACGAGGTGGTGAACTTCGTGCTGCGCGCCCGGGCCAAGAGCGAGGGGCGCAACCCGAGTTGGACCAGCTACGAGAAACTGCGCGCGGTGATCGAGAAGAAGATGTTCTCCAATACCGAGGACCTGCTGCCGGTGATCAGCTTCAACGCAAAGGCCAGCGCCGACGAACAGAAGAAGCATCAGAACTTCGTCGACCGCATGATCGACAAGGGTTACACCGAGAAACAGGTGCGACTCCTGTGCGAGTGGTACCTGCGCGTACGCAAATCGTCCTGATGCCCACGACCGGTTGCCGGGATCCTGGATTCCGGCAACCGGTCCAACCCGCGGAGACCTCATGGTCCGAATCATCGATCGTCGCTTCGACAGCAAGAACAAGAGCGCGGTCAATCGCCAGCGCTTTCTGCGTCGCTTTCGCAAGCAGATCCGGCGAGCGGTCGGCGACGCCATCGCCGGGCGCTCGATTCGCGACCTCGACCACGGCGAGCAGGTTTCGATACCTGCGCGCGACCTCAATGAACCGCAGTTCGACCACGGCCGAGGCGGCGTCTGGGAGAAGGTGTTCGCCGGCAACGACCAGTTCAGGGCCGGCGACAGCATCGCCCGCCGTCCACCGCCCGGCGGCGGGAGCGGCAGTGGCAAGGCAAGCAATGAGGGCGAGGGCGAGGACGATTTCACCTTTCAGCTCTCGCGGGAGGAGTTCCTCGATATCTTCTTCGAAGATCTCGCGCTGCCCAACCTGGTCCGCACCCAGCTCGCCCGCATCACCGACTTCAAGAGCCAGCGCGCCGGCTTCTCCTGCGACGGCTCGCCCTCGAACATCAACATCGTGCGTTCGATGCGCAGCGCACTCGGCCGGCGACTCGCGCTGGGTTCGCCCTTATCGCGCCAACTGCGCGACCTGCAGGCCGAGCTCGAGCAAAAGACCGCAGCGCTCGGCGAAGATCACGACGAGCTCCGCGCGCTCATCGAGGAGATCGCGCGGGTGCGCGCCAAGGTCGCGGCCATCCCCTTCATCGACAGCTTCGACCTGCGCTACAACAACCGCATCGTCGTGCCCAAGCCGATCACCCAGGCGGTGATGTTCTGCCTGATGGACGTCTCCGGCTCGATGGACGAACAGAAGAAGGCGACCGCGAAGCGCTTCTTCATGCTCCTGTACCTCTTTCTGACCCGTAACTACGAGCACATCGACGTCGTCTTCATCCGCCATCACACCAAGGCGCGAGAAGTGGACGAGGAAGACTTTTTCCACTCCCGCGAATCCGGCGGCACAGTGGTGTCGAGCGCACTGACGATGATGCGCGACATCATCCACGAGCGTTACGCCGGTGGCGGCTGGAACGTATACGGCGCACAGGCTTCGGACGGCGACAACTGGGACAACGATTCACCCGTGTGCCGCGAACTGCTCGGTGAGCACATCCTGCCCTGGTGCCGCTACTTCGCCTATATCGAGATCACGCCGGGCGAGCCGCAGAACCTGTGGCGCGAATACGAGAAAATGCGCGGGGCGCACCCCAACTTCGCGATGCAGAACATCGAAGAGCCGTCGCAGATCTACCCGGTGTTCCGCGAACTCTTCAGGAAATCCCCCGCGTGATGAATCGAGACGAAACCACCACCATTGCCCTGCCCGACACCTCCGAATGGAGCTTCGAAACCATCGACCGCTATCACGGGGCGATCGCAGCGGTGGCCGAAAGATACGCGCTCGACACCTACCCGGTGCAGGTCGAACTGATCACCAGCGAGCAGATGATGGACGCCTACGCCTCGGTCGGCATGCCGGTCAACTATCGCCATTGGTCATTCGGCAAGCAGTTCCTCGCCACCGAACGCGGCTACAAGCGCGGCCAGATGGGTCTGGCCTACGAGATCGTCATCAACTCCAACCCCTGCATCGCCTACCTCATGGAGGAGAACACCCTGACGATGCAGGCGTTGGTGATCGCCCACGCCGCCTATGGCCACAACAGCTTCTTCAAGGGCAACTACCTGTTCCAGCAATGGACCAACGCCGACGCGATCATCGATTACCTTTTGTTTGCCCGAAACTACATCGCCAGCTGCGAAGAGCGCCACGGCGAGGAGGCGGTGGAGAATCTGCTCGACTCCTGTCATGCGCTGATGAATCTTGGGGTGGACCGCTACCGTCGGCCACAGAAACTCTCGCTCGCCAAGGAGAAGATGCGCCAGCGCGAGCGCGCAGAATACCTGCAGAGCCAGGTCAACGAGTTGTGGCGCACCCTGCCGCATCATGAACACCGTCAGGATCGCGACCGGGAGCCGCACTTTCCACCGGAACCCGAGGAAAACCTGCTTTACTTCATCGAGAAACACGCCCCTCTGCTCGAGCCCTGGCAGCGCGAACTCGTGCGTATCGTGCGCAAGATCGCCCAGTACTTTTTCCCCCAGCGCCAGACCCAGGTCATGAACGAGGGCTGGGCGACCTTTTGGCACTACACCATCATCAACACAATGTACGACGAAGGTTTGCTGTCGGAAAGCTTCATGCTCGAGTTCCTGCAGCATCACACCAACGTGGTCTGCCAACCGCCGTATAACGCCCGCTGGTACAACGGCATCAACCCGTATGCGCTCGGCTTTGCCATGTGGCAGGACATCAAACGCATCTGCGAGGCGCCGACCGACGAAGATCGAGACTGGTTTCCCGACATCGCCGGTAGCGACTGGCAGGACACCTTCGACTTCGCGATGCGCAGCTTCAAGGATGAGAGCTTCATCGCCCAATACCTCTCACCCAAGCTCATGCGCGAGTTCGGTTTCTTTGCGGTCATGGACGACGAAACCCAACCCAAGCTGGGGGTGACCGCGATCCACGACGAATCCGGCTACCGCAGAATCCGCGAAACCCTCTCGGAGCAGTACAATCTCGCGAGCCGAGAACCCAATATCCAGGTCTGGAATGTCGACCTTTGTGGCGACCGGTCGATTACCCTGCGTCATCAACCTTATCGTGACAGGCCGCTGGCCGAGTCCAGCGGCGAAGTCATGAAGCACTTCGCGCGGCTATGGGGCTTCACGGTGCGCCTCGAACGGCTGAACGATGACGGATCGAGCGAGTTGCTGCAGGAAACTCGCATAGAAAAACGTCGGGCGGATTCCTGAGGCTGCCTGAAGAAACTCGGTGCAATCGCCCGCCTGGGTGCGGTCAGCGCACGCAGATGAATGAACCGGCAAGGAATATGAACCCTAATGAGCGACAACGCGCAACCCATCTTCACCGTCGCCGGCATCCGCAGCATCGAGCACCGCGTGATGCCGGACGCCGATCCTCCATTGATGGAACGCGCCGGTCGCGCTGCGGCCGAAGAAGCCTTTCGCCTCACCATGGAAAAACCCGGCCGGGTGCTCATCGTCTGTGGCCCTGGCAACAACGGGGGCGACGGCTTGGTCATGGCCCGTCGTCTGCTGCAGGCCAAACGCGAAGTCACGGTGGTCTTCGACGGTGACCCTGCCCGCTTGCCCGCCGACGCTGTCGCAGCCTACGCGGCGTGGCGCGAAGCCGGAGGCGGCCTCGAAACCGAACTGCCCGAATCACCTGAAGGCGGCTGGGCATTGATCGCCGATGCCTTGTTTGGTATTGGCCTGCAACGACCGGTGACCGGGCATTACGCGCAATTGATCGAATCGCTGAACCGCTTCAATGGGCCGAAGCTTGCAATCGACGTCCCCAGCGGCATTGACGCCGACACCGGCAAGGTCCTCGGCACTGCGTTCCGTGCTACGCACACCCTGACTTTTATCGCCCTCAAACCTGGCCTGCTCACCTTGGACGGTCCGGACCACGTCGGCAATCTCATTGTCCGCACCCTGGACATCGACATTGCCGAACATGCCCGCCCGCCAGGGCATGTGGTCGACAGCGCGCTGTTCAAGCACAGGCTCACGCCGCGCCTGAACAATTCGCACAAGGGCGACTTCGGCGAAGCCGGCATCATTGGTGGAGCCGGCGGGATGAACGGAGCGGCGCTCCTGGCTGGACGGGCGGCGCTCAAGCTCGGCGCCGGACGCGTATTCGTCAGTCTGCTGGACGAACGTGCGCCCACGGTGGATTTCATTCAGCCGGAGCTGATGCTGCGCACGTCAGAACAGGTACTGCACCAGGCAAACGCGCTCGCGGTCGGCCCGGGGCTCGGTTTGGACCAACGCGCAAGCGCAGTTCTTGGCAATGCGCTTGCGCTTGAACTGCCACTGGTACTCGACGCCGATGCGCTGACACTGCTGGCGCACAGCGGCGACTTCCGCCGCCTGATCTGCCGCCGGGCAGCGCCCACGCTGCTGACCCCGCATCCGGGTGAGGCAGGACGTCTCCTTGGCACAGACGCCGCCGCGGTGCAACGTGACCGAGTCAGTGCTGCCGTCGAACTTGCTCAGCGCTACAGGGCGCTGGTGGTGCTCAAGGGCTGTGGCAGCGTTATCGCCCTGCCCGACCAGCGTTGGCTGATCAACACTACCGGACACCCCGGCATGGCAGCCGGCGGTATGGGTGACGTCCTCAGCGGCCTGCTCGTCGCTTTGCTCGCGCAAGGCTGGCCAGCAGAATCCGCCCTGCTGGCCGCAACCCACTTGCATGGCGCTGCGGCCGACCGTCTCGCCAGAGAGGGCGTGGGTCCCATCGGCTTGACCGCCGGCGAGGTCTGCGAAGCCTCGCGCGGCGTCTTCAACGGCTGGATCGTCCAGGCAAACCAGAACGGACACTGAGCGCCTGAAGCGCTTATGACAACCAACGGGAACCTCATGATCGAATCCACACAGCTCCGCATCGAAATCCAGCGTAACGTCGCTGCTGCCCTCGCCGAAGATGTCGGCACCGGCGATCTCACCGCCCAACTCATCCCCGAGGGCACCGAAGCCCGTGGCCGTGTCGTCACCCGCGAGCCGGCGGTACTTTGTGGCAGCGCCTGGTTCGACGCCACTTTCGACGCGCTTGACCCGACCGCGACCGTGCTGTGGCACGCACGCGACGGTGATCTGCTCGAATCCGGCCAGCCGGTATGCGACATCGTCGCCAGCGCCCGTGCCCTGCTCACCGCCGAACGCACCGGCCTGAACTTCCTCCAACTGCTCTCGGGCACCGCTACCGCCACCCGGCGTTTCGTCGACTCGGTCGCTGGCACCCCGGCGCGCATCGTCGACACCCGCAAGACCCTGCCCGGCCTTCGGCTCGCACAAAAGTATGCGGTCGCGATCGGTGGCGGGCTAAACCATCGCATCGGTCTCTACGACGGCATTCTCATCAAGGAAAACCACATCATCGCGGCCGGCGGCATCGCTGCCGTCATGGACCGCGCGCGCCAGCTCGCGCCCTCCAACGTTTTCATCGAGATCGAGGTCGAAACGCTGCAGCAGCTCGAAGAAGCCCTGAACGCCGGTGCAGAGATGGTGTTGCTTGACAACATGGACCTCGACACCATGCGCGAGGCGGTGCGCATCAATGAGGGTCGTGCCCAGCTGGAGGCGTCGGGTGGGGTCGATCTCGAGCGGGTGCGCGGCATCGCCGAAACCGGCGTCGATCGCATCTCGATCGGCAGCCTGACTAAAGACGTGCGGGCGCTGGATTTGTCTCTGAGACACGT
>CAYTAY010000079.1:0-13654 GCA_964435845.1 uncultured Azoarcus sp.
ACTGACAAGCGGTCATTGCTCCCCATTGGCTGGGGAATGACAGGTAACCGTCGTACTGCCGCCCGAGTAGGGCCGGTGGTCCAATGACAGCACTGGCCGAGGACTTGTCTGTGTCCGAAGACAGGTAGAAGACCGGTCCCGGAGCGATTGCCCGCCGTTCGCCTTGGCCAGAATTTCTCAGCCGTTACGTCTCGTGATGGTGGGCAGTTGGCGGCCACGATGGCCACGCCAAAAGATCGATTGTGCGGTTACGGGGTCAGGCGTGATGGAAGAGTTGGCTGCAGATGGTGTTGACCTGGCTGCCCTTGACCACGCAAACGTCCGCCGCCTGGCGCCACTGGGCGAAATGGGGCGTCTGCCGGTGGGCTTCCAGGGCCTCTTCATCTTCGTATAGTTCATAGAAGAAGAAATGGTGGGGGTTTTGCGTGTCCTGGGCAACGTCGAAATAGCGGCAGCCCGGTTCGTCCGTGAAACTGCGCTTGGCGTTGGTTTCGATGGCAGCCAGGAAGTCCTGCAATCGCTCGGGATGGACTTCGAGTGAAACGATCAGTGTGATCATGTCTTTAGCTCCGGTGTGCTGGATAAATGGGGTTTGGTTGGGGGAGGTCGTATTCGGCGCCTAGTCGCGCTGTGTTGATTGCTCGGATTGTTGGGGCGCTCCGTTACTCAAGCTTGATTGCGAGCGAATTTTCGCCGCTCCCACTCACGATAGCCGCTTTGCGCCCCGCGCCACATCGACCACGCGAGCATGGCGAGGCAGACGACGATGAGGCCGGCGCTGATGGGTCGTTCGATGAAGGTCATCATGTCGCCGCGCGACAGCAACAGCGCACGGCGCAGGTTCTCCTCCATGAGCGGCCCCAGCACGAAACCGAGCAACAAGGGCGCAGCCTCGAAGCGCAGGACTGCGAGTGCATAGCCGAGCGCGCCGAGGGTGGCCACGACGAAGATGTCGAAGGTGTTGCCATTGACGCTGTAGACGCCCAGTGCGATGAACACCAGGATGGCCGGGTACAGCATGCTGTAGGGGATGCGCAGCAGCGCCACCCAGATGCCGATCAACGGCAGATTCAGGATCACCAGCATGATGTTGCCGATGGCAAAGCTCACGATGAGCCCCCAGAAGAGCGCTGGCTGTTCGGTCATCAGCATCGGACCGGGCTGGATGCCGTGGATGATCAGCGCGCCCAGCATCAAGGCCATGACCGCGTCACCGGGAATGCCCAGTGACAGCGTCGGCACGAAACCAGTCTGAGCGGCGGCGTTATTGGCCGATTCGGGCGCGGTAATGCCCTCGATCGCGCCCTTGCCGAAGCGGCTTGGGTCTTTCGCGACCTTCTTCTCGACCGCGTAGGACATGAATGACGCGATGCTCGCGCCGGTCCCCGGTAGGGCGCCCAGGAAGCTGCCGATGCCGGTGCCACGCAGCATCGGCATCACCGAGTCCCGGGCATCCTTGCGCGAGGGCAGCATCGAGCGAAATGACAGGCGCTCCTTGACCTTGCCCTCGCGTGGCTGATTGATGGCGCTGATGACCTCGGTGACGCCGAACACGCCCATCGCAAGTGCCACCAGATTGATGCCGTCCATCAGGCCGGCCATGCCGAAGGTAAAGCGCGGCACGCCGGAGTTCACGTCGGTGCCGATGGTACCCAGCAGCAGTCCCAGCACCACCATCGCCAGCCCCTTGAGTGCGGCGCCCGAGGCCAGTGTGGAGGCCGCGATCAGGCCGAGCAGCATCATCGCGAAATATTCGGCAGGTCCGAACTTGAGTCCCAGCTCGGCGATCGCCGGCGTGAACATCACCAGGATCGCGATGCCCAGCATCGAACCGACAAAGGACGCCACCGTAGTCATGAACAAAGCTACTCCGGCTCGCCCCTGCTGGGCCATCGGGTAGCCGTCCAGGCAGGTGACTGCGGAGGCGGGCGTGCCCGGCAGGTTCAGCAGGATCGAGGCGGTGGAACTACCGTATTGCGCCCCGTAGTAGACCCCCGCGAGCATCACGATGGCAGCGGTCGGGGTGATGTGATAGGTGATCGGCAGCAGCAGCGAGATCGCCGCGAGTGCGCCGATTCCCGGCAGCACCCCGATCAGGGTGCCGATGAAGACACCGATGAAGCAGTAGAGCAGGATGGTGGGGTGAAGCGCGGATTGCAGGCCGAGCAGCAGGCCGTTGGCGATGTCCATGGCGGATTCTCCAGAGAAGGGGGCGGATGCCTCGTGCGGATGCTTACGCGTCCCAGGGCCATGCGGGCAGCAACATGCCCAGCCCCACACTGAAGATCAGCCAGGTCACCAGCGCGACGCCTGCGGCGATGCCTGCGCGTCGGCGCCAGGACAGGCGCGCGTCGGCGAGTAGCCCTAGCATTGCGGCAAGAAACGTGGCCAGGATCAGGCCCAGCTTCAGGAGCGTCATGCCGAACAGACCGATGCTCGCCAGCACCAGCATTGCCGTGCGCCACTCGAGGCGAATCGGGGAGCCCCGACGAAAGAAGGCCGACACGGTGATCGCGACGCCGATCAGCGCCAGCAAAATGCCCAGGGCGACCGGGAAGTAGCCGGGTCCCATGCGATTGAGCGTGCCTGCGTCATACTGACTGCCGGCATGGAGCGCAGCGTATAGTCCGATCGCCAGCATCACCGCGCCGCCGATCATGTCTCGGATGTCCTTGGTCATCGTGTGTCTCCTCGATGTGATAGGTGTCTGTCGTAAGCGGGCTCTTCGGCCCGCTTTCGGTGTGCGGTTGCGACGTCAGGGGGCGGGCGGTGCAACGCTGGCGCCGTTGATGCCATGCCGCCGCAATGCCTGCTCGACAAAACCGTTCGCCTTCATCTCTTCGACGAATTGGGCGAGGTACTGACGGGCGGCTTCGCCGAAAACCTTTTGCGTGCCCATGGCCTGACGGATGAGCATGAACCTCTCAGGCAGCACGCGGTGCCCGGGGAAACGTGCGAGGTCCGCTTCGAGTTGTTGCCTCACTCCAGCGGCGACTTCCAGTTTTTCTGCCATGAAGGTATCGACCACGGTCGGGGAGGTAGGCGCGCGTACGATGGTCGCGTGTTGCAGTTCGCGGGTCAGAAACAAGTCGTAGGCGCTGCCGCGACCGACGGTCACTCGCACGCCCTCGCGATCGATCGCCTCGTTGGAGCGGATCGGCGAGTCTTCGGCGACCAGATAGCAACCCTCGATCAATACGTAGGCGTCGGTAAAGCCGATCCCGGCACCGCGCGCCGGGTCGATCGCGAAGAAGCCGATATCGGCCTGCCCCTCGCTCACCGCGGCCACGGATTTGCCGGCCGAGTCGAACACGACCAGTTCGACCTCGACGCCCAGCTGCTCGGCGAAGGCGCGTGCGAGATCGACCGATACGCCACAGGGCTCGCCCGTGGAGGGCTCGAGATTGGCGAGAATCGGATTGCCCAGGTTGATCGACGCCCGCAGGCGCCCGGTCGGGGTGAAGGTCTGGACGATGGACTGATCGTTGATCATGGCAAGGTTTCCGTTTCAGGTCAGGGGGCAGGGGGCGAATCCGAGCGATCCGCAGCGATCGTGCGTTCCAGGATGGCGGGCAACACGCCTCCCGCCTTGAGCAGATCGACCTCGAAGCCGGTCTCGACGGCAGCGAGTGCCTGGATGGATTCGACGTCGCCATTGGCTCGGAGAATGCGCACGGTGATCGTGCAGCGGGGTTCGAGCGAGGCGGGCGGCGCGCCAACCTCGATACGATCGCCGGGGATGAGTTTGAGCGTCTCGGGGGTCACATCTGCCGGCAGTTTCAGCGGCAGAATCCCCATTCCGATCAGGTTGGAACGGTGGATTCGCTCGAAGCTCACCGCTAGGACGGCGCGGATGCCGAGCAGGCGCGGGCCCTTGGCGGCCCAGTCGCGAGATGAGCCGGTGCCGTAACGCTCGCCGGCGACGATCACCAGCGACTCGCCAGCATCGCGGTGCCGCTGCGCGACCTCCCAGGTCGGTGCCACTTCGCCGCTGGGGGCGTGGACGGTATGGGCGACGGGCAACTTCGTCCGAAGAAGGTTCTTCAGCGACTTGTTGTGGAAGGTTGCACGCAGCATCACCTCCCAGTTGCCGCGGCGCGACGCGAACACGTTCAGGTCGTTGCGGTCGTCGCCCTGGGCGACCAAATAGTCGGCCACCAGACTGTCGCCCGGAATCGCACTGGCTGGGGAGATGTGGTCGGTCGTGACGTCGTCGCCGAGTACGAGCAGCGGATACGCCGCGTAGTGACCGAGTTGGGAGCCGGCCTCGAGCGCCGCGAACGGCGGCCGGCGCAAAATGGTAGAGGTCGGCGACCACGGAAAGCGCTCGCCGGACGGACTCTCCATCGTTCGCCACTGCGGATTGCCGCTGGCCCTTGCGAAATCGCGGCCGAAGTCATCGGCCTGCAAGGCCAGCATGAGGCAGGCATCAATTTCGACCTCGCTCGGCAACAAGTCCTCGAGCATGATCGCTTGCCCATCCGAACTGACCTGCACCGGTTCGTCACGCAGATTGCGTGTGGCGTCGCCCGCGAGTGCAAAGGCGATGACCAGCGGTGGTGACATGATGAACGCGAGATCCAGATCCGGATGAATCCGGCCCGGAAAGTTGCGATTGCCGGACAGCACGGCAACCGGCTTGATCCGCTCGTCGAAAGCGGCGGTGCGAATCACCTCTGGAAGGGGGCCGGGGTTGCCGATGCAGGTGGTGCAGCCGTATCCGACGATGTCGAAACCCAGGGCCGAAAGGTCTTCGGCGAGTCCTGCGCGACTCAGGTAAGAGGCCGCGGCCGGTGATCCCGGGGCCAATGAGGTCTTGACCCAGTAGGGCACCGACAGCCCTTTGGCGCGGGCCTTGCGTGCCAACAGGCCCGCTGCGACGAGCAATCTCGGGTCGGACGTGTTGGTGCAACTCGTGATTGCAGCCACCGCGACCGGGTGCTTCGGCATATCCGAATGAGGTGCGCGGGGCACGAAGCCGGTTTCGGCGAGGGCCTCGCCGGTTTGCCAGAAACTCAGGAGGTCTTGTGGGCGACGCGGTCCGGCGACGTGCATCCCGATCTCGCCGAGGTCGATGTCCACCACGCGGGTGAAGCGCGGCTCGGCCTGCGGATCGAACCACAGTCCGTTTTGTCGGAGATAAGTTTCGGTGAATCGCAGGTGCGCCTCGTCGCGACCGGTCTGTGCGAGATATTCAAGCGTTTTTGCGTCCACCGGAAAGAAGCCGGTCGTGGCGCCATACTCCGGCGCCATGTTGGCGACGACCGAACGTGCGCCCGCAGACAAGTTGGCGACGCCGGGGCCGAAGAATTCGACGAACTCGCCCGCAACCCCGATTGCACGCAGACGCCGGGTGACCGTGAGCGCGAGGTCGGTGGCGAGTACGCCTGGTGCCAGTCGTCCCCGCAGGCGCACGCCGATGACATCCGGAATCCGCAACACCGTAGGCATGCCGAACATGACGGTTTGTGCTTCGAGCCCGCCCACGCCCCAGCCAAGTACCCCGATGCCGTTGATCATCGGCGTGTGGCTGTCGGTGCCGAGCATCATGTCGGGCACAGCCCAGCATTCCTCGTCCCGCTCTTCGGTGGTCACCACCGTGGCCAACTGTTCGAGGTTGATGGTGTGCATGATTCCGGTGCCGGGCGGATGAATCCGAACGCCGGTGAGGGCGCCTGACGCCCAGCGTAGGAAGCGGTAGCGCTCGGCGTTGCGCCGCAACTCGTGCTGCAGGTTGATGCTTGCCGCGTCGCTGCGGGCTGATACTTCCACCGCCAGCGAGTGATCGACCGACACGTCCACCGGCAGCGTGGGGTTGAGCCGGGTCGGGTCGACGCCGTGTTCTGCCAGTTCGTCCCGCATCGCCGCGATGTCGATCAGCGCCGGGGTGCTGGTCGTGTCGTGCATGAGCACCCGACCTGGGAGAAAGGGAATTTCGGCGACGCTGGTGCCCGAGTCGAGCCAGTCGAGTATCGCGCTCGCGGCGTGGGCCCGCTCATCGCCTGCCTGGCACCGGAGGACGTTCTCCAGCAATAGCCTGAGGACCACAGGGAGTTCGTGCAGGTGCTGGCCGAGGTGCCCGGGTAGATCGACGATGCGGTAGTTCCGGCCGTCGACGTGCAACAGGGCGTGGGGGGCGGAGTGAGTGGCGTGCATGGGGCGCTCTCGCTTGGGGCGATTCGTTCAGGGACGGCTTGGTGCGGCGTCCCCGGACTGTGACCCCGGGGGCGCCGTACGTGTCACCGACGCTTATTCGGCGGTGATGTTCGCGCGCTCGACGATCTCGGCGAACGTTGCCGATTGGGTCTCGACGAAGGCCCGGAAGTCGGTCCGGCTCATCGGATTGGTCGAAAAGCCCTGATCCTTGAGGAAGCGCTGCATTTCGGGGTCGGCGAGCGCAGCGACCACCGCGGTATGGAGCGTTTCCTGAACCGGTTCCGGTGTCCCCGCGGTGACGAAGAGGCCAAACCAGTTCGCGAGACTGTATTCGGCATAAGCCTCGGTTTCGGCGATGGCGGGAATATCGGGTGCGGCCTCGATGCGGGTGTCCGAACTCACCGCAATGGCCCGCAGGCGTTCGCTGTCAATAAAGCCTATTGCCGCGGCATAACTGACGAAGCTCATGTCGACCTGCCCGGAGACGACGTCGGTCAGTTGCCCGGCTGCACCGCGGTAGGGCACGTGGAGCAGCTCAACGCCGGCCAAGCTGGCGAGTAGCTCGCCGTTGAGGTGCTGCATGTTGCCGACGCCGCTGGTGGCATACGTCAGTGGGTGACGAGATTGCTTCGCGTGTGCGATCAATTCGTCGAGTGTGCCTGCGGGCAGCTTGGGATTGACCACCAGCACATTGGGCACTTCGGCGATCAGGGTGATCGGCGAGAGTTCGGTCGCCGCGTCATACGTCATCTTTCCTTTGTGGATATGTGGGTTGATAGCGGTCTCACCGGCCGAGCCGAGCAGAATGGTGTAGCCGTCCGGCGTTGCCCGCGCGACGGCGTGGGCACCGATCATGCCGCTGCCGCCAGGCTTGTTGTCGACGACAACAGGTTGATTCAGCGCCGGACGCAGGGCTTCGGCCAGCTTTCGGGCCACGGCGTCGACCCCGCCTCCCGCCTGGAAGGGTACGACGATGGTGATCGGACGATTGGGGTAGTGGTTCTGCGCGAAGCTGGTGCCCGCGGTCAGGGCGATGGTTGCAGCTGCGAGCAGGTGACGGAATAGGTTCCTGGATTTCATGAGTGTCTCCTCGTTAAGTTCTTGTGTATGTCGATCGCCGCGCAATAGCGCGACCGATCGGGTGCTCGGGTTACTAGGCCGAGGTAGGATTCCGCCGCGAGAGCGGCATCGGCTGGTTGGCTCAGTTGGTCGAGAACAGAATGCAGACTGGGCTGCCGCATTCGATCACTTGCCCGGTGGGGGTGATTCGGCCGGATTGCGGGTCGATTGCAAAGCTCACGATGGTGTCGCTGTCCTCGTTGGCGACATGCAAGAAACGGCCAGCGGGGTCGATCTCGAAAAAGCGCGGCGTCCTTCCTTCGGAGGGCGCCCAGCCTGCGTTTGCACACAAGCCGGTCCGTGCGTCGATCGCGAAGATCGCGATGCTGTCGTGACCACGATTCGAGGTGTAGAGGTGGCGCCCGTCGGGTGAGATCGCGATCTCGGAGGCGCGGCTGTTCACGGTGAAGTCGGTGGGCAGCGCGGACAGGATCTGCCGAGGCGTCAGCTCACCGCAATCGCCATCGTAGTCATACGTTGCGAGTGTCGAGTCCAGCTCGTTGATGACATAGGCGCAGGGAAGCCGGGGGTGGAACACGACATGCCGGGGCCCGGAGGTTTCGCGCGCCTGAACGCTTTTCTCTGCAAGCATCAGCCGGGCGCGTTCAGTGTCGATGCGCAGCGTGAAGATGCGGTCGAGCCCCTTGTCCGGCACGACCAGGAAGCGGCCCGCAGGGTCGAACGGAAGATGATGCGGACGGGCGTGAGGTTGTTCGACGCGATGCGGCCCACGCTGCCCGGGCAGGGCGACAAGATCCACCAGTTCCCCGAGCCGTCCATCTGAGTGCAGTGTGAGGAGTGCCACGGTGGCGCTGCCGTAGTTGGCGACGGCAACGAAGCGATGACTGTGATCCACGGCGAGATGCACCGGGTTTTTGCCACCCGTGCCGACCTGATTCAGAAGCCGCAGGTGGCCGTTGTGTGTATCGATCGCGAATGCGCTGATCTCGCTCTGGTCCCCGTGCACGGTGTAGAGAACGCGCTGAGCGGCGCCGAAAGCTAGAAACGATGGATTGACGAGATCGGCCACATTCTGCCGATGGCGCCAGATGCCGGTTTCGGCATCCACCTCGTACACGTTCAATCCGTTGCCACGAGCGTTACGTTCCCGCGTCGTACGTGATCCAACATAAGCGAACATTCGAGTCTCCTGGGCAGTTCATCGGTGGAGTTTCCCGAATGGTAGTCAGCACAGGAGCTCACGAAAATTGATGAATGACGCGCCTTGCGTTCTCCAAACGAGAACGGTCATTCATGGTCGGGGCGACGATGTCCGGAGTTGTCGTCCGGACAAAGCTGCTCGACCAGAGCGCGTGCGGCATAGGAGAGCGAATCGACACTGCGAATGCCGACGACGATCTCGCGCCGAGCCCAGGCGTCGGTGAGGGGAATGCACTGCAGATCGAGGAATGTGGTGTATGACTGCAGCAGGGTTCTGGGCAGTAGTGCAATGCCCAGATTTTCCGCCACCATGCGGGCCATGCAGTCGAAGCTGCTGACGTGCGTGCGTTGCATGACGCGCCGGCCCAGCGCATTGGCCTGCTTGTGCATCAGGGCGTTTAGCGAGCTCTCCGCATGGGGGCCGACAAACTCGAATCCGAGCGTTTCCTCGAACCTCACCTGCGGGCGAGCCGCGAGTTCGTGCGCCCTCGAAACCGCCAGCACCAGCTCGTCGGAACCGTATGGAAAGGTCTGAAGACCGCGCGCGGGCGTTTGCCCCATGAATACACCGACATCGGCTCGCCCATCGAGCAGGGCCGAGACAATGGCATCGCCCACGCATTCCTCGATGTCGAGCTTGATCAGTGGGTAACGCTGCATGAAGCGCGCGAAATCCGCCGGAAGCTGCTGCGACAAGGCGGAGATGACCGCGTGAACTCTGACATGGCCCTTCACGCCCTGAGCGTACTCGCTCAATTCGTCGTCCATCTTCTGCATCGCCCGCAACAGTTGCCGAGCGTGGTGCAGCAGGGACTCGCCCGCCGGCGTCAATCCCATTCCACGCGGGTAGCGCACGAGCAAGGGAACACCCGCTTGCTCCTCGAGCTCGCGCAGCCGCTTGCTCACCGCAGAAGGGGCCAAATGACAGCGTTCAGCCGCCCGCGTGAGGTTCTCCTCCTCTGCGGTGGCAATGAACACTTGCAGGCTGATGAAGTTGTAACGCATGGGCAGGCGTTCAGGCACAAACAGGCTGGGTTGAAAGCGGCCGTCTACGCCGCCCGGCTGTCTAGCTCGTCATCGGCAAGGCCGATCCCATGGCGGCGAACATGCCGCCACACAGTCGGTTGAACGACCGTCCCGCACGGGTCAGCAAGGGCCGGATACGATGCGCAAGCCGGGCGAGCAGGTACTCGACCAAGCATTCCACTGCCGCGAAGGTGAGTGCGAGCACCGCGAACTGCAGCAACAGATCGCGGTTCGGATCGATGAACTGCGGCAGGAAGGCGCCATAGAACAGCAAGACTTTCGGATTGGAGAGGGCGGCCAGCAGACCCTGGTGGAACAGTTTCCGCCCCGTAGCGCCCGGTTGTCCCGACTTCAACTCCAGCTGGATCGGAGGCGCCCGCCACAACTGGATGCCAAGCCAGATGAGGTACGCCCCGCCCACCCATTTCAGCACCGTCAGCGCGTCGGCCGAAGCCTGCAGCAAGGCACCGATACCCAGCATCGACAGCGCGATCAGCATGACGAATCCGAGCGCGCCACCGGCAATCGTGAAAAGTGATTTGCGATGTCCGTAAAGCGCGCCGTGCGTCAGCGCCAGCAGACTGTTGGGCCCCGGCGTCAGCGACAGGCCGATGACCGCTACAACGTAAATCAACCAGGTTTGCGTAGCCATTGAACACCTCGACGAGCGGTTCCGACGAGCGTATCAAGTATTTCTCAAAGGGGTAAGCGGAATGTGTCGATGCGGAATGTGTCGATGGGTCTTGCCTGTTGCGGTCGCCTTGCTACCCGTGGTCGCCGTCCGACTTGTCACCGTCGCACCGACGGCGCTGAGCCTTCGTCCACTGACGGATCGGATGCGCTTCTATTCATGGCCGCCTCGTGGTTGGCTGAGGGCCGAGGTACGGCTGATCAGCTCCGACGACACGCGGGGCAGCAGGGTCAGGCGGGTTCTCCTTTCAGGGCAGGATGAAACTGCTCTTCGTCTCCACGCGGCTCATTGGGTCGTCATTGGCTACGATGTTGAAGGTGATCGGCTGTGGATTTCCGACAAGGGGTCGTCACACGGTCGGTGCTGAAACCGTTGCGAATACCGGGCGGTATCGTTCACGGATCGACCGAGAAGTCCCGATCTCCGACGGTCTCGACACCCTGCATTCCTTCAACTTGCAGGCGGAAGTCGCGTGGGGGTCAATCTAAGTGAACGTTACCAAGGCCGGGTACGTGCTATTAGATGACTCTATCTATTACAGGGGAGGGGCCGTACGAATAGCTTTGCAGGACGGTTTGAGTTGGTCATCTTTCCTTCATAGCTTCGCATTACTCAGTCATTCTGCATGCTCCGACTCTTGCCAGAAGCTCAATGCTAAGAACTCGGCCTGAGCCGCCATTCACCCAGCTCGCACCCAACGGCCGGTAAGGAAACCGATACCGGCCACGAAGGGAAGCATTGATTCGGTCCAACCTACAGGATTTCCAATCCCGAACTTGCCCTCGTGCCCGCAATGGTCAGCCACGTCTACAGCTCAGATCCCACCCAACCCGGGCGCATTTCTCTTGGGGGCTTAAGCGGATGGCTAGCCTTAGAGGAAATGCAGCAAGAGCCTGCCTATAGAATTAGTCATATCTCGCGCGAAAGTGGCAAGCCATCGGTGAGAGTCTTCGCCAAAGTGGGACTCACTGAAGCCATTGCGTGAGTTCGCAACGGCATTTGTCAGTGTAGGAATGGCATTGATGATCTGCTCTGGGTAGGGGCCTTGCGCCTTGAGTTTCTCGCTGATGTCGTCCTTCACCACCTTACAAAGCTGCATGAGGTCTGTGAGGTTGGCCTTGTCGGGCGCATGCCGGCGCACGTATGCCTTGTAAAGACCCTCCAAGCAAGTGTAAGCCAAGGTCGTCGCGCGGTTGAACTGCTGGGCATCAACCGCGTGGTCGATGTCGATGAGGCTACTGTTGAGTTTCTCGGAGTTCCAGAGATCCTGTGGAACCACGGTCGTCGGTACGGCCTTGCCACCACCAAAAACGATGGTTCTGATGACCTCAACCTCTTCCTTGGCATGGGGCTCAAGCTCGTCAATAAAGAGGCGGAAGAGCTGAAGCCGTTGTTGCTCCTCCAAGCCTTGGATGACATCCCAGTAGAAGGACTTTCTGGATGTACTCTTGCCTTGGCTCTGCCGGAGTGGAATCAACTGCTCGTAGCTGGGAGAACCGGGGTCAATCTGCTGAACCATCCGGAGGAAGCTCGGCCCGCTGTAGTAGGTCGGGGTGCCGCGCCTGTCCAAGAGGATGAAGAGGCGGTTGTATGCCGCGATCCAGTTGATGGAAGAGCTTGGGAGCATGCTCTAGCTCTTGCCGCTGGGGAAGGACTGGCGAAGCAGGGGAAGAAGGTCGGATGTATGGTCAGTCGGGATTTTGGCCGTACCGTTGTTGGCTAGGTGGATAGACATGATCTTGCCTGAAGCAGTGAGCTTGACCTGAACCTTCTCTAGGATGTACCGCTTGCCTCCTACGATATTGTCAATGGCCTCGCGCACATCCCTGTTGCCCTTCAGAAGAATCTTTCCCGTGATGCCATCCTCAACTTCAACACCAGAGAGTTGGAGGGAGTCCACCAAGATCTTCTGTCCGAGGATATCCTGAAAAGAAGCGACCCAATCGTGGACGTCGACGGTAAGGGGGGAGACAACCAAGTTGAAGTTGCACGCTTGAAGCAGGCGATTCACGAACTCCTTGATGCTTCGCTGGCCGTTCCTCACTTCGATGTAGGGGAACTGGCCAAACAAGGTGAAGTCTGTTGAACGGTAGCCAGTTCGTTCAATCACCTCTTCCTTTCCGAAGGGATCCGCATTGACTTCCTCGTAGATGAATTTCTCGATAAACCGCGCATCGATGAAGTCATCTCGTACACGCTCGACAACGAAGCCATCCATGCTCTCTTCGGAGAAGGGCATGTCCTTGAGCGTATTCCCTATGGTTCGTATCGAGGAGGGCCACTGTGCATCGAGCCATCTGACCCTGTTCATGCTGGCGCCCCCTGGGTTTGACTCTCTTTCGCTTCGGCTTCGGCTTTCTTGCGAAGCTCCTTAATGGTGTTCGCCGCGGTGTCTTCGATAATGCTCAAATAGTTCTCTTTCCTTTCTGCCTCCACTGGTCGAATGGTCTTCGTATATTGCTTATCAACCATGTTGTAGGCCCCTCGGACGAAGTACTTGAAGCCCTTCCCCTGCAATGGTTCTTCGAAGGCTGCTTCAAATTCGACCATCGGATGGGGGGGCGTCGCCAACATCGAACGCCAGATGATGGATGTGATGAAGAAGCCTTTCTTCTTCAGGCTCTGGTACTCCTCTGAGGCAAGCAATGTCTCCCCTCTGAGTGCAACGTTCTTCACCAGTGCCAGCGCCTCGTGCTTGGCTTCCTCGGTGTCTTGGTCTTCATCAAGGTCAAGTTCACACTCTTCTGGCCCCTGCTTCAATCGCTCCACCTTGACGCTGGTGACATTCTTCAGAGAGAAGCCCTTGAGCTTGCTGATGAGGGTCGTGAAGAACTCAGTGCGTAAGGCAGGAGATTCGAACTCACCAATTTCGATGCGGATGGTTGGGATTTCCTTCTTCCGCTTAATGTCGAGCTTATCCTTCAGCTTGCCAAAGACCTCTTTGGTTCGGGCGTTGGCTGGCATGCGGATGGTGGTCTTGTCCTTCTCGATGTGGAACTCAATCGCGGCCTCTTTGGGAGTGCGCTGGACAAGGCGTGTCTTGCCGTAGTCGATCTCCGAATACTTCACGTTAGCTACGACCTGGTCGCTGCCCTTAGAGTGGTGAGTCACTCGTTCATCGGCAGGCGACTCAGCGGTGTAGTCCTTGAGTACCTCCTTGATCTCTTCCATCGTTAGGGCTTCAGGAAGAATGACCGATGTCAGCTTCTCCTGCCGTCCAGAGTGCTCCCGCTGTTCAAGTAGCGTGTTAAGGTCGTGGAAGTCATGAGGGAGAAGCGAGATGGCGCTGATAAGGTCTTCCCGGCTGTCCTTGGCTGAGTAGAAGATGCCTCTATCCTTCGCTATTTCTAGAAGAACCTTCTCGCTGATTTTCTGTTTGGCCGACATCAAAGCATCGAAGATTTCCTTGTCGGTTGCGCAGTATTGGAGTGTGTTCTTGATCATTGCCTGAGCTGCCCCACGAATTTCGTCTTCCAACGTAGTCGTCGTACGATCGACGCA
>CAYTAY010000080.1:0-4048 GCA_964435845.1 uncultured Azoarcus sp.
CCGGCGAAGCCGGGCTCCTACGGGGCATGTAAGCCCTGAACATCGCCGGCCAATGGCGCCCGTTCAGTATTCATGCGGTTGCTCTGCCCCAAACGGATGCGGGCCTCGCTGGAAGGCGAACTCTCGGTCGGAGTACAATGAACGGAACATCCCGCCTGCATCGCGGCAAGCCTATCGTCCGCGAACCGCCCAAAAAGGATCGCTCATGCCACTGACGCCCCGGACGACCCGATTTCTCGCGATCTGCGCCGCCATCTCGTTGCTGACCGCCTGCGGGCGCGGCTCGTCGGCCGAGGATTTTCTCACCCGCGGGGCGCAGCACTTCGACGCAGGCAACTACAGCGCCGCGTCGATCGAACTGTCCAATGCCCTGCAGCAGAACCCCGACCTGCGTGAGGCCCGCTGGCTGCTCGCGCGTACCGCGCTGGAACTGGGCGAGGCCGACCGTGCCGAGCGCGATTTGCGTCGGGCGATCGAGCTTGGCATACCCCGAGCCGAAGCCCAGCCACTGCTGGTGCGTGCGTTGATGATGCAGGGCGCACTCGAGCGGGTGCTCACCGAGACCGCGCTGCCGATCCCGGATGCACCCGCTGCCAGCCGCGCGACCCTGCTTGGGTATCGCGCGCAAGCCCTGCTGCTGGGTGGTGACCTCGCAGAAGGCGAAGCTGCAGCGAAGAGCGCACTCGAGATCGCACCTGACGCCGCGCAGGCGATGATCGCGATGGCACTGCTCGAAGCCGGACGCGGCGATCGCGAGGCCGCGGCGAACTGGCTCGAACAAGTCACCAGCGGACCGCAACCGGCGCCCGAGGCCTGGTCGCTCGCCGGCGACCTCGCACTCGAGGACGGCCGGCTCGCCGACGCCGAGGCTGCATTCGGCCAGGCGATCGCGGCGCGCGCGTTCAACACGCTCGACCATGCCAAGCGCGCCATCGCCCGCCTGCACCAGGGCAAGCTCGACGAAGCCGAGGCCGATGTACAGCATCTCAGGCAGGCGGGACTCGCACGCCACCCCTTTGTGCACTATGTGGACGGCCTGGTGCACTTCGCCCGAGGCCGCACGCTGGACGCAGCCAATGCCTTCGAGGCCAGCTTCGCTGCCAATCCGGCCTTCCTGCCCAACCGGCTCTACCTTGCGATCGCGCGCCTGCAACTTGGCGAAACCGAACAGGCGATGCGCCATGCGCAGTTCGTGCTCTCCCAGGTACCCGAATCCGCCACGTTGCAGCAGCTCATGGGCGAGATCCACATGAGCCGCGCCGATTTCGCGGCCGCGCGTGCGGCGCTCGAGAAGGCGCAGCACGCCAACCCGGACGACCCGGCGCTGCTGCGCATGCTCGCGGCGTCGGCGCTGCTCGGCGGCGACGCCGCAGCCGGCGTGAGCTACGCCAGCCGCCTCGTCACCGCCCAACCGGATTCGCCACAGGCCCGGCACACGCTGATGATCGCGAGACTCATGGCCAACGAGGCGATGGACGACAGCGATGCGACAGACGCCGACTATCAACAGCAATTCCTGCTCGGCCTCGCGGCCTTCCGCGACAACCGCTTCGGCGAAGCGCTGGACATCGCGCGCGCGCTGCAGGCCTCGCACCCGGAGCTCATCGACCCGATCAATCTCGCCGCCGCGGTGCATCTGGCCACCGGCGACTGGCCGCAGGCGCGCAGCGAGCTCGAGCGCGTGCTGGCGATGCAGCCCGACGATGCCCCGGCCCGGCTCAATCTGGCACGCATCGAGGCCGCTGCAGGCAACCAGGAAGCGGTGCGCACGCTGGTCCGGCCGGTGGTGGTGGCGACCCCGGACAACGAGTCGGCGCTGCTGATGCTGGCCGAAGCCGAAGCGCGGCTCGGCAACACCACCGAGGCCCTCCGCCTGCTCGACCAGGGGCTGAGCCTGGTGCCCAACTCGCTGCAGATGCGGGCCGCCCTCGGTGGCATGCACCTCGCCCTCAGCGACCCGGCACGCGTGCTCGACCTGCTGCGGGGGCTCACGGCGGCGCAGTTCGACGGCTTGCCCCGCCTGCTCGAGCTGCGCGGCCGGGCCGAGCTCGCGACCGGCAACCTGTCCTCGGCGCGCAGCAGCTTCGAACAATGGGTCCGCCGCGCGCCGGACTCGCCAACAGCGCACTTCCATCTCGCCGAGGCCCAGGCAATGGCCGGCGAGCCCGCGCTGGCTCGCGCATCACTCGAGCAAGCCATCGCGCTCGCGCCCGGCTACGTCGACGCGCGCCTCGGACTCGTTCGGCTACTCACCAGGATGACCGAGCTGCAGGCTGCGAACGAGGAGGTCACTCGACTCCTCGCGGAACATGGCCTGCGGCGCGACGTGCTCGCCACCGCAGGGTGGTTCCAGGTGCTCACCGGCCAGTTCGCCGAGGGCGAGAAACAGCTCAGCCGCGCGATCGAAATCGCGGAGGACTCCGAGCTGAGCATCCTGCTCGTACGCGCCCTTTGGGGCCAGCAGCGGCATGACGAGGCGCTCGCGCGGCTGGCCGACTGGTTGCAACGCCACCCCACGGATGTGGCCGCCCGCTTGCATGAGGCGGGCGCGTTTCTGAGCCTCGGGCGCGAAGCGGACGCGGTCGCGAGCTATCGCAAGGTGCTCGAGGTCGCGCCGGAGCATGTGCCGTCACTGAACAACGTCGCGTGGTTCACCCGCAAGACCGACCCGGACGCCGCGCTGAAGCTCATCCAGCGTGCCCACGAGCTCGCCCCCGAGGATCCCCATGTGCTCGACACCATGGGCATGCTGATGCTCGAGCGCGGCGACGCCTCCCGCGCGCGCTTCTTCGTCGCCCAGGCGGTGGAGCACGCGCCGGCGGACGCCCAGATCCGCCTGCACCTCGCCGACATCCTGGTGCGCCTGCAGCGCTGGGACGAGGCGCGGGTAGCGGCCGATACCGTGCTCACGCTGTCGGCCGACGCCACGATCCACGACGAGGCTCGCGCGCTGCTGGCGCGCATCGACGCCCGTCGCTGATCACAGGGTGCCGACACCGATGCTGAGCGCTGCCTACAGGAGCCCGCTCGCCCGAACCTGGAACGCGCTCGCCCCGGTGCTGCCGGCCGCAATCGCACCGCGCCGCCTCGACGTCGACGAGATGATCGCCCGGGTTTCACGAAAGCGCGGAGCCGGCGCATGGCAGCGCGGGCCGCATGTCGTGGCGGCGCGCCGCCTGGTCGAGGCGATCGAGCAGACCGGGCGCCCGCATGCCTTTGGGCGCCTGTATCTGCGCGAAATGTTCTGCGGCCTGTTCGATGCGCGTGCCGCACTCGAGGCGCACTGGCAGCGCTTTCCACAAATCCTCGAGCAAGCGGTGCCACGCCCGCTGGTGATTCTCGGCCTGCCCCGCTCGGGCACCTCCTTCCTGTTCAATCTGCTGGCCAACGATCCGGCGCACCGCTACCTGCGCAACTGGGAGACAACGGTGTCGCAGATTCCACCACCGAGGCCGACGCGCTTCGACGCCGACCCGCGCCGCCGTGTCGGCGCGCGCCTGATGCGTCTGCAGCGCCACCTCGCGCCGACGCTGGGGCACATCCACGAGTTCCACCTCGACGGCCCCGAAGAATGCACGCCCCTGCTGATGCACGGCTTCGCGACCCAGGCCCTGGCAGGCATGTTCGATGTGCCGGCCTACTCGCGCTGGCTGGACACGGTCGACCACCTCCCGGACTACGCACACCACAAGCGCGTCCTGCAGACTTTGCAGGCTGCCTATCCGGCTGAACGCTGGCTGCTGAAGTCACCCGATCACCTCGCCGGCCTGGATGCGCTGCTCGAGGCCTACCCGGACGCCTGCCTGATCCACCTGCATCGCGACCCGGTGCAGTCGGTAGCCTCCTGGGCAAGTCTCAACGCCGCCTTTCGTGGCATCTGCAGCCCCCGGCTCGATACCGGGGCGCTCGGCGCACAGGTGCTCGACCGCCTCGCGACCGACATGGACGCCTACCTGCTCGCCCGCGAGCGACACCCGGCTTCGCGGTTTCTCGACCTCCCCTATCGGGAGCTGATTGCCGATCCGGTCGCGACCGTCGCGCGCATCCA
>CAYTAY010000080.1:4148-13629 GCA_964435845.1 uncultured Azoarcus sp.
CTCGCCGTCGGCGCGACCCTGCCCAGCCTCCACCGCGCCTGGCGGCTCGCCGGGCGTCCGCACAGCGGCATCGCCGACCACGACCGGGGCTGGATGGGACTGCATGTGCTCGCCCATGTGCTGCCGGCGCTGTTCGTCGCCGACCGGCTGTTCGCCGGCAGCGCGGTCGCGCTTGTCGCCTGGGTCGCCGCGATGGCCTTGTTCTTCTACTCCGGGCGGCGCACCTGGGCGGCGCTGCAGACCTTCCGCCCCGGAAAGATGTACTCCATCTTCAAACGCGGCAACAGCGCGATGCTCGGCATGACGCTGGCACTCACCGCACTGTCCCTCGCCATCGCGAGCGCCGCGCCGCTGCTCTTCGTCGAGCGGGTACTGAGCCTCTACATCGGCATCCACGCGATGCTCATCGGCCTCGCGGTCGCCCGCATCGAGCTGGATCTGGCGCCGTAAACTGCGAAACCGCAGCAAAAGCCGCGGTTTCATCACGGGTCGGGCAGCCGACGGGAATCACTGCCCGAATCCCCGGGGGGCGACTCACGCCGCCCCCGTCTGCGTCATCAAGCCATGTTCAGGCCATCGCTGCGGCGGCGACGCATCGCCATCACACCGAGCCCGAGCAGACCGAGGCCGATGAGCATCAACGTGCCGGGTTCCGGGACTTGGGCGACGTTCACACTTGTGAGCCCCGCAAGAGTAAGGCTGTATCTTCCCGCCGCCAAACCAGTCACTTGGAGCGACATATTAGTAGCACCAGGAGCGTAAGTGATCGATGAGTTGCCGGGACCAACACCCAAGGTCAGATTGAGAGTTTCCCCACCATCATTTGCACTGCAGACCAAACTTGCGAAGCAGGTTGATACAGCCCCTGATCCGTCAGGCGACCACTTCACCCTTGTCTGGCCTACGATGGCGTCAAGAAAGTTCAAGGTAAAAGCCGCTTCAAGGTTCGCTTGCGCAAAGCCAGCGCTATTCGGTGGCACCAGCGTTACATCAGCCTTGGCGTAGGGGGTAACGTTCAGATTCAGGAACATGTTGAATGTGTCCTGAGCCACGAACGTCACAGTAAAGGTTGTATTCGACTGGATGTTGGTGGATGCCTGACCGGTTCCGCCACCCTGCAGTTCAGCCTCCGCCACCTGTTTGGTGGATGTAGGTGAAAAAATCGAGACAAGCTGCGCGGTGGAAATCTCGGCGTTGGAATTGGCGAAGGTTCCGGTGCCTTGACCGTACAGTGCGTAGTTGTCGTTTGCGCGAGTTACGGTTCCGCCGGGTGCATTGGCCGCGTTAAGGCCCAGAACGGGTTGTCCCGCTACATTGTTGCAAGCCGGGGCGCCCAAGCTGTTGCACGTATTGGACCAAGACTGGAGAGCCCCGTTCAGCGTGGCGGAATCTTCGACATTGAACGTGTACCCCGGACCGAGGTTCGTAATCGGAGCCCCTTGCGAATTCGTAAAAACAACGCCAAGGCTGTTCAAAAGCAACTGCGAACCGGCATACACGCTCGCCGAAGCCTGCCCGGCGACGCCCATCGCCAGACCGGCGGCGAGGGCGGTGGCCAGTGCCTTTTTCCTGAGTTTCATTTTGGGTCTCCCGTCAGTTGCGTCCGAACCGGGGTGGGTTCCGACGCCTTGTTGCATTCAAAGTGCTCTCGACATCTACTAAGCAAAACATGGGCCAGTTTATTTTTTTTGTTTTTATTCAGACCTTTGAAGTACGCGCGGGCTTCGGCAAGCAGTGAGAAAGCGGAGCAGTGTAAAAAATTCCGACACTGCACGGGGTCAATCGGGCCGCAGCCACAGGGCATCGAGCGGCTTGCGCAACGACCGCGAACTCGCGGCGCGCCCATAGCCGACGCGACAGAAGAAGGCGAACGGGGTGTCGGTGCCGGCACCCGCCAGTTGTTCGAAGCGGTCCGCGAGCTGCGCGGCACCCTCGTCGATCGCAGGCAGCGTCGAGATGCTGCGGCCGGCTCTGGCATACCAGCGAAAGATCACCGGCGTCATCTCGGGCTGCAGTTGCAGGCCGTATCGCTCTGCGGTCAGCCACAGGCGCTGCATCGCAATGCCGGCGCGCACCCGCTCATCGATCGTCGCCAGCGGCCGGCCGGGCAGGACCAGCACATGCGCGGCGCAGGCCAGCGCCGGAATCCAGTCGAGCTGTATTCGGGGGGCGACTGTGCCGAGAAGATAGCGGTTGAAGAATTCCACCCGCTCCCAGCTCTGCATGACCCAGCGCATGAGCCGGGCGGTAAGCGGATCGACGCCCACCGCCGGCTCGGGGATGCGGTCCTCGCTGAAGCGCACGCCCCACTCGATGATGTCGCGGTGCACCGCGTAGGCCTCCGGGCAGGTGAGCCGCAGATAGGCGTTGTGCCACAGCAGCTTCGCCACCGCGAGACGGCGGGCGAAGCTGTCGAAGAACACGAGGCGGCAGTCCGGCCCGACCGCCTCGACCAGCGCCGCGCGCGCTTCGGGCGCGAGCGCTGTGGTGCGCAGCGGCCGGCGCTGCACGCTGCGCCGCTCGATGCAGGCGACCAGCGGGTCTTCGGTGGGCGCCTGCGCGGCGCTCAGGGTGACATCGTAGACCGGCGCAAGCTCGGGGCTGCCCGGCCGAAGCTGCCAGGCCGCGACGCAGCCATGACGGGTGGCGGCCAGCCGGAGCGTCTCGAGGAGCGCGCCGTGCGCCATCTGGCTGGGCCAGCCCTCATAGTCGTAGATGACGTGGTCGCGGGTGTCATGGCCATGAATGACGACATGGTCGTCGCCGACGATCTCGAAACGCCAGGGCTGGGTGTTGTCGCCGCTCGGCGCCCAGCGCGCGAGGTCGAGGATGGCGAGCACTTGGTCACGACTGGGCATGGCGTTCTCCTTGCTTCTTCATGCGGGCCAATTGGCGGCGCGCCGCCCACAGGCCGATGCGCTGCAGCGGGTTGCGATGCCCACCGGGCCGCCAGGTGCGCTTGAAACGGTTGCGGTAGGCGTCGAACTGATAGCCCCAGGGCGCGGCCAGCACCTCGCCCCGCCCGAGCAGCAACTTGACCGCCTCGGTGGCGGCGACACCGGCGCAGAGCTGGCAGGCGGCGACGGTCGAGGGGCCGCGCCGTTGCGCAAGGTCGACGCGGGAGGCATCCGCGAGATAGGCCCGCTGCAGCATGGCCGGCGACAGCCCGAGCAGGAATCGCACCGCCATCTCCTCCTCGTCGCGGCATGCGTCGAGGCCAAAGTAATCGTCGAAGGACATGCCATCCGGGGTGAACACGAGCATCGCAGTGCCCATGCCAAGCGGCGCGGCGGTCACCGCGGCAATGCCCCTGCACCGGCAGGCCGCGAAAACCGCACGCCGCGCCTCGAAGGCAAAGAAGTCGAGACCGTCGACATAGACGTCGACGCCGTCGAGGAAGGCGTCGAGATTGGCCCCGGAGACACCATCGGCGAACAGCCGCAGGTCGATCTCCGGATTGATGTCGCGCGCCATCTCCGCGAGCACCGCCGCCTTGGGCCGACCGACGGTGGACACCAGCGCACCGGCCTGGCGGTTGAAGTTGGGGAGATCGAAAGCGTCGAAGTCGGCGATGCTGAAGCCACCCACGCCGAAGCGTGCCAGCGTCAGCAGATGCACGCCGCCGACCCCGCCCATGCCGGCGATCGCGACCCGTGCCCGGCGCAGTCGGGCCTGCTCGGACTCGGTCACCCAGCCGATGTTGCGCGAAAAGGCTTCGTCATATTGAAATACATTGTGCATTCTGCGCGACCCTCGAATCCGTGCCCGGGAAAAGGCTATCATAGAGCCAGACAGTCTTCCGACGAACGCGCATGTTCAGCGATGCAATCAACCGTGTGGGCGGCGCCATCTCGATGGCCTCCCGCAACCTGTTCCGCCACAGGCGCCGGGCCGGCCTCGCGATGCTCATCATCTGCGGCGGGGTGGTCACCTTTCTGCTCGCCGGGGGGTTCATCAACTGGCTGCTGAACAACATGCGCGAAGCAACGATCCACTCGCAGCTCGGCCACGTGCAGATCATACGCCCGGGTTATTTTTCGCACGGACTCGGCGATCCCTACAGCTTTCTGCTGCCGGCCGATGCCGGCGAGGTGGAGCGTGCCGCGCCCGCGAGCACCCGCACCCTCGCCCCGCGCCTGGCCTTCAACGGCTTGCTGAGCAGCGGCGAGAGTACGATCTCGTTCATGGGCGAGGGCATCGACCCTGTTCGCGAAGCACCGATCGGACGCGCTATCCGCATCGTCGCAGGCCGTGATCTCACCGAGAGCGGCCCCGACTCGGTCATCGTAGGAGTCGGCCTCGCTGCCAACGTCGGCATCGAGCCGGGCGAACGGGTGGTGTTGCTGGCGACCACCGCCGAAGGGGGGCTGAATGCGGTGGAATTGACCGTGGCCGGCTTGTTCCGGACCACAGCCAAGGCTTACGACGACTCGGCGCTGCGGGTGCCGATCGATGTTGCCCGGCAGCTGATGCGGGTGGACGGCGCGACGAGCTGGGTACTGCTGCTGAACGACACCCGTGACACCGATGCCGCGCTGGCGAGTCTGGCCGTCACGCTCGACGACGCCGAATTCGAGCTGATCCCCTGGTACGAGCTGGCGGATTTCTACAACAAGACGGTGGAGCTCTTCTCGCGCCAGGTCGATGTGGTCAGGCTGCTGATCGCGCTGATCGTGATTCTCAGCATATCGAACACGCTGTCGATGGCGGTGGCCGAACGCACCGGCGAGATCGGCACGTCGATGGCCATCGGGGTGCGCCGTCGCAGTATTCTGCGCACCTTCCTGACCGAGGGCGTGCTGCTCGGGGCGATTGGCGGCGCCGTCGGCGTGGCACTGGGCATCGCGCTGGCGCTGCTGATCTCGGCCGTCGGCATTCCGATGCCTCCACCGCCGGGCATGGATGTGGGCTTTATCGGCCGGATCTCGGTTTCCGCCGCCTTGGCAAGCGACGCTTTCCTGCTGGCACTGGTCACTACGACGCTCGCGAGCATCGTGCCCGCCTGGCGGGCGTCGCGGATGAACATCGTCGACGCCTTGCGTCACCAGCGCTAGGAGAATACCGGTGCTCGCACGCCTCGCGCTGAGAAACCTGCTTCGCCAGAAGCTGAGGGTTGGCATGACCCTGATGGCAATCGTGTTCGGCGTGACCAGTCTCATCGTCGCCGGCGGTTTCGTGCAGGACATCTTCGTGCAACTCGGGGAAGCGACCATCCACTCGCAAACCGGTCATGTGCAGGTGTTCCGCAAGGATTTCCAGGAGCGCGGCACGCGGCAGCCCGAGCGCTTTCTGATACCCCGGCCGGAAGCGGTCGCCGCGCACATCGAGGCCTTGCCTGAGGTCAAGGAGGTCGCCAGCCGCCTGAGTTTCGCGGGGGTGCTGAACAACGGGCGGCGGGACTTGGGGATCGTCGGCGAAGGGGTGGAACCGGACAAGGAGGCGCGGCTCGGCACCTTCGTCGAGATCGTCGCCGGACGCCACCTGTCGGACGACGACGTCTTCGGCATGGTCGTCGGACAGGGGGTCGCCCATTCGCTGAGCCTCGCCGTGGGCGACACCGTGACACTGGTGATGAACACTGCCGAAGGCGCGCTGAACACCCTGGATTTCAGAATCGTCGGGGTGTTCCAGAGTTTCTCCAAGGAATTCGATTCCCGCGCGGTGCGCATTCCGCTCGCGGCAGCGCAGGAGCTGATGTTCACGGATGGCGTCAACGTGCTGGTGGCCACACTGCACGACACCCGCGACACGGCACGCGCCTACCAGGCGATCGCTGCCGGGCTGGACGCCGACGAGTTGGAAGCGTGGGACTGGATCATGCTGTCGGACTTTTACGAAAAAACGCTCGCGCTGTACGAGCGGCAGTTCGGCGTGCTGCAGGCGATTATCCTGTTCATGGTATTGCTGTCGGTGGCCAACAGCGTGAACATGACGATATTCGAACGCCATGCCGAGTTCGGCACCATGCAGGCGCTCGGCAACAGGGCCGGGGATGTCTTCCGGCTGGTCGTGATGGAGAACCTGCTGCTGGGGCTGTTCGGCGCGGTGTGCGGTTTGTTGGTGGGCGTCGCGGCGGCCTTGGCGATATCAGCTGTGGGCATTCCCATGCCACCGCCACCCAATGCCAACGTCGGCTACACTGCAATGATCCGTCTGGTACCGGACGTACTGGTCTCGGCCTGCCTGATCGGTTTTTTCGCGACGGTGCTGGCCTCGCTGCTGCCGGCGCGGCGGGTCGGCAAGATCGCCATCGTCGACCTGCTAAGACAAGGAACCTGATCATGTCCTTTTTCGACCGATTCAACCTCGGTCGCGGCTTCCAGCGACACTTCCGGATCGAGGCGGCGGTCGATGACAGCGTCCGGAACGAGATTTTCCGTGTGCGGCACGAAGTCTATTGCGAAGAGCTGGGTTACGAGCCGCAGCGCCCGGACCGGCTCGAAACCGATGTCTTCGACGCACACAGTCTGCATTGCCTGCTGCGCACCCAGGAAAACGCCTCGGTTCCCGTCGGCTGCGTGCGCCTGGTGCTCACCGATCCGAACGATCACGACGCACTGCTGCCGTTCGAACGCACATGCGCCGACGCGCTGGATCGCTCGCTGTATGACCCATCACGCCTGCCCCGCGACCGGATCGCGGAGGTTTCACGGCTGGCAGTACGTTCGGCGTTTCGACGTCGGCGCGGCGAAAACGCCGGTACCCTGCCCTTGGGTGAGGACGACTTCGGCACCAGGACTCAGCCGCGATTCCCCTACATCCCGATTGGACTTTACCTGGGCGCCATCGCCCTGGCTCAGCGACAGGGGGTGGAAAAGATCTTCGTGCTGACCGAGCCTAGACTGGCGAGCCATTTCGCCAAACTTGGCGTAGAGATCACTCAGATCGGCAGACCTGTGGAACACCGGGGCATGCGCATTCCCTCAATGATGGACGTGCAGGCGATCACACGCGATCTGCGAATGATCTTCCGCCCGATCTGGCGGGTGATCAAGGCCGAAGTCGATGCAAGCATCGATGGCACGCCAGCACCCCCCCTCGAAAACGCTCCGCAAGATCGGGAAATCTCCACTTTTGGCATATCCGGTTACACCTTTCGACACATACTCGAAGCTTGATTGTATATAGTCGCCGTCAAGCGCTTTTCGACGCGAAGCGTGACATTGGTCACACCATGACGACAGGTATCAGGCTACGCATGATCAATCCAGTCCCGACGCGACTCCGTGACAACTCGGCTTACGACCCCGCCGACAATTTTGCCGCCCGGGACACACAGCGCACGCCGGACGACGTCCGGTTCGTGGTCGTGCCGAGAGACTCTCCGGTCGAAGTCGAAGTCGGCATGCTGATCGAAAAACGCTATGCTGCGCGAGGACTGCGGCTAGTGGCAGCGAAGAACGATGATCATGACCTGACCACGATAGCCGCCCTGCATGGCTCACGCGTGGTCGCCACCGTGTCGGTGCGCAGCGACGGTCCGCAGGGTTTGCTCGCGGAGCACCTCTACCCCCGCGAGATTCAGGCCCGTCGCAAACTGGGTGGGCGCCTGTGCGAGCTCACCCGTCTGGCGACAGATTCGGAATTCGGCTCCCAGCCAGCGTTCGCAGCCCTATTCAACGCCGCCTACCAGGTCGCGGTGCGGACCTATGGTGCGACCGACTTCGTGATGGAAGTGCACCCGCGCCACGCGGCCTATTATTCACGCATGGTCGGCTGCCGGATCGTCGGCTCCGAGACCATTTGCCCGCGCGTCAATGCCCCCGCAGTTCTCTTGCACCTGCCGAGCAGGCGCGTGGAAAACCGTTTGTGCGTGACAACCGCTGACCAAGGCAACTCGGCCAGACAACGCCGCAGCATCTACGACTATCTGCAGCGGGCCGCCACAAACAGCCGGATCGGCCACCGTTGGTCGCCGGCACTCACGACAGCCTCCGGCTAAGCTGCTCGCAATCTGACAAGCTGCCGGGCTGGGTCTGACAGGCTGTCTGCACCACACCCAGCAACGTGCGAACATCAACCCTTCAACGCCGACTTGATCTGCTCCAGCGTGGACGGATCCTCGATGGTGGTCAGATCACCCGCGTCGCGGCCTTCGGCCAGGGCCTGGATGGAGCGGCGCAGCATCTTGCCTGAGCGGGTCTTGGGCAGGCCGCTGATGAAGTGCACCCGGGCCGGACGGGCGATGGCGCCGAGGCTGTTGTCGACCCGCTTCATGACCTCCTTCTCGAGGGCGGCGGCCTTCTCGGCGGTGTCGGCGGCGCTCGCGTCCTTGAGCACCGCGAAGGCCATCGGCATCTGGCCCTTGAGCTGGTCGGCGACACCGACGACCGCGACCTCGGCGATGGCCGGGTGGGTCTGCACCGCCTCCTCGATCTCGCGGGTGCCCAGGCGATGGCCGGCGACGTTGATGACGTCGTCCATGCGTCCGAGGATGGTGTAGTAGCCCTTGTCGTCCCGGATGCCCCAGTCGGACGAGGAATACACCACCGGATCCTTGAAGGTGGAGAAGTAGGTGGAGAGGAAGCGCTCGTCCTGACCCCACACGGTCGACAGGCAGCCCGGCGGCAGCGGCGGCACGATGGCGACGATGCCCTTTTCGTTGGCGCCGCACTCGCTGCCATCCTCGCGGAAGATGCGCAGGTCGTAGCCGTAGACCGGGAAGGCCGGCGAGCCGAGCTTGATCGGGCGGTCCTCGACGCCGCGGCAGATCGCGAGCATCGGCCAGCCGGTTTCAGTCTGCCAGTAGTTGTCGATGACCGGGATGCCGAGCTCGCTCATGATCCACTCGTGCGAGGTCTCGTCCAGCGGCTCGCCGGCGAGGAACAGATGCTTGAGCGAGGACAGGTCGTACTTCTTGAGGAAGGCCGGGTCCTGCTTCTTGAGCACGCGCACCGCGGTGGGCGCGGAGAACATCACTGCGACCTTGTACTTTTCGACGATGCTCCACCATACGCCGGCGTCCGGGCGCAGCGGAGTGCCTTCGTACATGATGGTGGCCATGCCGCCGATCAGCGGGCCGTAGATGATGTAGCTATGGCCGACCACCCAGCCGATGTCGGAGGTCGCGAACATCGCCTCACCCGGCTCGCCGGTGAAGATGCGCGGTATCGTCGAGGCCATCGCGACCAGGTAGCCGCCGGTGTCGCGCTGCACGCCCTTGGGCTTGCCGGTGGTACCTGAGGTGTAGAGGATGTAGCTCGGCTCGGTGGATTCGATCCAGGTCACCGGCACCTGCGCGTCCATGTGCTTGGCGCGCAGCTCGGCGTAATCCACGTCACGCCCCGCGACCCGCGGAAAGCCCTTGTCCAGGCCACGATCGACCAGCAACACCTTTTGTGGCGGGAATTCGGCGATCTCGCAGGCTTCATCCAGCAAGTGCTTGTAGGGCACCGGCTTGCCGTTGCGCATGCCGGCGTCGGCCGAGACCATCAGCACCGGCTTGGCGTCGTCGATGCGGGTGGCGAGCGAGCCGGAGGCG
>CAYTAY010000081.1:0-3701 GCA_964435845.1 uncultured Azoarcus sp.
ATGATCGACAACTACGACAGCTTCACCTACAACCTGGTGCAGTATTTCGGTGAGCTCGGCGCCCGGGTCAAGGTCTATCGCAATGACGAGATCACGGTCGAACAGATCACGTACCATGCGCCGGCGCACCTGGTGATCTCGCCGGGGCCGTGCTCCCCGGCAGAGGCCGGGATTTCGGTTGCGGCGATCAAGGCCTTCGCCGGCCGCATCCCCATCCTCGGCGTGTGCCTCGGCCACCAGAGCATCGGCGCGGCCTTTGGCGGGTGCATCGTGCACGCCAAGCGGCTGATGCACGGCAAGACCTCGCCGGTGCATCACAACGGTGAGGGCGTGTTCCGTGACCTGCCCAATCCGCTCACCTGCACCCGCTACCATTCGCTGGCGATCGAGCGTGAGACCCTGCCGGGATGCCTCGAGGTCACCGCATGGACCGCGGATGGCGAGATCATGGGCGTGCGCCACCGCAGCATGGCGGTCGAAGGAGTGCAGTTCCACCCCGAGTCCATCATGAGCGAATGTGGTCATGCACTGCTGAAGAACTTCCTCGACACCCGAATCACCGAGGCCGCCTGACAGGGCTTGGCCACACACCCTCATCGAGATACCAGGAGACGGATCGATGGCCATCACCG
The DNA here is from genome assembly GCA_964435845.1 of uncultured Azoarcus sp. Classification (GTDB taxonomy): domain Bacteria; phylum Pseudomonadota; class Gammaproteobacteria; order Burkholderiales; family Rhodocyclaceae; genus Azoarcus_F. The sequence goes on from CAYTAY010000081.1 coordinate 633, forward strand.
CACAGGCAGCGCTGCAGCGCACGATCGAACACCGCGAGATCTTCTTTGACGAGATGCTCTCGCTGATGCGACAGGTCATGGCCGGCGAAATCTCGCCAGTCATGACCGCTGCCATTCTTACCGGTCTGCGGGTGAAGAAGGAAACCATTGGCGAGATCGCAGCCGCGGCCACGGTGATGCGCGAGCTGTCCACCAAGGTGCGCGTGGAGCCACCGCATGAGCATTTTCTCGATGTGGTCGGCACCGGGGGCGATGGCGCCCACACCTTCAACATCTCGACCGCGACGATGTTCGTCGCCGCTGCAGCCGGCGCTCGGGTGGCCAAGCACGGCAATCGTGGCGTATCGTCCAAGAGTGGCAGTGCCGACGTGCTGGAGGCCCTGGGGGTCAATCTGTCGCTCACCCCTGGGCAGGTCGCCGAGTGCATCCAGGCCACCGGCATCGGCTTCATGTTCGCGCCCAACCACCATGGTGCGATGAAGAACGTCGCGCCGGTGCGGCGCGAGATGGGCGTGCGTACCATTTTCAACATCCTCGGGCCACTGACCAATCCGGCCGGGGCGCCGAACACCCTGATGGGCGTCTTTCACCCTGACCTGGTGGGCATCCAGGCCCGGGTCATGAAGCAGCTCGGCGCCAACCATGTCCTCGTCGTTTACGGCCTGGACGGCATGGACGAGATCAGCCTCGGCTCTGCGACCATGGTCGCAGAGCTGCGTGACGGCGAGATCATCGAGTACGAGATCCACCCCGAGGACTACGACCTTGCGATGGCCGGCAGCCGTAACCTGCGGGTGGAAAACGCCGAGGAGTCGATGAGCATGCTCTACGGCGCGCTCGGGAACATACCGGGCCCGGCGCGCGAAATCGTCATCCTCAACGCGGGCGCGGCGCTCTACACCGCCAACCTGGTGTCTTCCATTGCCGACGGCATCCACCAGGCACGCGAACTCATCGCCAGCGGCGCGGCCCGCGCCAGGCTCGACGAGTTCATCCGGTTTTCGCGCAGTTTCGGGTGAGCGGGCCATGAGCGACATTCTGGACAGGATCATTGCGGTCAAGCGCGAGGAACTCGCTTCAGGCCAGGCCGAACAATCTTTCGCGGCCATCGGCAACGCCGCTGCTGCCGCGCCGGTGGTGCGCGATTTCACCGGAGCGATCCGCGCGAGCATTGCCACCGGACGGTCGGCGGTAATCGCCGAGATCAAAAAAGCCAGCCCCTCCAAGGGCGTCATTCGCGAGGATTTCCGCCCTGCCGAGATCGCTGCTTCTTATGCACGCGCCGGCGCGTGCTGCCTGTCGGTGCTCACCGATCGCCAGTTTTTCCAGGGCGACCCCGCCTACCTGCAGGCAGCACGCGACGCCTGCGCGCTGCCGGTGCTGCGCAAGGACTTTCTGATCGACCCCTGGCAGGTTTTCGAGGCTCGGGCGATGGGGGCGGACGCGATCCTGCTCATCGTTGCTGCGCTCGAACTCGCGGTCATGCAAGAGATGGAGTCAGTCGCCGAGTCGCTCGGCATGAGCGTGCTCGTCGAGGTGCATGACGCTGCCGAACTCGACGTCGCGCTGCAGTTGCACACGCCGCTGCTCGGCATCAACAACCGCAACCTGCGCACCTTCGAAGTCAGCCTGCAGACCACGCTCGACTTGCTCGCGCGCATTCCGGCCGGCCGTACCGTGGTCACCGAGTCCGGCATCCTGACCCCAGCCGACGTCGCCCTGATGCGTGAGCATTGCGTCTGTGCCTTCCTCGTGGGCGAGGCCTTCATGCGTGCCGAAGATCCGGGTGCGGCACTCGGGGCACTGTTCCAACCCGCCGTGGCTTGATGGCGCGTCGCATGTCACGTTTGGATGCGGATTCTTTGGAATGATCCGGCACCGCGCATGTCACACCGACATGTCACCCAGCAGGAGTCATGCATGTCGGACAAGGAGTTGAAGCCAGCAACAGAGACTGCCATATTTGGTGGCGGTTGCTTCTGGTGTCTCGAGGCAGTATTCAAGGATGTGGAGGGTGTGCTTGCGCTACAGTCGGGCTACTGCGGCGGTCATGTCGCGTCTCCAACCTATCGTGAGGTATGCGGCGGCGGCACCGGCCATGCCGAGGTGGTCCGCATCGAGTTCGATCCCAACGTGATCGGCTACCGCGAGTTGCTGGAGGTTTTCTTCGTGGTGCATGACCCGACCACGCTGAACCGCCAGGGCAACGATGTCGGCACCCAGTATCGCTCGGCGATCTTCCCGACCAGTGAGGCCCAGTTGCACACCGCGCTGGCGCTGATCGAAGAAATGGGCGAGGCGCGTGTGTTTCCCTCTGCCATCGTCACCAAGGTGGAGCCCGCGGCCGAGTTCTGGCCGGCGGAAGACTACCACCATGACTACTACGCGAACAACGCCGATCAGCCTTATTGTCAGTACGTGGTCGCACCCAAGATCGCCAAGTTTCGCGAACATTTTCCGCAGCGACGCAAAGCGCGCCGCTGAATCTCAATCAGCGCGGATCGGATTCCGCGTCCACGTGGAGCTTCACGCATGAGCGAACAACCCCGGGCCGACGGCCTCGTCATCGAAGATATCGAAACCGGTGAAGGCGCGGTCGCCGACAAGGGCAAGAAGGTGTCGGTGCATTACACCGGCTGGCTCACCGACGGGCGCAAGTTCGATTCCAGCAAGGATCGCAACGACCCCTTTGTCTTTCCACTCGGCGCCGGCCACGTCATCCGAGGCTGGGATGAAGGCGTGCAGGGCATGAAGGAGGGCGGCCGCCGCAAGCTGACCATCCCGCCCGAGATGGGCTATGGCGCCCGCGGCGCCGGCGGCGTCATCCCGGCAAACGCGACCCTGGTGTTCGAGGTCGAGCTCCTCAAGGTGCTTTGATCCCTCAGCGCACGCGCCGGATTCCGGCGGCGGACTGATCGTGCGTGGGTCGCGAATCTTGCGTTGGAATCGCCCGGCCGAGCCGGGCTCCTACAGCGTCATGGATTCGGGTCATTGCGCGCGCGCGTGCGTGCATCCATCCAACTGTAGGAGCTCGGCTATGCCGAGCGATCAGGCGCTTTGATCCCTCAG
>CAYTAY010000081.1:3801-13599 GCA_964435845.1 uncultured Azoarcus sp.
CCCGGCCGAGCCGGGCTCCTACAGCGTCATGGATTCGGGTCATTGCGCGCGCGCGCGTGCATCCATCCAACACGCGAACCGTGGGCACGTCGGTGGGTCATTGCGCGCGCGGGTGCGTGCATCCAACTGTAGGAGCTCGGCTATGCCGAGCGATCAGGCGCGGTTGAATATCAGGGGTCATTGCGCGCGTGCGTGCATCCAACTGTAGGAGCTCGGCTATGCCGAGCGATCAGGCGCTTTGATCCCTCAGCGCACGCGCGGATTCCGGCTGCGGACTGATCGTGCGTGGGTCGCGAATCTTGCGTTGGAATCGCCCGGCCGAGCCGGGCTCCTACAGCGTCATGGATTCGGGTCATTGCGCGCGCGCGCGTGCATCCATCCAACACGCGAACCGTGGGCACGTCGGTGGGTCATTGCGCGCGCGGGTGCGTGCATCCAACTGTAGGAGCTCGGCTATGCCGAGCGATCAGGCGCGGTTGAATATCAGGGGTCATTGCGCGCGTGCGTGCATCCAACTGTAGGAGCTCGGCTATGCCGAGCGATCAGGCGCGCGTCGAGGCTTGTTCGGCGCCATTGGCGAATCCCTGCCGCCGACGAATGGTTAGCCTCAAATCGTCTCTTCCACCAGCTTCAGGATCGCCTCTCCGTACGCCTCCAGCTTGCGGTCGCCGATGCCGTTGATGTCCGCGAGCGCCGAGCGTGTTCTCGGCCGGTGGATCGCAATCTCACGCAGGGTTGCGTCGTTGAGGATCACATAGGCCGGCACGTTGCGCTCGCGTGCGGTCTCGGTACGCCAGGCGCGCAGGCGATCGAACAGCGTGGTCGGCACCCCGCCGGGGATCTCCAGCCGGGTGTTGCTGCGGCGCTTGCTGCGGCTGCGACTCCGTTCGGCCTCCACGCGCAGCAGGAAGGCCGCCTCGCCGCGCAACAGCGGGCGGGCGTGCTCGGTCAGCATCAGCGCGTTGTAGCGCTCATGGTCGACCGCGAGCAACTCGCGCGCGACCAGTTGCCGGAACGCGGCCCGCCAGCGTTTCTCGTCCATCTCCGCGCCGATACCGAATGTGCTGAGCTGATCGTGTTCGCGTTCGACCACCTTCTCGGTCAACTCCCCGCGCAGCACGTCGATGAGATGCCCGGCGCCATAGCGCTGGCCGGTGCGATACACGCAGGACAGCGCCTTGCGCGCGGCCTCGGTGGCGTCCCAGGTTTGCGGTGGATTGAGGCAGTTGTCGCAGTTGCCGCAGGGCTCCGCCTGCTCGCCGAAATAGGCAAGCAGATGCTGGCGACGGCAGGTGGTCGCCTCCACCAGGCCAACGAGCACGTCGAGGCGGTTGCGGGCGAGGCGTTTGAACTGCTCGTTCGCGTCGGACTCGTCGATCATGCGCCGTTGCTGCACCACATCCTGTGCGCCCCAGGCCATCCATGCCTGCGCCGGCACACCGTCGCGGCCGGCGCGACCGGTTTCCTGGTAATAGCCTTCGATCGAGCGCGGCAGATCGATGTGGGCGACGAAACGCACATCCGGCTTGTCGATGCCCATGCCGAAGGCGATCGTCGCGACCATCACGATGCCGTCCTCGCGCAAAAAACGGTTCTGGTGCTCAGCGCGCCGCTCGGAGGGCATGCCCGCATGGTAGGGCAGGGCGTTGACGCCTTGTTCGCACAGCCAACGGGCGGTGTCCTCGACCTTGCGGCGTGACAGGCAGTAGACGATACCGGCCTCTCCCAGGCACTCCTCGCGGATGAAACCCAGCAGCTGACGGCGCGCATCCTGTTTCTCGGCGATGGTGTAGCGGATGTTGGGCCGGTCGAAGCTCGAGATGAACTCCCGCGCCTCCTCGAGCCGGAGCCGCCCGCGAATCTCCTTCCGGGTCTGGCGGTCGGCGGTCGCGGTCAGCGCGATCCGCGGAATCGACGGGTAGCGCTCGGGCAAAATGGAGAGCTGCAGGTATTCCGGGCGGAAGTCGTGGCCCCACTGCGAGACACAGTGGGCTTCGTCGATGGCGAAAAGGGCCAGTTGCAGGGTGTCGCGCAAATGGTCCAACTGGTCGAGAAAGCGCGGTGTCATCAGCCGCTCGGGCGCGACATAGAGCAGGTCGAGCCTGCCCTGGTGCAGATCACGTTCGACTGCGCGCGAGGCCTCCATGTCCAGGCTGGAATTCAGGAAGGCCGCAGACACCCCGGCCTCCACCAGGGCGCTGACCTGGTCATGCATGAGGGCGATCAAAGGCGAGACGACGACCGCCGTACCTTGCCGAAGCAGCGCCGGGATCTGAAAGCAAAGGGATTTGCCGCCGCCGGTCGGCATCAGCACCAGTGCGTCGCCCCCGTTGGCGACATGCTCCACCACAGCCTCCTGCTGCCCCCGGAAGCCAGAGTAGCCAAAGACATGCTCGAGCACATGCAGCGCACTGGGATGGTCGACGATCATGTTCATCGCCGGCATTTTACCGGCAAGCAGTCATCGAGTAACCGGGGGCGTGTCAGAGCGAGCGAATTCGCTTGAGAAGATCGGTCGTCGAGCGCGCATGCTCGAACGCAATGGAGCGCACGCTGCCGCCCCAGCCGGTGACTTCGGCTGCGCCCACGATGCGCTCCACCGGCCAGTCCCCGCCCTTGACCAGCACGTCCGGCCGCGCCTCCAGTATCCGGGTGAGCGGGGTAGCTTCGTCGAACCAGGTGACCAGATCGACACAGTCGAGCGCCGCCATCACCGCCAGCCGGTCTTCGAGCGAATTGACCGGGCGGTCGTCACCCTTGCCGAGCCTTTTCACCGACGCGTCGGTGTTCAGCGCCACCACCAGCGAGGCGCCTAGCGAACGCGCCTGCGCCAGGTAAGTGACATGCCCGCGGTGGAGAATGTCGAAGCAACCATTGGTAAAAACCAGCGGCCGAGGCAGGTCGGCGACCCGCTCGGTGAGTTGGTCGGGCGGGCAGATGCGGCGTTCGAAGCCGGGTGGGCCGTATTTCATGGAGGCGGCAGCGGGTGGAGTGGAGGTCTCACTATAGCGCAGACAGCATAGGATCCAGGCGCGAAGGCAGTGCTGGCTCATGGCAACCGCGTTGCCGGTTGCGTCGTCCTTTTCGCCGCTTGCGCCGCTCCCACAGTTGATGGACGAGCACTGGCAGGGCAGTGGTCACTGCTTGTGGGAGCGCCGTGAGGCGCGAATGCCGCGCTGACTTCTTGCTTTGGCGTCGAGCTTGCCCTCAGGTTGCGTGCTTTGCCCGCCATTCGCCGAGCGCGACCAAGGCATCCTGCAGGTCGCCGACGACGCGGATGCCCTCCAGTTTGGCACGACGACCCTGTAGCGCTGCGCCTCCAGCCCAAAGTGCGATCTCCGCTGGCAGCATGCCCCGTAGCTGTTTCAACCCTTCCACCGCCTGCCGCACGGGAAAGGCGCCGCTGAAGGACAAGGCCACGACGTCGAACTGGCCGGCGATGGCGGCGGTGCGAATGTCGCCCAGCGGGGTTTGCACGCCAATCGATATGCAGGTGGCGCCTTCCGGCACCAGCACCGCCTCGGCCATGAGCAGGCCGAGGCCATGCTGTTCGTCCGGGAAGGTGGTGAGCAGTATGCGAGGTCGGGAGCCGCCGCCGGAGTGGCTTCCGATCGCATTGCGTAGCACGTTTTGCATCTGTTCCGAATAAAGATGCTCTTCGCACACGTCGAGCTCGCCACGCACCCAGGCCTGGCCGATGGCGACATTCAGGGCGGTGACGGTTTCCGCGGCGAACCGTTGCAGGCCTTGTTTGAGCACCAGCTGCTGCAACATGGTGCGCAGCTCGGCGCTGCGGTGCATGCGCACCAGGTGGAGGAAATCGGTCTCGGCGACATCGCTGGCTTGTGGTTTCTCGGCTGCGGTCTCTTCGAGCATCGCGACGAGCTCGTCGGTGCTCGCAGCCACCACCTTGGAAGGGCGTTTGCCCTGGTCGAGCAGGCGGCGTATCAGACGAAGTTTCTCGACCTGTTCCCGGGGGTAGGCACGATCGCCGTTGTCGTCGCGAGCGGGCTGCGGAAAACCGTAGCGACGCTCCCAAACGCGGAGCGTGTCTTTTGACAAGCCGGTATCCCGTTCAACCGACGCTATATTGAAAAGCTCTAATGTCGTCATTTTGTCTAAGACAAACACTTGACATGAATTTGAAGTGGCTCTATCGTAAGGTTGTAAGTTCAACTTGTCCAGGACAACGATCATGAAAACGCTAACCAAATGCAATCTGGCCACAGGCGCTGCGGTACTGGGTAGCGCTATCGTTCTCGCCGCTTTCTGGCTTGCTCAGCCGGCTCACGCAAAAACGAAGAATGCCGCCGAAGCCACGACCTGCGGCGCAGCGCGTGTCGTAGACAATCGCGTACCCCCCGGCATAGACATCAAGCTCCTGGTGCACCGTCCGGGTGCGGCCCCACGCGTGCTCCGACTGGACGTTTGACCCGCACTCCGAACACTCACCCAAACCGACAGGAGAACACATGAACGCCCCGGAACGGATTTTTCTCCCCGACGTGCAGTCCTCGTCAGACCATCGTTCGCTCGCCATCCAGCGTGTCGGCGTCCGCGGTTTGCGCTACCCCTTGAAGCTGCGTAACCGCGATGGCAGCCTCAGCCACACGGTGGCGCGCGTAGAGATGACCGTCGGCCTGCCCGCGGAGGTCAAGGGCACGCACATGTCGCGCTTCGTCGAGATACTCGAGACCGAGCGCGAGCCGCTTGATCTGACCGGGCTTCAGGTCATGTTCGTCGAGATGCTCGAGCGCCTGGAAGGCCAGGAGGGCCGTGCGGAGTTCGAATTTCCCTACTTCATCCGCAAGGCGGCGCCGGTGTCGGGGGTGGAAAGTCTCATCGACGTCGACGTGGCGATACGCATCGAGAAACTTGCCGGGGCGGACACCTCGGTCACGCTCAAGGTGGTGGCCCCGGTGACCAGCCTGTGCCCGTGCTCCAAGAAGATCTCCGATTACGGCGCGCACAACCAGCGCTCGGCGATCACGATTGCCGCCAGCCTGCGCGAGCACGTGAGCATCGAGGAGTTGGTGCGGATGGCGGAGGAGGAGGCCTCGTGCGAGGTGTTCGGCCTGCTCAAGCGCCCGGACGAGAAATGGGTCACCGAGCGTGCCTACGACAACCCCAAGTTCGTCGAGGATCTGGTGCGTGACATCGCGCTGCGCCTCAAGGGCGACAGCCGTATCGCTGCCTGGGTGGTCGAGTCCGAAAACTTCGAGTCCATTCACAACCACTCGGCCTACGCCTTGATCGAGGGGGCGAACACATGAGCGCAGAGCAGCTTGTCTCCAGCGGCCTGGCGGTGCGCAATCATAGCCTGCCGACCCCGCTGAGCCGCCGCCTGTATGCGGCGGTCCAGGCGCGCCGGCAAGCGCGCTGCAGGCTGTCGGGCAGACGGCGCTGAGGGAGGGTATCTCATGGATATGGGCGACATCCGCCACGCGACGACCGGCGGCCAGAAGCGGGTCGCGGTCGTCGGGTCGGGCATCTCGGGGCTGGCTGCAGCGTGGCTGCTGTCGCGCACACATGCGGCGACGCTGTTCGAGGCGGGCGACTATTTCGGCGGCCACACCAACACGGTGGACGTCACCGTCGATGGTCAAACCTTTGGCGTGGATACCGGCTTTCTGGTGTTCAACCGCAAGACCTACCCGAACCTGTGCGCCATGTTCGCGCTGCTCGGCGTGCCGGTGGTGGAGTCCGAGATGTCGTTCGCGGTGAGTCTGGACGCGCCTGACCTCGAGTGGGCCGGGACTGACCTCGGCACCGTCTTCGCCCAGCGCAGCAACCTGTTTCGCCCCGCAATGTGGCGGATGATCGCCGACATCCTTCGATTCAACCGTGAGGCGACCCGCATGGCGGTGTCTGGTTCCGCGCCGGACTTGCCGCTCGGAGCGTGGCTTGCCGCCAACCGCTATGGCGAGGCGTTCCGCCACTGGTATCTGCTGCCCATGGCCGCTGCGATCTGGTCTTGCCCGACGGCCACCATGCTCGAATACCCAGTGTCCACGTTCGCGCGCTTTTGCCACAACCACGGCTTGCTGCAGGTCAGTGATCGCCCGCGCTGGATGACGGTGCGCGGCGGTGCGCGCGAGTATGTCCGTCGGATCATCGACACTCTCCCGGATGCCCGTTTGAATTGCCCGGTCGAACGGGTTGCCCGTGACGAGGCCGGTGTCTGGGTGCAGACCCGCAGCGCCACCCAGCGCTTCGACGACGTGGTGTTTGCCTGCCACAGCGATCAGGCGCTGGCCATCCTGGGTGAAGACGTCTCGCCATCGGAGCGTATGGTGCTGTCCTCGGTGCGCTACCAGGCCAATCGTGCCGTGCTTCACACCGACCTCTCGCTGCTGCCGCGTCGCAAGAAGGTGTGGTCCGCCTGGAATTACCTCGCGGGTTCGGCGGCCGAAGGCAGCCGGCCGGTGTCCGTCAGTTATCTGCTCAACCGGCTGCAGCCATTGCCGACCGAGACGCCAGTGGTGGTGTCGCTCAACCCCTTCCGTGAGCCGGCACCCGACACGCTCATACGCAGCTTCGATTACGCGCATCCGGTATTCGATCAGGCGGCAATAGACGCCCAGGGTCGGCTCGTCAAGATCCAGGGCAAGCGCAATACCTGGTTTGCCGGCGCGTGGACCGGCTACGGGTTTCATGAGGACGGCCTCAAGTCGGCGCTGCAGGTGGTCGAGCGGCTCGGCGGCAGCGTGCCCTGGCGAGGCGCTACCGTCGAAACGCAAGGGGTGTCTGCATGAGTCCGCAGCCATGGTCGCTGACGGCATCGGTTTGTTTTGGCGCGGTGATGCACGAGCGCCATGCGGTGGCGAGCAACCGTTTCGTGTATCCGGTGGCCTTTCTGCGCATTCCCCTGTCGCGTATGCAGAGCCTGCGGGCCCCCTTGCTCGGGGTCGAACGTGCCGGGGTGTTCAGCCTGCGCTCCGAAGATCATGGCGCGCGTGATGGCTCGCCGCTGCTGCCCTGGGTGAGGTCGCTGCTTGCTGAACACGAGCTCGCCGGGTATGCAGACGGCGAGGTGGTCCTCCACACCATGCCGCGCGTGCTCGGCTATGTGTTCAACCCGGTCAGCTTCTGGTATTGCCACGACCGCGCCGGGCAGTTGCGCGTCGTGCTTGCCGAAGTGAACAACACCTTCGGTGAAACCCACCGCTACCTCGTTTTCCACCCGGATCTGCGGCCGATCCGCTCCGGCGAGATCCTGATCGCACCCAAGGTTTTCCATGTCTCGCCTTTCTTTCCGGTCAAGGGCGAATACCGCTTCCGTTTCGACAGCCGCGACGGACTCAATGCGGTGTCGATCGATTACTACGACGACGGCGAGAAACAGCTCTCTACCCGCGTCGGCGGCCGTGAGCAGGCGCTCGATGGCGCTGCGCTGCGGCGCTGGCTGCTGCGCTTTCCGTTGATGACTTTCGGCGTGGTGTTCCGCATCCACTGGCAGGCGTTGCGACTGTGGTGGAAAAAAGTGCGCTTTTTTCGTAAACCCCCGCCCCCTCTCGAGGAGACGACAACATGAACCCGGAGCAACTCTCGATGGACGAAGCCCTGAGCCGCTTCTGTCCGCGGACGCTGGCCGCGCTGCCGCGCTCTGCGCGCCTGGCATTGGAGATGCTCGACGCGCTCGAGCATGGTGCGCTTGCGGTGGAGTTGCCCGACGGCCAACGGCTGCGGGTGGGTCACGGCGCGCTGGTTGCCCAGTTCCGGGTGCGTGACTACGAAACTTTCGACCGCGCCCTGGCCACCGGCGACATCGGCCTCGCCGAGGCCTGGATGGACGAATTGTGGGATAGCGACGACCCGACCGAGGTACTGCTCCTGTTGTCGCGCAACCGTGATCGACTGGGCGCCGCGGTCTATGGACGCAGGCTGCGGCTTGCCGGGCATCGGCTGTGGCATCTGCTGCGCGCCAACACACGGGTAGGCGCACGGCGCAACATCGAGGCGCACTACGACCTCGGCAACGATTTCTACTCGCTCTGGCTCGACCCGAGCATGACCTACTCGGCCGCAGTCTTCGAGTCGGCGCACGACAGCCTCGAGACCGCCCAGCGGCGCAAATACCAGCGAATCCTGGAGCGCCTCGACGCGAAGCCGGATCAGATGATTCTCGAGGTCGGCTGCGGCTGGGGCGGTTTCGCCGAGGTCGCGGCCAAGGAGTTCGGCTGCAAGGTCTTGTGCCTGACCCTGTCGCCGGCGCAGCTTGGGTTTGCACGCGAGCGCGCCGAGCGGGCTGGTTTTGCGGACAGGGTGCGCTTCGAGCTGTGCGATTACCGCGATGTGCGCGGCCAGTACGATCACATCGTCTCGATCGAGATGATCGAGGCGGTCGGCGAGCGTTTCTGGCCGGACTATTTCAGCCAACTGGCGACGCTGCTGCGCCCTGGCGGGCGTTGCATCATCCAGGCGATCACGATCGGCGACGATCTCTTTCACCGCTACCGTCGCGGCACTGACTTCATCCAGCGCCATATCTTTCCGGGTGGCATGCTGCCCAGCCCGTCGGTGTTTCACCGGCAGGCCGCGGCTGCCGGGCTGGTTGTGGAGGGTGACTTCGCTTTCGGGCGCGACTACGCGTCAACCCTGGCGATCTGGCATGAGCGCTTTCTTGCCAATCTCGCGGCGGTGCGCGTGCAGGGCTTCGCGGAGCGCTTCATCCGCATGTGGCGTTTCTACCTCTCCTATTGCGAGGCCGGTTTCGAAACCGGTGACATCGATGTCCATCACTACGAGCTTGTCCATGCACCGAAGTGAGCTCGTCGGCGCGATAAAGCGCCTCGGGCGGGCTGCGGCTGCACTGATGCTTGCGGTTGCGGCAAACGTCTCGGTGGTCGTGGCGTCGCAGGGTTCGACGGTTCCCGGGCAACGGGTGCCGGCCATCGAAGCCCTCGCGCAGCAGGGTTGGCAGCCGCTTGGCAGCGGGGCATTGCGCTGGTTCGGCCTGCGCATCTACGAAGCCGCCCTGTGGGCGCCGGATGCGCAGGCCTGGCGCGACGGCGGGGCCTTTGCGCTGGCGATTGCCTACGAGCGGACCATCCCCTCGGCGAGGCTGGTGAAAGCCACCGAGGATGAGATGCGCCGTCTCGGAGTGGCCGACGAGGCCCGCATCGTGTCGTGGCGACCGGCGCTCGAGCAGGCCTTCCCTGATGTCTCCGCTGGAGATGTCATCGTCGGTATCCATCTCCCCGGCCAGGGCGTGCATTTCCACTACGGCGACCGCCCGAGCGGCGTCGTGACCGACCCCGATTTCGCCGCGGCGTTTTTCGCGATCTGGCTGGACGAGCGGACCCGAGAGCCCGGCCTGCGGGCACGACTGATCGGTGATCGCACCGATGGCTGAACCGGCAGCGACGCTCGCCTCCACCTCCGGTGAGAGTGCCGTGGGCGAGGCCGAGTCGGCTGCGGCCGCGACCTGGCGCCCGGTTCTCGCCTACGGTGTGTTCGGCTTGCCGCTCGCTTTTGCGGCCTTGCCGATCTACGTGCATGTGCCGCGCCTCTATGTCGAGGGCTTCGGTCTGTCCCTGGCGGTCGTCGGGGCGGTGTTGCTCGCGGTGCGTATTCTCGACGCCTTGACCGATCCGCTCATCGGTTGGGCGAGCGACCGGCTGGCCAACCGCAAGCAGGCCATCGCCTTGTCCTTGCCGATACTCGGCGCCGGCATGGTCGGTCTGCTCTCGCCGCCGGCGGACGTGGGTGCGGCCTGGATGGCGATGATGATCTTCTTCGTCACGCTGGGTTTTTCGGTCGCGACCATCAACTACGGTGCATGGGGCGCAGAGGCGG
>CAYTAY010000082.1:0-1106 GCA_964435845.1 uncultured Azoarcus sp.
GGCTAAGACAGCTGCGAAAGTTCGCAAGAAGGTCAAGAAGAACGTTGCCGAGGGCATCGCCCACGTGCATGCGAGCTTCAACAACACGATCATCACAATCACCGACCGTCAGGGCAATGCCCTTTCGTGGGCGACGTCGGGCGGTGCTGGTTTCAAGGGTTCGCGCAAGAGCACGCCGTTTGCCGCGCAGGTTGCCGCCGAATCGGCTGGCAAGGCCGCTCAGGAGTGTGGCGTCAAGAACCTCGAGGTGCGGATCAAGGGTCCTGGGCCGGGTCGCGAATCCGCGGTGCGCGCGCTGAATGCGATTGGCATCAAGATTTCCAGCATTACCGATATCACGCCGGTTCCGCACAACGGCTGCCGTCCGCCCAAAAAGCGTCGCATCTGACAAGGAGTTTAGTGTGGCTCGTAATCTAGATCCCAAGTGCCGTCAGTGCCGTCGCGAAGGCGAGAAACTGTTCCTCAAGGGTGAGAAGTGCTTCACCGACAAGTGCGCCATCGAGCGTCGTTCCTATGCGCCCGGTCAGCATGGTCAGCGCTCCGGTCATCGTATGTCCGGTTACGGCGTGCAGTTGCGCGAGAAGCAGAAGATCCGCCGACTGTACGGCATTCTCGAGGGGCAGTTCCGTCGCGTGTATGCCCAGGCGGATCGCCGCAAAGGCCCGACCGGCGAAAACCTGCTGCAGCTTCTTGAGGGTCGCCTGGATTCAGTAGTATTCCGTATGGGCTTCGGCGCTTCGCGTGCTGAGTCCCGTCAGTTGGTCCGCCACAACGGCATTTTGGTTAATGGCAAGCGCGTGAACATCCCCTCGTATGTTGTCCGTCCTGGGGATGTGGTCGAAGTGACCGAAGGCGCGCGCGGCCAACTGCGAGTGAAGGCCGCGCTGGAAGCTGCTGCGTCGCGCGGTTTCCCCGAGTGGCTCGAGGTTGACACCAAGGCCGGCAAGGGGACGTTCAAGGCGTATCCGCAGCGCGAAGAGCTGCCCGCCACGATCAACGAGAACCTGGTTGTGGAACTTTACTCCCGCTAATCGGTTCGTCTGAAGAAAAAACCCGAGGAACTGCTGATGCAAAGCAATTCGCTGCTGAAACCCCGCATCATCGAC
>CAYTAY010000082.1:1116-13518 GCA_964435845.1 uncultured Azoarcus sp.
GCTGCGGCGCATTCTGCTGTCCTCGCTGCCCGGCTGCGCGCCGACCGAGGTCAGTATCGAGGGCGTTCTCCACGAATACTCGACTTTGGACGGTGTTCGCGAGGACATCGTTGACGTGTTGCTGAACCTCAAGGGTGTTGTGCTTAAGCTGCACCACCGCTCGGAGGCGACGCTGCGCCTGTCCAAGACCGGTGAGGGGGTGGTGACTGCCGCGGATATCGAGGTGGGTCATGACGTCGAGATCGTCAACCCGGAACATGTGATCGCGCATGTCGCCCCTGGCGGCAAGCTCGAGATGGAAATAAAGGTTGAAGCAGGACGCGGTTACGTTCCGTCCAACGTGCGCCCCGGTGCGGACGAAAGCAAAGCCATCGGCCGTGTGATGCTCGACGCTTCTTTCAGCCCGGTTCGCCGTGTCAGCTACCTGGTCGAAAGCGCCCGTGTCGAGCAGCGTACCGATCTGGACCGACTGGTGATCGATATCGAGACCAACGGTGCGGTGGATCCGGAAGAGGCGATCCGTGATGCCGCACGTATCCTCGTGGATCAGCTGTCGGTGTTTGCAGCGCTGGAAGGCACCGAGCCGGCTGGCGGCAAGGAGGCTGACACCGAGTTGGACGTGGATCCGGTGCTGTTGCGTCCGGTAGACGACCTGGAGTTGACGGTGCGTTCGGCCAACTGTCTCAAGGCCGAGAACATCTACTACATCGGTGATCTGATTCAGCGCACCGAGAACGAGTTGCTCAAGACTCCGAATCTGGGTCGCAAGTCGCTCAACGAGATCAAGGAAGTGTTGGCCACGCGCGGGTTGACGCTGGGAATGAAACTGGAAAGCTGGCCGCCGGCCGGGCTCGAAAAGCTCGGTTGAGAAGCGTCGGCGTAGTGAGGTAGAAAAAAATGCGTCACCGTCATGGTCTTCGCAAGCTGAACCGGACCAGCAGTCACCGGCAGGCGATGTTTCGCAACATGGCCAGCTCGTTGCTGCGCCACGAAGTCATCAAAACCACGCTTCCGAAGGCGAAAGAGCTGCGGCGCGTAGTCGAGCCGCTCATCACCTTGGGTAAGAAGCCCAGCCTGGCGAATCGGCGCCTGGTTTTCAACCGTTTGCGCGATCGCGATATGGTCGTGAAGCTATTCGACGAGTTGGGCCCGCGTTATGCAACCCGTAATGGTGGCTACTTGCGCATCCTGAAGTTTGGGTTCCGTGAGGGGGACAACGCTCCGATGGCGCTGGTCGAGCTGATGGACAGGCCGGAAGAGGAAGCGGTTGAAGTGAGCACCGAAGAGGCTGCCTGAGCACGGCCTGGTTTGGTTCGAAAAAGCCGACATCGTCGGCTTTTTTTTCGGCCACGGTCGTGTCGGCTTCTCGCAGCGGGCTGAGGCGGCGCGCCAGGCGTGCAATCGGGCACCTAGCGGACTCACCTATCGGGTGACCGTCGCCGAAGCTGCGCATCCCAAGCTCTGTAAGGCATTCAAGGGCATAGAGAGCGAGCAACCGAGGTTTACAGGGTAACTGGTCAGAGATCGCGCCAGCGGTCGAGGTGCCGGCGATCCCGCTTTGTCGGCCGAATCCCGCCCGGCCGCAAGCCATCGGCCCGGAGTGCTCTTTCAGCGGCCAAGTGCTCGCGACGTGCGATGCTCTGGTCGCTTTCCTGGTGCAGCGCGGCGGCCACGCTGGCCGGGCCGCGCTGAGTGCCGAGGGCCCGGATTTCGCACTCGATGAGAGACTCGCCACGGCTGATTTCGATGAGATCGCCGATCCGTGCAGCGCGGGAGGGTTTTGCAGAGGCACCGTTCGCCCGTACATGACCGGCTTCGATCGCCTGGCGGGCGAGGCTGCGCGTTTTGTAGAAGCGGGCCGCCCACAACCACTTGTCGAGGCGTGGTGGTTCCGCGTCGGCTTCGTGGCTGGGGCTGGTGGTCTTTCGGCCTGACATGTTGAGTTCTATCTCGTTACTGACGTTAAGATGATAGCCATACTTTGTACCTGGGAGGGGTAGATGGCAACCGTGCTTGTCACCGGCGGGACGGGCTATATCGGCAGTCATACCTGCGTCGAGCTGCTCGAGGCCGGCTATGACGTGGTGGTGGTCGACAACCTGAGCAACAGCCGCGCCGACGCACTGGATCGTGTCGCGCATATCACCGGACGGCCGGTAAGTGCGTTCTATGCGGTGGATGTCAGGGACCGGCAGTCGATGCGCACGGTTTTCGCTGAACACCGCATCGATTCCGTGATCCATTTCGCCGCTTTGAAAGCTGTTGGGGAGTCGGTGGCTGACCCGCTGCGTTACTATGACAATAATATCGTCGGCACGATCACCCTGGCCGAGGTCATGGCGGAGCGTGAGGTGAATCGGTTGGTCTTCAGCTCGTCTGCTACTGTCTATGGCGATCCGGCGAGCGTTCCGATTCGCGAGGATTTCCCGACCTCCGCCACGAATCCATACGGTTGGAGCAAATGGATGATGGAGCGGGTGCTGACCGATCTCGCGGCTGCCGATACGCGCTGGCGTGTAGTGCTGCTGCGCTATTTCAACCCGGTTGGTGCCCATCCGAGTGGTCACATCGGCGAAGATCCAGCGGGGGTGCCGAACAATCTGATGCCTTTCGTCGCACAGGTAGCCGTCGGGCTGCGCGACAGGCTTCAGGTATTCGGGGGCGACTACCCGACGCACGACGGCACGGGCGTGAGGGATTACATCCACGTCGTCGATCTGGCAAAGGGTCATGTCAGGGCGATCGAGCAGCTCGAGGCGCTCGGACCGACGACATGTTTGAATCTTGGCACCGGGCGTGGCTACAGCGTGCTCGAGGTCGTTAGGGCCTTCAAGCGTGCAGCGGCCAGGGAGATCCCGTTTCAGGTAGTCGCGCGTCGCGCGGGTGATATCGCAGAATGCTGGGCCGATCCCGCGCTGGCCGAGCGTCTGCTTGGCTGGCGAGCCGAGCGGGGACTCGACGAAATGTGTGTGGATGCCTGGCGGTGGCAGTCGATGAATCCCAAAGGCTATGCGGGTTGATCATCCGCGATACGAGCCTCGACGGTTGTCGGTTGTCGCTGCAATGAACGCATCAATGTTGCCGGAGCAGAACACGTGAGCGATCTGAGAACACAGGAACAACTGAACGTTCTTGGCGGGCCGCTGCTGGCCTGCAGTTATGCACCCTTGACCGGCTTCTTCCGCACGGGGTGCTGCGAAACCTCACCCGAGGATTTTGGGCGCCATGTGCTTTGCGTCAGGGTCACTGCCGAGTTTCTCGTATTCTCGCGTGAGCACGGCAATGACCTGGTCACGCCGCGGCCCGAGTACCGTTTCGCAGGCCTGAAGCCGGGGGATCGCTGGTGTCTGTGCGCCTTGCGTTGGGTCGAGGCCCATGAGGCCGGTGTCGCGCCGCCGGTGGTGCTGGCTGCGACGCATGAGTCCGCGTTGTCGGTGGTGCCGATCGAAACCCTGCGGGCGTGCGCGCTGGACGCGTGAGGCGGTGTCCGGCTACCAGGTACGACGCAGGCGGTTGCGGTACTGCACGTCGTGGGGCAGCACTCTCTGCATTGCCTCGAGATGGCGATTCAGGATCTCGAAGGCCTGCTTGAAGGCTTCCGGCTTGATGTGCGGTAGCTCGCTCTGGCGCGCGATGAGGCGCACGAGCATCTCGATCGTGCGCTTGCGTTGATCACTGTCCGGCGAGAGATAGACGCCCATCTCCGCGATGAAAAGAGTTTCGAGAAAGCGGGCGCGACGCTCGACGCGGTACAGGAAACGGCTCGAGGGGTCGGTCGGAAGGTCCGTCATCCGTTCATCTCCTTGCCGGAATCAGTGCTGCATTTTGCCCGATAAGCCGGCTGAGTGGTGAGAAGGCCAGTCGTGTAAGCGTAAGCGCGCATCTCATTGTGCCGGAGGGGCTGCGTTTTGGGCGAGTGCGCGGCTGAGGTATCGGCCGGTGTGGCTGTCCGGCTGGGCTGCCACGGCTTCGGGTGTGCCTGCGCAGACGATATTGCCGCCGCGGTCGCCGCCCTCCGGACCGAGATCGACGATCCAGTCGGCGCTCTTGATCACGTCGAGATTGTGCTCGATGACGACGATGGTATTGCCGTGGTTGCGCAGCCTGCCCAGTACGCCGAGGAGCAGTTCGATGTCACGGAAATGCAGGCCAGTGGTGGGTTCATCCAGAATGTACAGGGTGCGGCCGGTATCGCGTTTGGACAACTCCAGTGCGAGCTTGACCCGCTGAGCCTCGCCGCCCGACAGGGTTGTCGCGCTCTGGCCGAGGTGGATATAGCCGAGCCCGACATCGAGCAGAGTGTCGAGCTTGCGGGCGATGGTCGGTACCGCATCGAACACTGCCCGGGCCTGTTCCACCGTCATTTCCAGCACTTCCTGGATGGTCCGGCCCTTGTAGCGGATTTCCAGCGTCTCGCGGTTGTAGCGGCGCCCCTGGCAGACGTCGCAGGGCACGTACATGTCGGGCAGAAAATGCATTTCCACCTTGATCATGCCGTCACCCTGGCAGGCCTCGCAGCGTCCGCCCTTGACGTTGAAGGAAAAGCGTCCCGGGCCATAGCCGCGAGAGCGAGCCTCGGGCACGCCGGCGAAAAGATCCCGGATCGGCGTGAACAAGCCGGTGTAGGTTGCGGGGTTCGAGCGCGGCGTGCGCCCGATTGGCGCCTGGTCGACGTTGATGACCTTGTCGAAGTGCTCCAGACCCTCGATGCTGTGATGCGGTGCCGGCTCGGTCGAGGCCCGGTTAAGATGCTGGGCGGCGAGCATGTAGAGGGTATCGTTGATGAGTGTCGACTTGCCCGAGCCGGAGACCCCGGTGATGCAGGTCAGCAGGCCGCAGGGAATCTCGATATCGACGTTGCGCAGGTTGTTGCCGCTGGCGCCTTTGAGCTTCAGCCAGCGATCTGCAGTCGGGGGCTTTCGCTCGCTCGGTATCGCGATGCGGCGGCGGCCGGACAGATAGGCGCCTGTGAGGGAGTTGGCCGAAGCGATGATGGCCTCGGGCGGGCCGCTGGCAACGATCTCTCCGCCGTGGATGCCGGCGCCGGGGCCCATGTCCACCACGTGGTCGGCATAACGAATCGCATCCTCGTCGTGTTCGACCACGATCACTGTGTTACCCAGATCCCGCAGGTGGCGCAAGGTGCCAAGCAGCCGGTCGTTGTCCCGCTGGTGCAGACCGATCGACGGTTCGTCCAGCACATACATGACACCGGTCAGCCCGGAGCCAATCTGGCTGGCAAGACGTATCCGCTGCGCCTCGCCGCCGGACAGCGTGTCGGCCGAGCGGTCGAGCGACAGGTAGTCGAGCCCCACATCGATGAGAAAACCGAGGCGGTTGTCGATCTCGCGCACGATCTTGTCGGCCACCAGTGCCTTGTGTCCGTCGAGCCTCAGGCCTGAGAAGAACGCCCGGCATTCACCTAGCGGCAAGCGGCCGACCCGGTCGATGGACTGGTCGCCGATCAGGACATGGCGTGCCTCGCTGCGCAAGCGGCTGCCCTGGCACACCGGACAAGGCTTGGATGCGCGATACTTGGCCAACTCCTCGCGGACTGTGATCGAGTCGGTCTCGCGATAACGTCGCTCCAGGTTTGGAATGATGCCCTCGAAGGGGTGCTCCTTGGGCACGCTCCGACCGCTGTCGGACAGGTAGCGGAATGCGACCTTCTCCTTGCCCGAGCCGAAGAGGATGACCTGTTGCACGGCTTGATCCAACTCGGCGAAAGGGATGTCGGTATCGAAGCCGTAATGCGCCGACAGGCTAGCCAGCATCTGAAAGTAGAACTGGTTGCGTCGGTCCCAGCCACGAATCGCGCCGGCAGCGAGCGAAAGCTCGGGGTGGCCAACCACTCGCGCCGGGTCGAGAAACTCCACCTGTCCAAGGCCGTCGCAGTTCGGACACGCGCCGGCCGGGTTGTTGAAGGAAAACAGTCTCGGCTCAAGTTCGGCCAGCGCGTAGCTGCACACCGGGCAGGCGAACCGCCCAGAGAAGAGATGCTCGGTGCCGTCGTCGATTTCCGCGGCGATCGCTCGTCCGTCCGAATGGAGCAGGGCGATCTCGAATGACTCCGCGATACGGCCGCGCTGATCCGGCCGAACCTTGAGGCGGTCGATGACGATTTCGACCGTATGGCGCTGGCGCGCGGCCAGATCGGGCAATGCGTCGATCTCATGCACCTGGCCATCGACCCGGATGCGCACGAAACCTTGGGCGCGGAGCTCTGCGAAGAGATCGTGCTGCTCGCCTTTTCGTCCGGCAACGACCGGTGCGAGAATCATCAGGCGGGTGTCTTCCGGCAGCGCTAGCACGTGGTCGACCATTTGCGACACTGTCTGCGACTGAAGTGCCTGACCGGGGTGGTCGGGGCAGTGGGGTGTTCCGGCTCGCGCGTAGAGCAAGCGGAGATAATCGTGGATCTCGGTGACGGTGCCGACGGTCGAGCGCGGGTTATGGCTGGTTGCCTTCTGCTCGATCGAGATGGCTGGCGACAGCCCCTCGATCAGATCGACATCGGGCTTTTCCATGAGCTGTAGGAAC
Organism: uncultured Azoarcus sp.; assembly: GCA_964435845.1. Classification (GTDB taxonomy): domain Bacteria; phylum Pseudomonadota; class Gammaproteobacteria; order Burkholderiales; family Rhodocyclaceae; genus Azoarcus_F. Next base: position 7,657 of record CAYTAY010000082.1, read on the forward strand.
TGCCTGGCGTAGGTCGACAGCGACTCGACGTAACGACGCTGGCCCTCGGCATACAGGGTGTCGAAGGCGAGTGACGACTTGCCGGAACCGGACAAGCCCGTAATCACCGTGAGCCGGTTGCGGGGTAGATCCAGGTTGATGTTCTTGAGATTGTGGGTGCGGGCACCCCGTATCCGGATGTCGATCATGTGCTCATGCGTGCCGGGGACAACGAAGCACTATACGAGAGAACAGCGCTGCGGGACAAACGTCATCGGTGAGCGGTCTGGCCGGATGCTCGCGCGTGATGCGGGGGAGATTGATGTCGTCGCTGTTAGAATGCTGGCTTTCGTCGACAAGCCTTTGACCCATGAGCAGCACTGCGCACGATTCCATGAGCCGTGAAGAAAGACGCGCCGGCATAAGCCTCGCGGCGATCTTCGGCCTGCGCATGCTCGGACTGTTTCTGATCCTGCCGGTATTTTCGGTGCACGCACAAACGCTGGAAGGGGGTGACAACCTGACCCTGGTCGGGATTGCCATCGGTGCTTATGGGATCACCCAGGCAATGCTGCAGATCGCCTTCGGTGCCGCATCGGACCGCTTCGGCCGCAAGCCGGTCATCGTCGCCGGCTTGGTCATCTTCTTTCTCGGCAGTGTCGTCGCAGCACTGGCAAATGACATCTACATGGTCATCGCAGGCCGGGTGTTGCAGGGTGCCGGTGCAATCTCAGCCGCGGTGACTGCGCTTGCTGCGGACCTCACGCGTGACCAGCATCGCACCAAGGTGATGGCGATGATCGGTGCAAGCATCGGGCTGGTGTTCGCACTGTCCATGGTCGCCGCGCCGCTACTCTATGCGGTGATCGGCATGGGGGGCATCTTCTGGCTTACCGCGATACTTGCCGTCGGTGGGATCTTTGTGGTCCTGCGTGTGGTGCCGGATGCGCCGCCAGTGCCACGGGCCAACGCCGGCCGCTTTGTGGACGTACTTCGCGACGGGCAACTGATGCGCCTGAACTTTGGCGTGTTCGCGCTCCATCTGATCCAGACCACCATGTGGGTCCTGGTGCCCGCCGCGCTGGTCACGGCTGGCGGGCTGGCGTTGGTCGAGCATTGGAAGATCTATCTGCCCGCAGTGTTGTTGTCTTTTGCGGTCATGGTGCCAGCGGTGATTCTTGCCGAGCGGCATGGCCGGATGAAAAGCGTGTTCAATGCTGCTATCATATTGCTTGTCGTCGTACAGCTCGGGCTCTTCGCGTTGGGCGACACGCTGTTCGGTCTGGCGGTGTGGCTGACGCTTTTCTTTGTCGCTTTCAATGTGCTCGAGGCGACTCAGCCATCGTGGATCTCGAAGATCGCCCCTGCCACATCGAAGGGGACTGCCCTCGGGGTGTACAATACGCTGCAGTCGTTTGGTCTTTTTCTGGGAGGCGTGCTTGGAGGCTACATTGCTCAACGGCATGGTGCGCAGGCAGTGAATCTGGTTTGTGCGGCGATCGCCGTGCTTTGGCTGGTGTTGGCCGCCACGATGAACCCGCCGCCGCGTCGGGTCGAGGCTGCCGTGCCCAGAACGGACGCAACACACTGAACCACGGTGTCCTGGAAGGCAGGCGCCCGCCACATCCACACACAGGAGCTACGGATGGCATCCGTCAACAAGGTGATTCTGATCGGCAACCTCGGCGCCGACCCCGAAACCCGCTACGCCCCGTCGGGTGATGCGATCTGCAATTTGCGCATCGCGACTACCGAGGTGTGGAAGGACAAGAACAGCGGTGAGCGTCGCGAAGCCACCGAATGGCACCGGGTGGTGTTCTTCGGTCGCACCGCTGAAGTCGCCGCGCAATATCTGCGCAAGGGCAGCCAGATCTACGTCGAAGGCCGCTTGCAAACGCGCAAGTGGCAGGACAAGGAGGGCCAGGACCGCTACACGACCGAGATCCGTGGCGACGAGATGAAGATGCTTGGTGGCCGACAGGGCATGGGTGGGGACGCTCCCATGGGGCGGGACGAGCCGCCGGCGCGCCAGCAGCAGCGCAGCGCGCCCCAGCAGTCCGAGCCGGCAAACCGCGCGCCGGCCCAGAGCGGCGGCTTTGGTGATTTCGACGACGATATTCCGTTCTAAAGACCTCGTCGGGCTAGCGCTCGAACGCCCTGAGCATGCGCGTGAGCGCCTCGTCCAGGGCGCAGCGCGGACAGCCGAAGTTCAGTCGTACGAAGCCCGGCATTCCGAAGGGTTTGCCATCCGAAAGCCCGACCCCGGCGTCCTCGAAAAAGCCGACCGGGTCGTCGGTCGGCATTTCGCGGCAATCCAGCCACGCGAGATAGGTCGACTCCGGCCGCCGGGTCTTGACGCCCGGCATCTCGTCGACCGCTGCCAGCACGCGCTCGCGATTGCCCCGCAGATAGGCCCGCAATGCCTGGCGCCAGGGGTCGCCGTGACGATAGGCGGCTTCGGCCGCAACCATGCCGAGCAGGTTAGGGTGCGGTATCAACCCACGCATCGCGTGACGGTAGCGCCGACGCAGCCCGGAGTCCGGAATGATCGCGAAGGCGCAGTAAAGCGCCGGGATGTTCCAGGTTTTTGAGGGGGCCATCAAAGTGATGGAGCGCGCCGCGATGGATGGGCTCAGTGAGGCGATCGGAATATGCTCACTCGCCTCGTCGAGCACCAGGCCGCAGTGGATTTCGTCCGAGCAGACGATCAACTCGTGACGCTCGGCGACTTCCGCGATCCAGGTGAGTTCCGCGCGGTCGAACACTCTGCCGGTGGGGTTGTGCGGATTGCACAGCAGCAGCGCACGGGTGCGCGGACCGATCACGGACTCGGTGGCTGCGCGATCCCATTGCCAGCGACCGGCATCTTCGGTCATCACGCTGGTCACCAGTTGTCGTCCGGTGTTGGCCGGTGCGGTGAGGAAAGGCGGGTAGACCGGCGTGTGCGTCAGCACCTCGCTGCCGTCGCCGGCGCCGACCTGGCAAGCGAGGTTGAAACCGCTCACCACACCAGGCAACCACACCAGCCAGTCGGGGTCGATACACCAGTCATGATCGCGTGCGATCCCGTCGACGATGGCGTCGATCAGGCTGGGCCATGGGTCTGTGTAACCGAAAACGCCATGCGCAATGCGCTGTTGCAGGGCGGTGACAACCGCATCGGGTGCGGCAAAGTCCATGTCTGCCACCCACATGGGCAGGATATCTCGGCCGGCGTAGCGGCCCCATTTCTCCCCGGGCAGGGAGCGTCGGTCGATCGGGGTGTCGAAGTCTGGGATTGCGTGCATTTGGTAACAACCTGTTGTGCATTGTCCATTTCAGGATTGCGCAGGATATGCGATAATGCCCCGTAACTCTCGGTGAAGGAATGCCCCGTAACTCTCGGTGAAGGAGGATTCCGATCGTGCAGTATGTAACCGCACATCCCGACGGCACTCTTGCGGTGGACGCCGGCTATTGCCGCGACGGTCTAGCTGCGATCCATCTGGTCATCCACCAGGGGCAGGCAGCGATCATCGACACCGGCACCAATGCGTCGGTGCCGCGGGTGCTGGCAGCCCTGGCAGCGGCCGGTGTCGAGCCGGCGAACGTGGCATGGGTGATGCTCACCCACATCCATCTCGATCACGCAGGAGGGGCGGGCAGCCTCATGTGTGCGTTGCCCAGCGCGAGGCTCGTGGTCCATCCGCGCGCCGTGCGCCACATGGTCGATCCCACCCGGCTGTGGGAGGCGACCAGCGCGGTCTATGGCGCGGAGAAGACTTTCGCGATGTATGGCTGGCTCGCACCGGTTGCGCAAAAGCGCATCGTGCCGGCCACCGATGGCCTCGAACTGGAGATGGGGACGCGTCGCTTCACCGTCATCGACTCCCCGGGTCACGCGCGCCACCATGTCTGCATCTGGGATCACACGGCTTCGGCCTTCTTCACTGGCGACACTTTCGGCCTGTCCTACCGCGAGCTCGATGTCGATGGGCGCGCTTTTGTCTTTCCGAGCAGCACTCCGACCCAGTTCGATCCGGACGCCCTGCACGCGTCCATCGATCGCATGATGTCCTTCGGGCCGCAGGCGATGTATCTCACGCATTACAGCCGGGTAACCGATGTCGAGCGCCTTGCGGCCGATCTGCACCGGCTGATCGATACGCAGGTGGCGGTCGCACAGGCTGCGCGCGGCGTTGGGGTGGCGCGGCATGTCGAGATTCTTGCCGGACTCGAGCAGATCGTGCGCGAAGAGGCCGAGCGCCACGGCTGGACGTTGGCCGAGGATGATTACATGGGATTGCTGCGCATGGATCTCGACCTCAACGCGCAGGGACTGGGTGTCTGGCTGGACACCTGCAGGGAGCAGACTGAGGCCGTCTGACCCGGTCGGAATCAGCGGCGGCTGTCGCTGGTTGCGGTCTCGTGCAGCGCGGCAAGCCTGCGATGCGCACCCGGGTGTCCCGCGCGTGCGGCGGCGTGCAGCCAGCGCAGCGCCTCGTCCGGGTTCGCCTCGACGCCGTGCCCGGCCAGGTGCATCGCGGCCAGTCGATATTGCGCCGCGACGTAGCCCTGGCGCGCCGCCTGCCGGTACCACTCGAGCGCGACCGAGTCGGACTGCCTCACGTATTCGCCGCGATCGTAGAGCCGCGCAAATTCGTACTGCGCCTGCGGCAGCCCGGCGTTGGATGCCCGACGCAGCCAGCGCCACGCCGCGACCGGATCTTTAGCGACCGCCTTCCCCTGCAACAGCATGAGTCCGACGTGGTACTGCGCGAGCCGGTTGCCGCTGCGTGCCGAGCGCTCGAATAGCGCGAAGGCCTCAGCATGTTCTCCGGCCAAGTCAGCTTGTGTCGCCCGCTCCATCAGCATCGCCGGTGACTCACCCGACTTGGCGATCGGCGAGGCAGTCAGCAAGGTGATGATGATTGCGCAAGTCGTAAGCCTGAATCCCATGAGTGTCTCCCGCGATAAGCGTCGCTGCGTGCGTCGTGCTTTGAGTGAAAGCACGTGCCTGAGTTCAGCCATGCGCTAACATGGGGCGCTGTTCCGGTTCGTTTTCATCTCATGAATCACCTGATTTCCTCTGCTCCCGACGATCTCTTCGATCGCGAACGCCGTTTCGGCGGGATCGCGCGCCTGTACGGTCCCGGGGCGCTCGAGCGCCTTGAGCGGGCGAGTGTCTGCGTGGTCGGAGTCGGCGGTGTCGGTTCCCCTGCGGTCGAAGCCCTCGCGCGCAGCGGCGTGGGTGCGATCACGCTGATCGATCTCGATCATGTTGCAGAATCGGATATCAACCGTCAGGTCCACGCATTGGAAAGCACGCTTGGGCAAGCCAAGGTCGAAGCCATGGCCGAGCGCGTGCTCGCCATCAATCCCGCAGCCAGGGTGCGCTGCATCGATGATTTTCTGACGCCGGAGAACGCTGCAGCTTATCTGCATGGTTTCAACGTGGTGCTCGACGCCATCGACAACGTCCGCGCCAAGGTGGCGATGGTGCTGGCCTGTCGTGCCGCCGGCATTCGATTGGTCATGGCCGGCGCCGCCGGTGGCAAGACCGACCCGGCGCGGGTGCGGGTTGACGATCTGTCACGCACCCAACAAGATCCGTTGCTGGCCAAGGTCCGGCGACAGCTGCGCAGTCAGCACGGCTATCCACGCGACCCGCGACGCCGCTTCGGCATCGAGGCGGTCTATTCCGAGGAGCCCCCGCGTACGCTGGCCGCGCAGGCAGCGGGGGTCGCTTGTGCGCCGCAGGGTCTTGCGTGTGCCGGCTATGGTTCGACCATGGTGGTGACTGCGACGGTTGGCCTGATTGCCGCCTCGAGAGTGCTGGAAGATTTGCTTGCTAACTTTCATGTTGCGATGACGCAGCGCCCCTGATCATGAAATAATACGAAA
>CAYTAY010000083.1:0-13370 GCA_964435845.1 uncultured Azoarcus sp.
GAGCACCGTCACCTGCGCGACCGTCAATGGCTCATGAGCGGCATATTCCACGAACACGATCATGCCGGCATAGATGTTGGTCAGCATCGCCGTTGCCCAGACGATGCCCATGATCTCGGGCAGCCCGACGAGTTGCATCAAAGGGCCGATGCCCCACGCCAACACCGCGGTGGCGCCCACGAGGTCGAGCAGCTTGACCACGATGAGTGCCGGCACCATGACCTTGAGAAGGGTGGAATAAACCGACCACACCTCACCGGCGAAGCGCCGGACTGTGTGGAGCGGAAGGGGCGAGGGGCTCTCTGGCGACATGGGGTCTGGAAACTCGGCAGGCGCGCCGGATGGCGTGAGCGTAACCCGGGATTCTACGCGCTCCGCCTCACCGCCGCGACCAGTTCGACAATGCCATGGTACATGCGATCGAGCACCGGCACGTTTACCTGGAAGCGCGGATGCACGATGTAGAGGCGTCCGTCATGGACGTGCACGCCACCAAGCGTCGCCTGTGCGGCCTCGAGAAGACGTCTGCGCTCGTGATTCAGAAACATGCGCTCACGCGCCTGATCCACCGGCCGTTTCGAGAACCTGGCCACGAGCACGCCCTCGTGCGCCGTCATGCCAACCCGGCGCAGGCCAGCCTTGCCGCTCAGCCGCGCCCAGACACCCCCCGGCCTCACTTCCAGCCCAGGCGGGGTCTCGGGCAATTCCACCGCCATGCGCAGACAAAGCCGGCGCTGCCAGGCGTTGCTGAGCCAACGGTTGTGCCACACCTCATCGATGACAAAAGGCAGGCCATCGATCGTGCCGCGAAACACCACCTCACCCAGCCCCGGCTGTCCCTCGGAAGGGTCGCGCCTGCGCAAGCGCCACCAGAGGCCACGCAGCCGGCGAACCGTCGCCCCGTCGTTGGGCACGATCTCCGCAACCAGGCCCTTGCTGCGCGCGTAGGCCTTCAACATGCTCGGTGTCACCACATCAGGCCGGACATTACGTGGAATCGCGGCCAGGATCATGACTGCGGTAAAGCCCGCCAGAAACAGCATGAACAACAGCGCGAACTGCTCGGATTCGGCGGCATCGGCAAAGGCCGCACCGGGATGCAGCAGAGCCAAGACACCAGCTCGCCACCGTGCGCCACTTCTTCGCCATAAGCGGCCAGCCAGACGCCTCGCATTTCGCAAATTGACGCAGGTCACGGCGAATCTCGCTACGCAGCCTAAAATCCAAGCATAGCAGCCCGACAAGACCTTCCTGGAGAACCCTCTTGAAGATTCCGACCCTCGCCCTTGCTGGCTCCCTTCTAACCGCAGCACTCGTTACGGGCGCCGCCCTCGGCACGCGTGGGACGTTGTGGAGTTTCACCACCGGCTTCCAGTTACTCGCTCTCGGGCTTTGTATCGGCCTGTTCGTGCTCATGGTGGTAATCGGCACGCTGCTCTCGGCCAGGTACCGCGCACAACGGCCGACATCGATCATTGCTTTCGTGATCGTCATCGCCGTGCTCGCACTGCCGACACAAGGCCTGATCCAGGCGAGCATGGTACCGACGATCCACGACATCACCACCGACCTCAGCGACCCGCCGCAGTTCGTCGCCGCCGCGCTACTGCGCACCGCCACCGAGAACCCGGTCAGCCATGCGGGAGAGCGTGTCGCTTCCCTGCAACGCGAGGCTTATCCCGACATCGTGCCGAGCTATCTGCCCATGGCACCCGAAGCCGCGTTCGAACGTGCCCTGGCGGCGGCCCGCGCGATGGACTGGGAGATCACCGCCAGCGATCTGGAAGCGGGTCATATCGAAGCGGTCGACACGAGTTTCTGGTTCGGATTCAAGGACGACATCGTGATCCGTATCCGCGCCGACGGCCCGGCCAGCCGCATCGATGTGCGTTCCAAGTCACGCATCGGCAGCAACGATCTCGGCGTGAACGCCCAGCGGATCCGCGACTACAAGGCACAACTCAAGCGCTGAGATCGACACCGTCGAAGGACAAGCCGCACCCGGCGCCCGCGACATGAAGCCCATCAACCGACGCTGAACACCTGCGCGCCGCGTCGGTTCCCGGCAACAGCAAGGCGAAACGATCGCCCTCGATCTCGCCGAACACATCCTGGGTGGATACATTTCTGAGGACCAGCGCACGCCTGCGAAATGTGGAATTCTTTGTCATGGTTTGCGCTGACCGATGGGTTCCCGGACAATGAGACGGACGCTAATGAATGCGGTAGTGATACTCGCAGTCTAGAACATGTGGCAATCCATTACCTTCTGGTTCCGGGTGCTGACGCGCTCCCTGAGCTACTGGCTCGCAGGCAACGCCTTCATCTTTTCGGCTGCGCTGGCCTTTTTCACGGTGTTCTCGATCGCCCCGGTGATGATCATTGCCGTGACGATCGTCGGTCTGGTGCTCGGCGAGGAGGCCGCCGAGGGGAGGATCGTGGCGCAGCTCGAGGACACCATCGGCACCCAGGTAGCAGAGGCGGTGCAAACTGCGGTCGCCAGCAGCCAGATCGACCAAACCGGCCTGTTGCCGACGCTGCTTGGGGTCGGCGCCATGATATTCGGTGCGACGACCGTCTTCGCCCAGATGCAGATCTCGCTCAATGCGATCTGGGGCGTGGCGCCCAAGCCCAGTCGCAACAGCATCTTGCTGTTCATCATGTCGCGCGTGCTGTCGCTCACCGTCGTGCTCGTGATCGGCTTCATCATGCTGGTTTCATTGCTGCTCACCGTGGGACTGCGTGCGCTGATCGCGCTTGCCGGTGACTGGCTGTGGATACCCGGCTTCGTCCTCGTCGGGCTGGAGAGCCTGATCGGGCTCGCGGTCGCCGCTGCGCTGTTCGCCGCGATCTTTCGTGTGCTGCCGGACGTCCGGTTGTCCTGGCGCGACGTCCTGCCCGGCGCGATCGTCACTGCGCTGCTGTTCTCAGTCGGGCGTATCGGTATCGCTTTCTACCTTGCCAACACCGCTACCGCCTCGACTTACGGCGCAGCCGGTTCGCTCGTGCTGCTGCTGTTGTGGGTGAACTACTCCACACTCATTCTATTGTTCGGCGCCGCCTTCACCCGCGCCCACACCGAGGCCCGCGGCGTCCGGATACGTCCGCGCGCAACCGCGGTCTGCGTGCATCGAGAGCTTGTTGAAACGCCCGCCCCGGGCGAAGAACCAGGCGATCCGGAGTCGGCCGGCGCCGAGCCGCTCTATTCAGACCCGGCGGTCGCCGCGGCGGAGGATGGGCGACCGTCCTGAGTGCGCACGGACGTCCGCAGCTCACCACAAGGCCCACGAAACAAGGCCTCGATAATCCTGCATTCGGCCACGCTATGACCCGAACATTGCTGCCCGGTCATAGTGCGCAGCTCCTCGGCCAGTTTCTGCATCGCCGATATTCTGGCTTCGAGCAGGGCAAGATGTCGGGCAGCGATGCGATCGGCCTCGCCGCACTCGGCGTCCGGATCGTCAGCCAGGGCGAGGAGCTCGCGGATGGTGTCGAGATCCAGCCCCAGCTCTCGTCCATGCCGGATGAAACCCAGTCGTTCGATGGTGCGGCGGTCGAAAATCCGGTAACCGCCGGCACTTCGTGGCGCGCTCCCGAGCAGACCGAGCCGCTCGTAGTGGCGAATGGTCTCCGGCGAACACCCGCTCATCTTCGCAGCCTCGCCAATCCGGAAATCCGCTTGCATCGCGCTTGACCTTGTAACGATTGCAGGGTTCACACTAAATCCATCATCGTGCGACTGCAAGCCGTTTCATCCAGTCTTTTCGTCGAGGTCGAAAACCATGAGCCTGCTGAACTCGATCCTGTCGGTGGCTTTGTCCGCGGCACCCTGGCTGCTGCTCGGCCTGATCGCTTCAGGCCTCATCAAGGCGTTGTTGCCCGAGGGGGTGCTCAAGCGCTGGGTCGGTGGCGAGGGCTTGGCCGGCATCGCGCGTGCCGCGGTCATCGGCGCGCCGCTGCCACTATGCTCCTGCGGCGCGATTCCCACCGCACTGACCCTCCACCGTGGCGGCGCAGGACGCGGACCGACCACCGCGTTTCTGGTCAGCACGCCCGGCATCGGCGTGGACTCACTCGCGCTCAGTTATGTCCTGCTTGGCCCTTTCATGATGGTGGCACGAGCGATCGGCGCTGTGTCCACCGCCATCGTGACCGGCGTACTCGTCGCCCTCGGCCATCGTGAGGTGACGCGCGAACCGGCTGCCGCCAAGCGTTGTGGCGGTTGTCGCGGGTCGAGTTGCGAAACCGTCAGCGGGCACCAAGACGATCATCCAGGCGCGCATGCACAAGGGCTGGGCATGCGCCTGCGAGCCGGCATGCACCACGCCTTTGGCGACCTGCTCGAGGACATCGGTCCGTGGTTGCTCGGGGGGCTGATCATCGCCGGGGTATTGATTGCGCTCGTCCCGCCACAGACGCTGGCCAGCCATGGCGGTGGTCTGGGGGCCATGCTGCTGATGGCGGTCGTCGGTATTCCGCTCTATATTTGCGCCGCAGCGGCGACCCCGATCGCCGCCGGCATGCTTCTCGCGGGCGTCTCGCCCGGCACCGTGCTGGTGTTGCTGCTCGCCGGACCAATCACCAGCGCAGCCACGCTCGGCCTGTTGCGGCGCGAATTCGGCACTGCGGGGCTCGCGTGCTATATGCTCGGCATCGTGACCAGCGCGACTACGATCGGCCTCGGTGTCGATGCGCTCATTAGGGTGAGCGGCATCGACGTGATCGCCCAGGCGGGCGCAGCTTCGGAACTGCTGCCGGTGTGGGTAGAGGCGGCAGCCCTGGCAGTGCTGCTGTGCTCAGGCCTCCGTCCGCTGGGTCAACGCGCATTCAAGCGTCTGTCGCATCTCGCGCCGCACTAAGCGCCGACTCGCAATCCCGGAACAGGATACTGGGTGGACAAGTCCATGAACGGCACCCATGTGCAGTCGAACACGACCGCACCGGTGCGCGCACCGGGTCAAGCATCCGAACAGATCCCCTCTGATCCGGTCGGCTCCACCCAAACCGCCCATTCGAGCCCTCGCTTCTCTGCACCCGCGTCCAGCGTGACCGCAGCAAACACTCTCAAGACACTCAGGCGCTGTGCCGGGACCTTTGCTGTTCTCTCTCCGAGACCAGGCCTTTTGTCTCACCACAGACTGCGGAGGCCGCTGTCGATTACTTCGACTGCTGCTGCCCGGCCTTCTGGGCCTCGATTTCGGCATGGACTTGCGCCATGTCGAGCCGGCGGACCCCTTCGATCACCTGATCGAGGGCCGAGGCCGACAGCGCCCCGGACTCCCGGAACACCATCACGCCCTCGCGAATCGCGGCGATGGTCGGGATCGAGCGGATCTGGAAAGTCCCGGCCAGCTCCTGCTGCGCCTCGGTGTCGATCTTGCCGAAGACGATGTCAGGACTGGCCTCGGAGGCCGCCTCGTAGATCGGCGCGAATCCCCGGCACGGACCGCACCATGCGGCCCAGAAATCCAGGAAAATGATGTCGTTGCCCTCCAGGACCGAAGAAAAATTCTCGGACGTGATCTCGATGGACGCCATGACGGGTGCTCCGTTTCAGTCAGGCTGCAATGGTAACCCCAGAAACCTCAGTTGATCGCTCTCTATGAGCTTAAATGCCTTACAGAGCTTGGGATGCGCACCTTAGACGAAGGTCACCCGCTGGCGGAGTCCGCGACGCGCCCGATTGCACGCCTGGCGTGCCGCCGGCTCAACCCTCGTAGGCCATCAATACGCAATCGAAGGCCGACTCACGCAAGGGGATCAGGGCCTGATAGGCGTCGGATGCGTACCAGGCTTCGAGGGCTTGCAGGTGTGGGAAGCGCACGACGACGACGTCGGGCATGTCGCAGCCCCCCGCCAACACCCGCCCACCCTGGCCACGAAACACGATTTCGCCGCCGAATGGCGCCATCGTCGCCGGCACCCGCGCGCGGTATTGCGCGAAGCTGTCCGCATTCTTCAACTTGATCTGCCCCACCAACCAACCGTTTGCCATGCCATTGCCTCTTGTCAAGGGATTGACGATGAAAAACAACGCCGCGCTCGTGCGCATCATTGCCGGCATGGCTGCCACAGGCATTTGCCACCACCCTCGGTATGATGCCGTGCTCGAACAGATCCACAGCGCATTTCGTCACGCAGATGTCGGTATCGATGCCACAGATATCCACCCGCTCGATGCCCAAGCCGCGTAGTTCGGCCACAAAACCCGGCCCCACACAAGTGTAAATGCACTTGTCTGCGCACAATGGATCAGCGCGCCCCTGACCACCCAAGCAATACCGGCACGTAGACGACCAACACGAACACCGCCAGCAAGGCCCCCAGATAGGGCAACACCGCGCGGCTGATGCGCTCCAGTGGCTGATCGGTCACCGACGAAGCGACATAAAGGTTGATAGCCACCGGCGGAGTGACCATGCCGATGGCCAGACCCACGACGATGATTAGCCCGAAGTGTATGAGATCGATGCCGAGCATCGTGACCAGCGGCAGGAAAACCGGGGTCAGGATGATCAACGCGGCCGCCGTCTCGATGAATACCCCGGTGAGCAAAATGAGCAGCATGATGAGCAGCAGCACGACGAAGACGTTATCCGAAATCGACAACACCCACTGAGCAATCATGCCGGGAATCTGCCAGTTAGCCATGGCCCAGCTGAGGATGGCGGAAGTCGATATCACGAACATGATGACGCCGGTGGTGATTACCGAGCGCACCATGATGCGATAAACGTCGCGAAAACCCAGATCCCGATAGATGAACAGCGACACGATGAGTGCGTAGTTGACCGCAACAACCGCCGCCTCGCTCGGCGTAAAAATACCCGAGAAGATGCCGCCGAGAATGATGGCCGGCGTCATCAAGCCCCAAACCGCACCCTTGAACGTCCGCCATATGGTGGCCAAGGAGAACGGCTCCCCCTTGGGGTAGTTGCGCTTATAGGCCTGGCGGATTGCGATGACCATGAGGCCCAGACCCATCGCCACCCCGGGCAGGAAACCGTTGAGAAAAAGCTGTGACACCGACTGCGCCGCAATGACCGCATAGATAATCATCGGCACCGAGGGCGGTATCACCACGCCGATGGTGCCGCTCGCGGCAATCAATGCTGCGGCGGCAGATTCATCGTAACCCTTGCGCTTGAGTTCGGGAACAAGACTCGAGCCCACCGCTGCGGTGGTCGCAGCGCCCGAGCCGGAGATCGCCGCGAAGAACATGCCGGCCAGCACGGACACCACCGACAATCCACCCTTGAGAAAACCGAGCGCGGCATCCGCAAGCGCAACCAGCTTCTCGCTGATCTTTCCCTGCGCCATCAGATCGCCGGCAAGGATGAAGAAAGGCACCGCGATGAGCGCGAACGAATCGATGCCGGCGAACATGCGCTGTGCCGCCAGCATCAGCGGAATGCCTTCGAGATGGAGTGCGACCACGGTGCTCGCGCCGATCGTCACCGCGACGGGCACACCCGCCAGCAGAAACAAGAAAAACAACCCGAACAGTACGAGGGTCATGCGACCTTACTCGGATTCGCGTCGGCTTCGATCGCACGTGCCTGTCGTCGGGCCGAGGATGAAAACAGCTCGACAAGATCGAGCAACGAGTAGTAGCACATCACTGCCGCAGTGGCGGGAATCACCGCAAACACATAGCGAATCGGGATGCGGAGCGATGCCGATACCTGGAAGCTCTGCATCTGCATGAAGCGGATACCGAAATAGATGATTACCGCGAAAAAAACCGCCGACACCATGATCGCAAGCGCCTTGACCAGCAGCCGGAGCCGCCCCGGCAGCCAGTCGACGACGAATCCGACCGCAATGTGCCTGCTCCGCTGCCAAGCCATCGCCGCGCCGAGGAAGCTGGCCCAAACCAGCAGAAAACGGGCCAGTTCCTCGGACCAGCTCACCGCGGTAAAGAACACCCGCGAGACGATCTGCAAGGTGATGACCGCGATCATTCCAGCGAGGGCGAGAAACGCCGCCCGCTGGATGATCGCGTCGATGAATCGCTCGGTGAGCTTGAGCAGGCGAAACACGTTTTACTGAATGGCAGCCCGGATGCGCGGCAGATAGGTGCCGAAACGGGGCTCGTACTTCGTGTAGACCGCCTCGACCGCCCGCTGGAACGCGGCGATGTCCGGCGACTCTTCGATCTCCATTCCGGCGGCACGCAATTCGGCCAATTGCTCGGCCTGCATTTCGGCATTCATCCGGCGGCCATGCTCAGCAGCCTCTTGCGCGGCGGTCTTGACCAGAGCCTGCGCCGGTTCAGGCAGACGATTGAAACGGTTCAAGCCCATCACGAAAATCGCCGGGGCGTAGGTGTGGCGGGTCAGCGACATGTGCTTCTGGGTTTCGTTGAGCTTGAACGAATGCACCACGTTGACGGGGTTCTCCTGACCGTCGATGGTGCCTTGCTGCATTGCGGTCAGCGCCTCGGTCCAGGCCATCGGCACCGCATTGGCACCCAGCGCACGAAAAGTATCGATATACACGGGGTTTTCCATCACGCGGATCTTCATACCCTGCACATCGGCCGGGGAATGCACCGCGCGCTGGCTGTTGGTCAGGTTGCGGAAGCCCCGTTCAGCGTAAGCCAGACCCTTGAGATTGACGTTTTCAAGCTTGCCGAGCAGTTCCTGACCGATCTCGCCATCCAGCACCTGATACGCGGCCTCAGCCGTCGGGAACAGGAAGGGCAGCTCAAACACCGCCATTTCCTCTACGAAGTTGGCCACCGGGCCATTGGTGATGACGCCCATGTCCACCGAGCCGATCTGCATGCCCTCGAGAAGCGTCCGCTCGTCGCCGAGTACCGCGTTTGGAAAGAGCTCCACCGTAATCTTGCCACCGCTTCGTTCCTCGACGATTTCCTTGAAACGCATGGCGGACAAGTGGAAACTATCGCGCTCGTTCACCACATGCGCGAGCTTGAGATTGACCGGCTGCATGCTTGCGAATGCCTCGGGCGATGCCACCGCTTGCGGGGCGACGAACAGCGCGCCAACAGCCAGTCCGAGCGCGGCGATTCCTCCTGTGAGCTTCTTCATGTCTTGTTCCTCCATTGAACTTGTTGATGTCGGGTCACGCGTTCGCGGGTGTGGCAGTCCGCGGCCCGCGCTCACGATGCTTCGTGCAGCCGGGCAATGCTCCGTCACACCGCAACCGCCCCCGACGGGGTGGTCAGTCGGCAAGCGCGACCTCTCCGCAACATATCACGAAGCTTCGAGCACGGTACGTTCTGAAGTTTCGGCGAAGGCGCACGCCGGCAAGCTCAAATGCGGTCATCATCGTGGATGACCCGGTGAATCGGCGCACGCTGCAAACCATGCTCGAATAGCTCGGCGTCGAGAGCCGCGCACACGCCGCAATCACCGAACTTGACGACGAAGCCCCCGGACAGATCCTTCGCAAAGCCGGGTTTCTGGTGTCCAGCACCCGGGGCGACGGATGGATCCACGTCCTGCGCCGTCTCGCTGCGCTGGGCGTAGACATGTCGGCCGCAGAGCTGATGCGAAAGCAGGGCCTGGCTGCGAACAAGCTGATAACTGCGCCACTACGCTTGTCCGAGCTGGCTGGCATGCTCGCCGAGGAGGTGCGGCAGGTGTGCTCCCCAAGCCCGATTTACGCCAAGAGCGCCAAGGTCTTGCCGTAAGATCGCCAGGCCCGCCTCGACGCTGGCATGAACGGACGCATCGCGAAGCCGGTCAAACCGCTTGTCGCGAAACACTGGAGTTGATCGTACCGATGGATTCCGGCTCTGCCCTCGCTCGCCGCAAATCGGTTGATTCAGCGGGGGTTGCTTCGGTAATCCGCTGATCGTTTGCTTTCGCCGCTCGATTCTTTTTTCCAACTGAAAGGTCTTTCTGCAATGCATCCAGGCTATCTAGAGCATTGCGACAGCCAAATGGCTATTTGCCGGGTCGAGTCGTAGACTGAGTGTGTCAGCTCAGTAACCGGTCGCCGCCGAAACGACAGCAGGCCGAGTTCCCGAGCAAAACAGCATGCGAATGCGGTGTGCGTGCACTCCGGCTCGCATGCCATTTTCGGAGGCGCTTTGCGCCGCCGCCGAGGTCTTCACAACAGCAAGGAGGACAGCACCATGAGTACTCAAGGCAAATGCCCCGTAATGCACGGCGCCAACACGGCCAGCAACCAGTCCAATACCGACTGGTGGCCGAACGCACTGAATCTGGAAATCCTTCATCAGCACGACAGCAAGACCAACCCCCTGGGTGAAGACTTCGACTACCGCGAAGAAGTCAAGAAGCTCGACTTCGCTGCGCTCAAGAAGGATCTCACCGCGCTCATGACCGACAGCCAGGAATGGTGGCCGGCCGACTGGGGACATTACGGCGGCCTGATGGTCCGCATGGCCTGGCATGCAGCGGGCACTTATCGCGTGGCTGATGGCCGTGGCGGTGGCGGCACTGGCAACCAACGCTTCGCCCCGCTCAACTCCTGGCCGGATAACACCAACCTCGACAAGGCACGCAGGCTGCTGTGGCCGATCAAAAAGAAATACGGCAACAAGCTCTCGTGGGCCGACCTTATCATTCTCGCCGGCAACGTCGCCTACGAGTCCATGGGTTTCAAGACCTTCGGCTTCGGTTTCGGCCGCGCCGATATCTGGCACCCCGAGAAGGACATCTACTGGGGCTCCGAGAAGGAGTGGCTCGCCCCCACCGACAACCCCAACAGCCGCTACTCGGGCGAGCGAGACCTCGAGAACCCACTCGCTGCGGTAATGATGGGCCTCATCTACGTCAACCCGGAAGGCGTCGACGGCAAGCCCGACCCGCTGAAGACTGCGCACGACGTGCGCATCACCTTCGCACGCATGGCCATGGACGACGAGGAAACCGTCGCCTTGACGGCAGGTGGCCACACCGTTGGTAAATGCCACGGTAACGGCGACGCGGCCAACCTCGGCCCGGCTCCGGAAGGCGCCGACATCGAAGAGCAGGGCCTCGGCTGGAACAACCACAAGACCCGCGGTATCGGCAGGAACACCGTGACCAGCGGCCTCGAAGGGGCGTGGACCACGCACCCGACCCAGTGGGACAACGGCTACTTCGAACTGCTGCTCAACTACGACTGGGAACTGAAGAAGAGCCCGGCCGGCGCATGGCAGTGGGAGCCGGTGAATATCAAGGAGGAAGACAAGCCGGCCGACGTCGAAGACCCGTCGATTCGCTACAACCCAATCATGACCGACGCCGACATGGCGATGAAGATGGATCCGGCGTATCGCAAGATCTCCGAGCGCTTCTACAAGGATCCGGCCTACTTCTCCGAAGTGTTCGCCCGCGCCTGGTTCAAGCTGACTCACCGCGACATGGGTCCGAAGGCACGCTACATCGGCCCCGAAGTGCCCGCCGAAGACCTGATCTGGCAAGATCCGGTGCCGGCCGGCAACAAGAACTACGACGTCGCCGTGGTCAAGGCCAAGATCGCTGGCTCCGGCCTGCCGGTCGCCGACATGGTCGCCACCGCCTGGGACAGCGCCCGCACCTTCCGGGGGTCTGACCACCGCGGCGGTGCAAACGGCGCACGCATCCGTCTCGCCCCGCAAAAGGACTGGGAGGGTAATGAGCCGGTACGTCTGGCCAAGGCGCTCGCCGCGTACGAGAAGATCGCGGCGGAGACCGGCGCCAGCGTTGCCGACGTGATCGTACTGGGTGGCAATGTCGGTCTGGAGCAGGCGATCAAGGCTGCCGGTTTCCATGTCGAGGTGCCCTTCGCCCCGGGTCGCGGCGACGCAACGCAAGATCAGACCGACGCCGAGTCCTTCGAGGTGCTCGAACCGGTCCACGACGGCTTCCGCAACTGGCAGAAGAAAGACTACGTGGTCCAGCCCGAGGAGATGCTCCTCGACCGTGCCCAACTGCTCGGCCTGACGGCACCCGAGATGACGGTGTTGATCGGTGGTATGCGGGTGCTCGGCACCAACCACGGTGGAGCCAAGCACGGGGTCTTCACCGATCGCGTCGGCGCGCTGACCAACGACTTCTTCGTCAATCTTACCGACATGGCCTACAACTGGAAGCCGACCGGTCGCAACAGCTACGACATCGTCGATCGCAAGAGCGGCGCCACCAAGTGGACCGCCACCCGGGTCGATCTGGTGTTCGGCTCCAACTCGATCCTGCGCGCCTACGCCGAGGTCTACGCCCAGGATGACAACAAGGAGAAGTTCGTCAAGGACTTCGTGGCCGCCTGGACCAAGGTGATGAACGCCGACCGCTTCGATCTCGCGTAATCCACGACTGACCGCGTCAGCGAAGCGGCATCAACCGGTCCCGGTGCTCTGTACCGGGGCCGGTTTTTTTCATTCTTGAAATCTCGCGAGCTCGCCCACTCAACGCCTGAGTCGCCGGGCGGTCTCGGTCAGCGCGGTGGCCAGCGTATCCAGCATCTGGCGCTGGCCTTCGTCGCGCAGCCTGCCGTCGTCGTCGATTGCGCTGCCGGCATTGGCGACTGCGAGTTGTTGCGGGATCACCTGCATGCCGAGGTAACCGAGTATGTCGCGCACATGGAAGAGCACCCGCATGCCGCCGAGCCCGCCGGGCGAGCAGCCGACCACTGCGGCTGCTCGCCCGGCATAAACTGCGCCGCCCGAGCGCTCGCGGTCGGCTGGGTTGGGGCGCGAGCACCAGTCGAGCGTATTCTTGAGCAGTGGCGTGATTGAGCCGTTGTATTCCGGATTGACCACCAGCAGGCCGTCGCTCGCATACAGCGCCTGCTGCAGACGTACGACGGTCTCCGGCAATCCGGACTCGGCTTCCAGGTCGCCGTTGTAGAGCGGCGCTGGATAATCCGAAAGCTCCAGCAGGCGCGCTTCAGCACCAGCGGCCTGAAGGGGTTGTACGCATGCCGCGGCGACGCGTCGCGAAAGGGCATCACGGCGCGTGCTGCCGGCGGCAATCAAGATGAGGGGTTTTGTCACGGGGCACCTGGCTTGAAAAGGGCTATCGAGGTTTTCGCGGGGAACCAATCTGCACCGGTGCGTTGACAACCCGGCAGCCGAGAGTTCAGGTTTCGCTCTGACCTACCCACTTGGGCAGCACGGGCGGCTGGTAGGCCGAGAAACGCGCGAGCAAGGCTTGGGGATCGGACTCGACGATGAGCATCTCCCGATGCACCGGGCTGACGAATTCCTCGCCCCAGGCATGATCAAGAAAATCGACCAAACGATCATAGTAGCCTCCCGCATTGAGCAGCGCACACGGCTTGTCGTGGAAGCCCAGCTGTGCCCAGGTCCAGACCTCGAACAACTCTTAGAAGGTGCCGATCCCTCCGGGCAAGGCCACGAACGCGTCCGATAATTCAGCCATCAGCATCTTTCGCGCATGCATCGATGG
>CAYTAY010000084.1:0-13340 GCA_964435845.1 uncultured Azoarcus sp.
ATTCCGGTGATGGCGGTGATCGATGCGTCGGCGATGGCGCAGACCTTCGGCGCGCTCGCGTACGGTCTGGCCTCTTATCGGCCTGGCCTGCCGTTTTCCGGTGTACTCGCGAACCGGGTCGGCAGCCCGGGCCACGCCGCCATGCTGAGGGACGCGGTGCCCGCCGGCATGCGCTGGTACGGCGCGCTCTCGCGCGAAGCCGGGGCGGCGCTGCCGGAACGGCACCTCGGCTTGCTCCAGGCGGCGGAAATCCCGGATCTGCTCGCGCGGCTGGACCGCTTCGCGGACGTGCTGGAGCAAACCGGCGCCGGCGAGTTGCCGGAGCCGGTGCTCTTCTCCACCGCACACAGGCCACTCGTGCCCCGGCTGCTGGAAGGCCGGCGGATTGCGATCGCCCATGACGCGGCGTATGGATTCATCTACCCGGCCAATCTGGACACTTTGCGTGATCTGGGCGCACAGTTGCTCTTTTTCTCGCCGCTTGCAGGCGGCGCGCTGCCAGAGGCTGACGCGCTGTGGCTGCCGGGAGGCTATCCGGAACTGCATGGCGCACGACTCGCCGCTCGCGATGACTTGTGGCGGGATCTGCACGCTTTCATCGACGCAGACCGCCCGGTGCTTGCCGAGTGCGGCGGCATGATGAGTCTGTTCGACACCCTCGTGGACAAACAGGGGCAGGTCCATCGCCTGGCCGGCGTGTTGCCGGGTCGGACGCTGCTGCAGCCGCGCTTCGTGGCCCTGGGCACCGAATGGGTCGATCTGCCTGAAGGCACGGTCTCCGGGCACACCTACCACCACTCCCGGACCGAGACCGATGTTGCGCCTGCACTTCATGCGCGGCGCGCCGACGGCCGCCAGGGCGAGGCGATCTATCGGCGCAGCCGGCTGACCGCGTCCTATGTGCATTTTTATTTCCCTTCCAACCCTCGGGCGGTCGCCGCATTGTTTGCCGGGAACACGCCCGGTGTGGTGACCACCGAACACAAGGAGATCTGATCCCTATGGATGACTCAGTCAAGCAGCGTCATCAAACGCGGATGCAGCGCAAGAAGGCGGTCGTGGATGCCGCGATCGAGCGCGCCACCGAGCAGCGCGGCATCGTCATCGTGATCACCGGCAACGGCAAGGGCAAGACCACTTCCGCCCTCGGCACCCTGTTCCGTGCATTGGGGCATGGGCAGCGCGTGGGGCTGGTGCAGTTCATCAAGGGCACACGCAGTACCGGCGAGGTGGCTGCGCTAGAACCGTTCGGCGATGCGGTGGATTATCACGCGATGGCTACCGGTTTCACCTGGGAAACGCAGAACTGGGATGCGGATCAGCGCGCGGCGGAGATGGCGTGGACTCATGCCGAGCGCATGCTGAGCGATGCGTCACGGTCGCTGGTGGTGCTCGACGAGCTGACCTACATGCTCAAGTATGGTTATCTGAATACCGAGCTGGTGCGGGAGGCGATCGCCACGCGTCCCGGGCATCAGAGCGTGATCGTGACTGGTCGGGCCGCGCAACCGGAGTTGCTCGAGATCGCCGACACGATCAGTGAACTGGCTGATGTGCGTCACGCGTTCAAGGCCGGCGTCCAGGCGCAGGCGGGTATCGATTTCTAGTATTCACGCTGCCGCTTCTTGCGCGCGTCCGCGAGGGCTTCGCAGACGATTTCCGCGCCGTCGAGAATGCGGGGCGTTGGTCGCTGGATGAGGTCAGGCGGCACGAAGTAGAGGTTGGCCGCCTGTGCGGCCGGGAGGCCGCGCCAGTCGCGCCAGCGGTCGAGCCACTCCGGCCGGGCTTCGCCCATGCCGCTGGCGACGATCACCTCGGGCGCCGCGCGCAGTACCGCCTCGGTGCCGATCTGCGGCGCCAACTGCGGCAGCGAGGCGAAAACGTTTTGCCCCCCGCACAGGGCGATCACGTCCGAGATCATGTGCTCGCCGTTGATCGTCATCAGCGGGTCGTTCCATATCTGGTAGAACACCGTGATCGGTGGCTGTGACGAGAAGCGTTCGATCAGTTGGCGGTGGCGGTCGCGGAAGGCGGTGGCCGCGGCGTTCGCCGTCGTTGCGGTGCCCGCGAGCCGGCCGAAGCGTTCCAGGCTGTGCGCGACATCGTCCAGGCGGCGGGATTCATTCATGAACACCGGTATGCCCAGGGCCGCGAATTTGTTGAGATGGGCTTCACGGTTGCCGCTCGACCACGCGATCACGAGGTCCGGGCGCAGCGCGACGACCGCCTCGAGGTCGATGCTCACGTAACCACCGACGCGCGGAATCTCGGTGGCCTCCGGGGGGTAATCGCTGTAGGCGACCGCGCCGACGATGCGCGAGCCGGCACCAGCCGCGAACAGTACCTCGGTGACATGCGGCGCGAGGCTGACGATGCGTTGCGCCGGTGCGGCCAGCGTGATCTCGCGCCCTTCGTCATCGGTCACGCTGATCGGGAGCGTCGCGTGTGCGGTCAGTGCGAGCGTGGCGCCCGCGAGCAGGCCGATCAGGCGCAGCGTGAAGCCGTTGGGGTGCTCGTTGGCGCAGGCGTGAGTCATTCTTTTTCCTTGATTCGTCGGAGTACGGCTTCGAGTCGTTGCCATTCGTCTTCACACGCGGGCAAGCCGAAGCGGAGTCGGTCGGGGCTGTCGAAGCAGCGCACGAGGATACCCTGTCGGGCCAGACCTTCGGTCCAGCTCATGGCCCGGCTCGTCTTGATCTGCTGGAACAGCGCGCAGCCGGTCGGTGGGCCGGGACCAAGTTCCTGCAGCAGGGCAGCCAGACGCATGCCGGCCTGCTGCAGGGCAACCCGGGCTTGCCTCTGCCAGGCGTCGTCACCAAGCGCGTGGCGGGCGACCAGGCGCGATGGCCCGGCGATGGCCCATGGGCCGAGAATCTGCGCCAGGCCTCGCTTGATCGCGACCGGGGCCAATACGAAGCCGACGCGAGCGCCGGCAAGACCAAAAAACTTGCCGAGGGAGCGCAACACGACGAGGGCGGGACGGCCGGCGTCGGCCGCCAGGCTCGCCTCCGGGGTGGGGTCCATGAAGGCTTCGTCCACGACCAGCCATCCGCCTCGTGCGGCGAGCTTCGAGCATGCGGCCTCCATGCGCCTGGGCTCGATGAGACGGCCGGTCGGGTTGTCCGGGTTCACCACAATGACGATGTCGCTGGTGTCCGCAGCGCGCTCGAGATCGTCACAGTCCATTACATGCGCCCCGCGCGTGTGCCAGGCCCATGCATGCTCCGCATAGGTCGTGCCGAGGATGCTCACGCGTTGGCCGGCGAGTACCTGGGGCAGCGCCTGGATGGCAGCCTGGGAGCCGGCCACGGGCAGGATGTGGTCCTCGTCGCAACCGTAGTAGTGGGCGGCAGCGGCCTCCAGCCCGTCCTTGTCTTCTGGCAGGCGCAGCCATATGTCTGCGGGAATCGGCGGAGCAGGGTAGGGCCGGGGATTGATTCCGGTGGAAAGATCGAGCCAGTCCTCGGGTGCGACGCCGTATGCAAGGGCCGCGATGCGCAGACGGCCGCCATGTGACGGGCGCGGGATGGCGTGGTCTTCAGAGCGCATGGACCAGAGCTCCGACCGCGATCACGGCAAGCCACAGCCAGGCGCCGTTGCGAACCAGGCGAACCGCTTCCCTGATCGTGTTCGCATCCGGCATCTGACCGGTGCCCAGTATGGGGCGAGCTTCGCTTCGTCCTTGATAGCTGGCGGGGCCGCCGAGATGAACACCGAGCGCACCGGCGCCCGCGGCCATCACCGGGCCGGCGTTCGGGCTGCTCCATGCGGCGGCCTGCTGCCGCCAGCAGCTTAAGGCGTCGCGCGTCCTGCCCAACAAGGCGTAGGTCAGCGCGGTCAGCCGTGCCGGCATCCAGCCGAGGAGGTCGTCGCAGCGAGCCGCTAACCAGCCGAAGCTTAGATAGCGCGGGTTGCGATAACCCCACATCGCATCGAGTGTGTTCGCGAGCCGGAACAATAGCGCCCCTGGCCCGCCCAGCAGGCAGAACCAGAACAGGGCGCCGAACACTGCATCGTGGCCGTTCTCGAGCACGGTCTCGACACCGGCACGCGCGATCGCCTCGGATGAAAGTGACTCGGTGTCGCGGCTGACCACCAGGGCGAGGCTGGCGCGGGCAGCAGGGAGGTTTTCGCGAGCCAGCGGCATGGCGATCGCGTCGGCATGTTCGGCCAGGCTTCTTCCGCCCAGCGCCAGATACAGCAGGCTGATATCGATGACCCAGTGCGCGCCGGGTACCGACTCGCGCACCCACCAGGCCAATGCCACCGGCGGCAGCACTGTGGCGGACCAGGCGAGAAAGCCGCTGATGCGGCCCTGGCCGAGGTGCGCTCTGGCCAAGCGCTCGGTCGTGTGGGCCAGCCTGCCGAAACCTACCAGCGGATGCCAACGGCGCGCCTCGCCGAAAAGGCGGTCGGCCGCCATGGCGAGGGCGAGCTTGACGAACAGTGACATCATGGGTTTCCGGCAGGGATAATCGGAGGCTTTTCGGGTTGCGTTGACGATACGGGTTTGCCAAGCGCGCAGCGGGGATTCTAAGCTCTGCAAGACATCCAAGCTCATGGAGAGCGATCAACCGAGGTTTCTAGGATGAAGGCTTCACTCAGGCTGATGGTTCAGGGCACGACTTCGGATGCCGGCAAAAGCACGCTGGTGGCCGGGTTGGCGCGGGTGCTCGCCCGTCGCGGGCTGCGCGTCGCACCTTTCAAGCCGCAGAACATGGCGCTGAACTCGGCGGTGACCGCCGATGGCGGGGAGATCGGCCGGGCGCAGGCTTTGCAGGCGCTCGCCGCAGGGGTGGCGCCGCACACCGACTTCAACCCGGTGCTGCTCAAGCCATCCACCGACATCGGCGCGCAGGTGATCATCCACGGCAAGGTCCATGCGCAGCTATCCGCCCGGGATTATCACGAATACAAACCGGTGGCGATGCAGGCGGTAATGGCTTCGTGGCAGCGGCTGGTTCACGATTACGAGGCCGTCCTGGTGGAGGGAGCGGGCAGTCCGGCCGAGATCAATCTGCGCGACCGCGACATCGCCAACATGGGCTTCGCCGAGGCGGCCGACGTGCCGGTGATTCTGATCGCTGACATCGACAAGGGTGGCGTTTTCGCGCACCTCGTGGGAACCCTGGACTTGCTCTCCGCAAGCGAGCGGGCCCGGGTGCTGGGCTTTGTCATCAATCGTTTTCGTGGCGATATCGGGCTGCTGCAGTCCGGCCTGGACTGGCTCGAAGCGCGTACCGGGTTGCCGGTGTTCGGGGTGCTGCCCTATCTGCACGCCTTGTTTCTCGATGCCGAGGACGCGATCGACGGATTCCAGTCGACGGCGGCCGAGACACGGCTTCGTGCGATCGCACCCGCGTTGCCCAGGGTGTCGAACCACACCGACCTCGACCCCTTGCGCCTGCATCCCGAGGTGGATTTTTCGTGGGTTGGCCCGGGTCAGCGAATACCACCGGCTGACCTCGTCGTGCTGCCCGGCTCCAAGAGCGTGATACACGATCTCGCCTGGCTCAGGAAGCAGGGCTGGGAGGCCTATCTGCTGCGGCATCTGCGGTATGGCGGCAAGGTGCTCGGCCTGTGTGGTGGCTACCAGATGCTCGGGCACTGGGTAAGGGATCCGCACGGAATGGAGGGCGAGCCTGGGCAGACTCAGGGACTTGGCTGGCTCGACTTCGATACCACGCTCGAGCGTGACAAGCGCTTGCGGCAGGTCGCCGGGCGTCTGACGCTGATGCCAGCGCGAGTCAACGGATACGAAATTCATCTCGGCGTGAGCCATGGCGCAGCACTGTCCCGGCCGCTGGTCCGTCTCGATGACGGCCGGAGCGATGGCGCGATTTCGGAAGATGGTCTCGTGGCCGGGACGTACGTCCATGGTCTCATGGATCATGCTGAGGCCCTCGCAGCGATTCTTTCGTGGGCCGGCATGATCGATGCCGTTGCCGAAGATATCGGGGTACGGCGCGAAGCCGACTTGAACCGGCTCGCGGATGCTGTCGAGGAGCATCTCAATCTCGAACACCTGTTGCACAACGCGAGTGACTTCGAGTCGCGCGGCCGGGGTTCTTGATCAGGGCGCTGCGTCATCGCCACACGAAAGTTGGCGTCGGCACGCGTTCACCAAGGTGCGCCGTCTGTACCACGCCTCAGGCATCGGGGTGGCGGGCCATAGCCATAGCCTGGGCACGGAGACGAGACAGGGGCAGCGCGCCGCGAGCCCCTGCCCGGTTTCATCGAGCTGTTTCGTTGCCGACCGTGACCTGCTCACGCAGTTGCTCGAGGGAGCGCTCCCCAATGCCCGGTACGTTCACCAGGTCGTCGACTGACTGAAATGAGCCGTTCTCCTCGCGATAAGCAATGATGGCGCTTGCCTTGGCGGGGCCGATGCCGCGCACTTGCTCGAGCGTGGCCGCATCAGCGGTGTTGATGTCGACCTGCGAAGAGGCCAGTGCGACCAGCGGTGACAGCGATAGCGCAAGCAATGCAGAGAGCAGAAGCTTTTTCATGATTTGTCCTCAATGATTTTGCCATATGGCAGAAAGATAATTGCGCAGTCTCCGGGTGAATGTCAAGAGCATAGGGATGATCGGGCGGATGTATTTACATATGAGCGTATTCTGATATACTGACGCCAATTCAATTCAAAGGAGTGCGTCATGCTTCGTTTCGATATCGCCCCGGTGTGCTCGAATGCCTACCGCTTCCAGGCGGCAGTCACGCTTGCGGTCAGCGCCATCTATGTTTTCACACCGTACAAGTGGGTGGCAGCGATCCTGATGCTAGGGGGCCTGTTGCGTGGGTTCATGTCGCCACACAAGTGCCCGTCTTACAAGTTGTTTGCCTCAATGACGAACAAGATGGGGGTGGCCAAGCCGGTGAATGCCGGGGCCAAGATGTTCGCCGACAAGCTCGTCGCGATCATGGGTACGATCATGCTGGTGACCTGGCTGATGGGTTCGGGTATCGGCAGCATCCCTGCGGTAGCGCTGATGGTTTTTGCGACCATTGATCTGGTCAGCGGCTTCTGCGCGGCTTGCTGGGCCTATGGTTTGTGGTACAAGATGCGCGGCGCCTGAAAAGAGCCGTTCCAAAAGCAAAAAAAGCCCGATCCTCTGATCGGGCTTTTTCTTGCAGGGGTGAGCTCAGCGCCCCCGGTTGGCCGGTCTCGGCGCGAACAGCGCTGCGGCTCGCTGCCCTTGCCGGCGATTGCCACTGGGGGCGGCTGCAGGTGTCCCGGTCGCGCGCGGTTGCACCGCACGATCCCGGTTCGCCTGTCCGTCGCGCGCTGCGCTGCCGGATGCTCGGGCAGAGCCTGTTTGCTTGGGATTGCCAGTGCGCTTGCCGGGTTCGCGCGGGTTGCGACGATCGGCTTCCCTGCTGCGGGAAGGGCGTCCGTTCGGACGTGGGCGTTCGGATTCCTGGCTGCTGGGGTCGACCGGACGGGGCGTGAAGCCTTCAGGTTGCGGGGCGCGCTCAATGCGTTTACCGATAAGCCGCTCGATGCCAGAAAGATAGCCGGCTTCCTCGGCGTCAACCAACGAGATCGCGTGGCCTGCGCTTCCCGCGCGGCCGGTCCGGCCGATGCGGTGGACATAGTCTTCGGCGATGTTCGGCAATTCGAAGTTGATCACGTGCGGCAGCTGCTCGATGTCGAGTCCGCGGGCGGCGATATCGGTGGCCACCAGTACGGGCAGCGAACCGTCCTTGAACTGCGCCAGCGCGCGTGTGCGGGCCGCCTGGCTCTTGTTGCCGTGAATCGCGGCGGCCGCGATATCGTGCTTGACGAGATACTCGGCGAGCTTGTTTGCACCGTGCTTGGTGCGGGTGAATACCAGCACCTGGTACCACTGGTTCTGTCCGATCAGATGCACCAACAGATCGCGTTTCTGTTTCTGCGGGATCATGAAGACCGACTGGCTGACCAACTCCGAGGCGGTGTTGCGGCGCGCGACCTCGACCTGTCCTGGATCGTTGAGCAATCCCTTGGCCAAAGACCGGATCTCGTCCGAGAAGGTCGCGGAAAAGAGCAGGTTCTGACGCTTCTTGGGCAGCATTGCGAGCACCTTGCGGATATCGCGGATGAAACCCATGTCGAGCATGCGGTCGGCTTCGTCGAGCACCAGGATCTCGATGCCGGACAGGTCGACGGTCTTCTGGCCGGCGTGGTCGAGCAGACGGCCAGGTGTCGCGACGAGAATGTCGACCTGCTTGCGCAAGGTCTGAAACTGCGGATTGATGTTGACACCGCCGAACATCACCATCGACTTCAGCGGCAGGTGGCGTCCATAGGTCTCCACGGACTCGTGCACCTGCGCGGCGAGCTCGCGGGTCGGGGTCAGCACCAGGCAGCGGGGGCGGCCCGAGCGTCGCTCGGCTGCCTGCGTCGTGCTGAGAAGGTGGAGCAGGGGAAGGGTAAAGCCGGCGGTTTTTCCGGTTCCGGTCTGGGCGGCGGCAAGCAGGTCGCGGCCGCCCAGCACAAGTGGAATCGCTTGCGCCTGGATCGGCGTAGGCGTGGTGTAGCCCGTTTCGGCGACTGCGCGCAGAATCGGCTCTGCCAGTCCAAGACTGGCGAAATCAGCGGTGATTGTCATTGTGTTCCAGGGGAAGGCGGCGAACCCGTCGCTCCGCAGGAGGGACACCAATCTGGGTGAGCCGCAAGGTGGACCTGTCGGTCTGAAGGTCGAGGCGACTGATTGGTCATGATCGCCACCAGGGCGCATTATACAGGGTTTTTGCGCATTGCAGCAAAAACAGCCGCAATGTCCGCTCGCCTTTCTCGCCTTGCGTCGTGAGCGCCAGCGCAGAGCATCGGCGGCCTGCGTATGACTTTGGCGTAATTCCAGCATGCCATCTTTCAGGCTATAGTCATATCGGTCTGCGCTAGCAAAGGAGAAGACATGGTTTTGGCGTGTCCCCGGTTGTCGCCACTGCGGGCGCGGGTCGCCCGCGCTCAAACCATTCGGGCAAGCCTGTTTCTCGGCTCTCTCGGCTTGCTGATCATTGTCCTCGTCGTCCTGGCTTTTCGCCTCCTTTCGCATGCCGTAGCACTGCCGTTGGAGGCGTTTGCTTGGGGGGTGACCAAGATGCTGTTCATGGCTGGCGTGTGCCTTGCCGCCGCGTATTGCCTGATTCGCGTGCTGTTCTGCCGGGTACCAAAGCCGGACGGCGTATGGCTGGCGCGCGACTCGGCTGAATCACTTTATCGTGCGATCGACAGCATGGCGCGTCGCGCGGGCGGCGCGAAGATCGACCGTATCCTCATCACGAGTGAGATGAACGCGGCAATCGTGCAGCGGCCGCGATGGGGTTTTGTCGGCCCGATGCGAGCCTATTTGCAACTAGGTTTGCCACTTGTGCATAGCGTATCAGGCCGCCAGCTGGATGCGATCCTGGCTCATGAATGCGCGCATCTCGTACTTCAGCGGCGGGGTCTCCAGGCCTGGGGCTGCCATACGCGGTCGTGGGCGTTCAGAGTCATCGAGCAACTCATCGATGCATTGCCGTTTCTGCCGCGTATCGTCCATCGGCAATTCGATGGCTTCGCAGTCACCGCGGCCCGGCTTTCATGCCTCGAGGAATACGAAGCGGACCGGGGTGCCGCCCGGCTGGTCGGTGGGCCGCTGCTGGCTCAGACGCTCGTCGAAGTGTCGCTGCGCGAGCGTTTTCTCAGCGATGACTTCATGCGCCGGGTAATGGCCCAATGCGGCAGCCTCCGTTCGCCGACCATTCGGCCGTACCGGGAGATGGCGGCTGGCATGGCCGCAGGGTTCAGGTGGCCGGAGGTGGATGGGGGTCGGCTTGGTGTGCGCAGTCTGGGCGCGTCCACCGAGATGGAGCTGGGCTTGCATCCTCCGCTGTCATCTCGGCTGGCTGCACTCGGCGTTCGCCATGTGCACGCGAGTCGGCTCGCTGGTTCGGCAGCGGATAAGCATCTCGGGCACTTGCTGCCCGAACTGGCCTCCACCTTTGATCGCGCCTGGTGGCACGCAGTCAAGCGCTTTTGGCGCGTTAATTATCGCCGCGCGCGTCGGGGCGAGATGAAGCGTGGCTGAGTGCCCGTTCGCGTCGATCAGAATGCGACGCGCTCGGCCTCAAGATAGGCGAGGCTGATGTACTTGCCGATGTTGGATTCGAAACCGAGCGTGTCACCGGCCTTGTCCGCTACTCGCGGGTCCGCCAGCACCAGGGCGCGAGCCTCGTCCATACTTTTCATTTTTTCGACGGCGAGCAGGCAGTTTTCGTAGATGCCCTCGAAGAGTTCGCGCTGCCATTCGAGCAGGTCCGGTCCGGCATGGCCATGGCCTGGCACCCAGATGCTCGATGCCGCGTTGCGCTCAAGCTCGTCGATGTAGTGCAGCGAGCCGGCGTAGGAGCCATCGTCCATGTTGGCGATACGGCGATCCATGGCCACGTCACCGACGTAGGTGAGGCTGTCTTCAACGACTTCGATGCAGATGTCGCCCGGGGTATGAGCGACGCCGTAGTGGTGTACTCGCATGCGTACATCACCGAAGTCGAACTCGACACCGTGCTCGACGATCCTGTTGGGTGGCACGATGCGCGTGCCGGCTGTAGCCTGATTGGTCCATTGCTCCATCAGGCGCCGCCAGAGGGTGCCCTGGATGCCTTCGATCTCGCGCTGGGTGATCGGGTGGGCAAAGATCGGCAAATCGTCGCCGTAGGCTTCCACGAAGGCATGGTTGGCCAGCCAGTGATCGCCGTGGTAATGCGAATTGAAGGCGGCAACCACCGGCTTGTCGGTGAGGGTTCTTATCTGCCGGATGACCATCTCGCCAATCTGGAGCGAGCCGCCTGTATCCAGCATGACCACCCCCTGCTCGGTGATGGCGAACACCACGTTGCACATCATCCCCTTGTTTTCCGGGGTCGGAAAGCCATCCTCCGAATAGATCATCCACACGTGTTGCGACAGACGTTGTGGCGCAATATCGGGCACCGGCGGTCCCGTGATGAAGTCTTCAAAGTCGCTGGCGAAAGCGGAGATCGCGGACCAGTTGGCCGCAGTGACCGCGACTGCCCCGGCGCCGAGACCTAGGCGGAGGAAGTTGCGTCGCGATGATGAAGTCCTGGGCATGGTCTGGTCTCTCCTCTGCGCCTTCTGGGTGTTTTACGGCTCGCTAGACGGTCCTCCTGCGAGCTCGCGGTCTTCAGCCAGCACGGAATATATCAGTGCAGGCCCTAGTCTACCGGGGTGACGCGGATGATGGGCGGATGGGCTCAATGCCCTTCGAAGCGCGGAGCCCGCTTCTCGAGAAAGGCGCTCAGGCCTTCCGCGTAGTCGCGGGTCTCGAGAAAGGCGAATGCTGCACGCTTCTCGGCCTCGCTGAGCGGCGCCGGGTCCGCGAGTCGGCGGACCCACTGCTTGTGCCAGCGGGCGACCAGCGGGGCCCCCGCGGCGATCCGTCTTGCGCAGTCCAGCGCCTCCTGAATGACCGTCTCGTCATCCACAACCCGGCTGAGCAGCCCTTTCCGAAGGGCTTCGCGTGCATCGAGGATCCGTCCTTCGAGCAGGATCTCGAGCAACACCGCCGGGCCCACCAGTGCGAGGAGGCCAGCCATCTCTCCCGGGTACATCGAGAAGCCGAGGCGGTTGATCGGTGCACCGAAACGTGCGGATTCACCGGCGATGCGGATATCGCAGCAACCGGCGATCTCCAGGCCGCCGCCGATGCAGGCGCCCTCGATTGCGGCAACGGTCGGCACCGGGCAGTCGCGTATCGCGTTCAGCGCGGAGGCGACCAGTGTTTCGTGGTAATGCAGCGCATCGTTCACGGTTGCCCGGACGGTCAGGAATTCTTCGATGTCACCCCCGGCCGCAAAGGCGGTGGCATCATGTCCGCGAATGATCACGCAGCGCAGGGTTTCATCCTCTTTGATGGCCTCCATCCGGGCGCGCAAGGCAGTCCACATTGCCGCGTTGATCGCGTTCAGCTTGGCCGGGTTTGACAGAGTCAGCGTCGCGATGCCATCGACGGCATCGTAGAGAATGTTGCCGGGCATGGTCATGCAGCCTTGTTGCGCGATTTGGCGATGCGCTCGAGTGCTGCACGACCGCTTGCGATGTGCTCACGCATCTTGCGCTCGGCGGCATCCGGGTCGCGTCCCAGGATCGCGGTGAGAATCTCGCGGTGTTCGCTCAGCGATTGCTCCAGGCGGCACTCGGAAAAGAGGGAATGGTGGCGCGACAACTTGATGACCTTGCGCAGGTCCTCGATGGCGTTGAGCAGCCAGCGATTGTCGGCCAACGTCTGCACCGCGCGATGAAAAGCCTGGTTGGCTTCGAAAAAACCGTTGATATCGCTTCCGGTTGCCGCCAACTCGAGTTTGGCATGGATCCGTTCCAAGTCCTTGAGGGCGCTGTTGCTTGCCTTTCCCGCCGCCTCGCGAGCGCACTGTCCCTCGAGCAGAGCCATTACGGTGAAGATCTCGTCCAGATCGCGGTCCGAAATCTCGGTGACGTAGCAGCCCTTGCGCGGCTTGAGGGTGACCAGCCCTTCTGACGCCAGCACCTTGAGAGCCTCGCGCAGCGGGGTTCGGGAGATGCCGTAATGGTCGGCCAGCGCCTGCTCGTCAACCCAGCTACCCGGAGGCAGCTCGTGGGAGAAGATGCGTTGCCGCAGACGTTCGGCGACTTCCTGATAAAGGGCCTGCGGGGCGATCCGGGAAGAGGTCATTGGCGTATTTCCGAGTGACGAGTCGCGCTTGCTCTACGTTCTATTCACCCGGCAATCAACTACCGTTCGGGCGGAGCCCTTCGGCAGCGCTCAGGAGAGCCTTGTCGAAGCCCAGTCGAGCCGTTCACCCTTCGACAGGCTCAGGACGAACGGTGTGGCGTATTTCGTTGCCGGGTTAATGAAAAACTCCTTGATGAACGAGTTGCATCTGTAATTATGGATAAAGTATTATGGGAAGGTGGTCTCAAGTCAACTCCCGGTGCGGGATGAGGGTGATCCGCGGTTTGGCGGATCAGGGAGAGGAGACCTGCACCGGGGCGCCGACGGCCACTCGCGCATTGGCGCGAGTGGCCTTGTCGTCGCGGTTGCGGCATTTCTCAGGGCCAAGGTGCCGAAGCGTTTGGAGCAATGTTCGTTTTCGCCCGCCGGGTTTGCCGTCGCGGGTCTTGTCGAGAGGTGAACGATGTCGAAGTCCGACTATCCGCAGTATCCGCAAACGGATCTGGAGGCCTGGAACAAGGCGGCCGCCAAGCATGCGCCCGGCGGCAACCCGGACAACCTGACCTGGCATACGCCGGAGGGGCTTGAGGTCAAGCCGCTGTACACCAAGGCTGATGTCGAGAGCCTGAAGTTCGCCGACAC
>CAYTAY010000085.1:0-13035 GCA_964435845.1 uncultured Azoarcus sp.
GTTGTGGTCGATGCTGACCACTTCGGCGGTGATGACCTCGCCGGCACGCATCTCCTGGCGCGCAAGGCTTTCTTCGAAGAGGTCGGCAAAACTTTCGGAAACGGGGGTGGCAGTTGTCATGTAAAAAGGTTCCGGACACCGCGCGGCACGCGGCGGGCTTGTTGGTTGGTTAACGTATGGAACCCGCAGCGCTGTTCGCTCCGGGCCGGGCAAGAGGCAGATTTCACGCCGGCTTCAACCGGACACTCGACTCACCTCGTTCAACACGAATGCGACCGCCTCTTCGACACCCATATCGGACGTCTCCAACAGCACCGCATCGGGCAGTTTCTTCAAAGGGGCGACGATCCGGGCTGCGTCACGTGCGTCCCTTTCCGCCAAGTCCTTTGAAAGACTTTCAAGTTTAGCAGGCGAGTCCTTTTCCATCAACTGCTTATAGCGTCGTTCGGCACGCACCTCGACACTGGCGGTGAGGAAGAATTTGTTGGTTGCATCCGGGAAGATCACCGAGCCTATGTCACGCCCCTCGGCAACCAGCCCCGGGGGGCGCCGGAAGTCACGCTGTCGATCGAGCAGCGCATCCCGCACCGCTGGCAAAGCGGCAACACGCGACGCGCCGACGGAGCAGGTCTCTTCGCGAATCAGCGCTGAGACGTCTTCACCACGGAGCCACACCCGAACACCTTCGAACCGCACCTCCAGGCGCGCGGCTTCGCGGGCGACCCGACGCTCATCGTCGAGCGGCACCCCGGCCCGCATCGCAACCAAGGCCACGAGGCGGTAGAGCGATCCGCTGTCGAGGTAGTGATAACCGAGCGCCTCGGCGACGCGCGCGGCCACAGTACCCTTGCCCGAGGCCGAGGGGCCGTCGATCGCCACCACCGGCACGGGCGTGGTGACCCGCGCGAAGCAATCGAAGTAATCGGGGAAGGTCTTGTTGACGCAGGCCGGGTCGTTGATGCGCACCCGTGTGCCGCCAAGCGCCACCAGCGAGAAACACATCGCCATGCGATGATCATCGTAGGTGTCGATGCTTGCGTTCCGCAGGATCCTGGGCGGCGTCACCCGCAGATAATCGGCGCCCTCTTCCACTTCGGCGCCTACCTTGCGCAGTTCGGTCGCCATCGCGCTGATGCGATCAGTCTCCTTCACCCGCCAACTGGCGATGTTGCGCAACCGGCAGGAGCCGTCGGCGAACAGTGCGGCGACCGCGAGCGTCATCGCCGCATCGGGGATATGGTTGAGATCGAGATCGAAGGCCTTGAGCCGGCCGCGCTCGGGCGCGCGGACTTCCATCCAGTTATCACCGGCGTCGATCCTGGCGCCCAAGCGAGCGAGCGCATCGACAAAAGCGACATCACCCTGGATACTCGCCCGGCCGACACCCTCCACCCGCATCGGGCCTCCGCCGATGGCACCCGCGGCGAGAAAGTAAGACGCGGAAGAGGCATCGCCCTCGACGAAGATGGTGCCGGGGCTACGGTAGCGCATCCCGCCCGGTATCGTAAAATGGGACCACTGCTCGCGCTGCACGACGACCCCGAAGCGCGCCATGAGCTCCAGCGTGATCGCGATGTAGGGCTTGGAGATCAGCTTGCCGACCACTTCGACTGTGGCCTCCCGCCCAGTGAGCGGCAGCGCCATCAGCAGCGCGGTGAGGAACTGGCTGGAGACATCGCCCCTGACCCGGATCGGGCCAGTCAGCGTGATCTCGCCGGGCCCGATCACAAGCGGCGGATAGCCTTCGCTCGCCTCGTAACCGATGTCGGCGCCGATCTGGCGCAGACCATCCACGAGATCGCCGATCGGCCGCTCGTGCATGCGAGGCACGCCATGGAGCCGGTAGTTGCCGCCCGACAGCGCAAGCGCGGCAGTGAGCGGTCTGAACGCAGTGCCGGCGTTGCCGAGAAAGAGGTCGCCGGTCTTTGCAGGAAAGGCACCACCCACACCCTGAACCACACAGTCACCCGCCTCATGGTCCCGGCTGCAAGACACGCCGAGCGCCAGCAATGCCTCGATCATGCGCTCGGTATCATCCGAGGCGAGCAGATCGCGAATGCAGGTTTCGCCTTCGGCCAGCGCCGCAAGCAACAGGGTACGGTTGGAAATGCTCTTGGACCCGGGCAGTCGCACGGTGCCGCACGCACTCAGCATCGGGGGAAGGTCGAGATGCTCCATGCTCACTCGCTCGATGATGCCCGGGCGAACTGTTCCGCCCAGGTATTGCGCGCCTCTCGCGCTTCACTGAAATGCTGTTCCAGACGATCGCCGTCGCCTGACAGCAGCAAGGCACGCAGATAGGCCAACTCCGCGAGGTATTCGTCGAGCTCGGCGAGCAAGGCCTGGCGGTTGGCGATGCAGATGTCGCGCCACATCTCCGGATGACTACCGGCGATGCGCGTAAAGTCTCGAAATCCACCGGCGGCGAAACCGAACAGCTGCTCGGCATTGGCACGCCCGGCTAGATCATGCACCAGCCCGAAGGCAAGCAGATGCGGCAGGTGACTCACTGCGGCAAACACCCGGTCGTGATCCTGCGCCGGCATCTCGTGGATCGTCGCGCCGCAGGCCTCCCAGGCCTCGCGCACCGCGAGCACGGCAGATGGTTCGTTTTCCGGCAGCGGCGTCACGACGACCTTGCGGTTCTCGAAGAGTTCGGCGAAGGCAGCCTCGACCCCACTGTGCTCGGAACCGGCGATCGGATGCGCGGGCACCACGTTGCCAAGCCGTGGGCCGAGATAACGGTAGATCGCCTCGATGATGTCCCGCTTGGTGCTCCCTGCATCCATGACCACCGTGCGTTCGCCCAGATGCGGCGCCATGGCTTGCATGACCTTCTCCATTTGCCCGACCGGAGGCGCGAGCAAGACCAGATCGGCGCCGTCCAGCGCCTCGGCCCAGGAGTCCGACGCCTCGTCGATGACGCCGAGCTCCAGTGCGCGCGACAAGGCCTCGCGCGAGCGGCCGATGCCGACGATACGCCTGACCGCACCAGCCTTGCGCAAAGCGAGCGCGAAGGAGCCACCGATCAGGCCCACACCGCAAACTACGAGTTTTCCAATCACAGCCATACCCCGGGTTTCAGAGCTGCTTGAGCGCCTGACGCAGCGCGGCGATAAATCGGGCGTTCTCCTCGGGCAAGCCGATCGACACGCGCAGCCATTCAGGCATGCCGTAACCCGCGATCGGACGCACGATCACACCCTGCCTCAGCAGCGCGGTGTTGACCGCCGCGCCATCACCCACCTTGAAAGTCACGAAGTTGCCCGCAGAGGGGATCCACTGCAGGCCCAGGGCGGCGAGCGCCTCGGTGACCTGGTTCATGCCCCGCCGGTTGATTTCGGCGCTGCGCGCGAGAAACTCCTCGTCCTCCAGCGCGGCAGTCGCGGCGGCGAGCGCTACGCTGGAAACATTGAACGGCTGCCGCACCCGGTTCATCAGGTCGATGACCGCGGGATGGCCGACGCCGTAGCCCACGCGCAGGCCGGCAAGGCCATAGGCCTTGGAGAAGGTACGCGACACCAGCAAGTTCGGGTGCTGTTCCAGCCAGCCGAGCGCGTTGTAGCCCTGCTCGGGCGAGAGATATTCGGTGTAGGCCTCGTCAAGCACCACCAGCACGCCCTCAGGCACGCGCTCGAGCACGGCCTTGATGCGATCGCCTCGCAGAAAGGTGCCAGTGGGATTGTTCGGGTTGGCGATGAACATGACCCGCGTGTCCTCATCGACCGCCGCCGCCATCGCGTCGAGGTCATGGCCAAAATCCCTTGCCGGCACCTGGATGCACCGACTACCGGCGCCAATGGTCGCGAGCGGATAGACCGCGAACGCATATTGCGAGAACACCGCCGAGCGGCCCGCGCCGAGAAAAGCGCGCGCGACCAGCTCGAGTACGTCGTTCGAACCGTTGCCGAGGACGATCTGTTCCGGCTTGACGCGGAATCGCCTGCTAAGCGCGGCCTTGAGCTCGAAGCCATTTCCGTCCGGATAGCGCTCGATGTCGGCCAGCGCGGCCTGGGACGCATCCCACGCGCGGCCACTCATGCCCAGGGGGTTCTCGTTCGATGCGAGCTTGACGATGTCCCGCTCGGACAAGCCCATCTCCCGGGCGAGCTCGGCAATGGGCTTGCCCGGCTGGTAGGGCGAGATCGCCTTGATGTGGTCGGGCGCATTGTCAATCAGCTTCATGCGAGTCTCCTCACCTCTTGTTGTGACGCCGGCAAGCGGCCGTGTTCAGATTGCGGCGACCGGGTAGGAGCCGAGTATCTTGACGAAGGCGGCCCGCTCCTGGAGTTCCGCGATCGCTGCCGCCACCTCGGGGTCGTCCTGATGCCCGAGAAAGTCGACATAGAAAACATATTCCCACAAACCGCTGCGCGCCGGCCGCGACTGCAATTTGGTCATGTCTACGCCATGGCGTGCCAATGGCTCGAGCAATGCGTACATCGCACCGGGACGGTTGGCCGACGATAGCACGATGGAAGTCTTGTCCTGCCCCGAGGGCCCAGCATCATGACGACCGATGACGAAGAAGCGGGTGGTGTTGTTCGGATCGTCCTCAATGTTGGCCGCGAGCACGTTGAGACCGTACAGCTCGGCCGCGGCTTCACCCGCGATCGCGCAGGACTCAGGGTCTTCCGCAGCCAGGCGCGCGGCCTCGGCATTGCTCGCAACGGGGATGCGCGGCAGACTCGGCAGGTTGCGGTTGAGCCACTCATGGCACTGCGACAAAGACTGCATGTGGGAATAAAGCCGCTTTGCCGCACCAATACCCTCTGAGCGCGAGAGCAGGTGCTGGTGAATCCGCTGCTTGACCTCGCCGCAAATCCTCGCCGGGTTCGCGAGCAACAGGTCGAGCGTGCCGCCGACCACGCCCTCGGTGGAGTTCTCGACCGGCACCACACCGTAATCCGCGTTGCCCGCTTCCACCGCGCGGAACACGTCGTCGATGGTGGCCATTGGCAGAAGGCTGGCAGCAGAACCGAAGTGCTTGCGTGACGCACTCTCCGAGAAAGTGCCTGCTGGCCCGAGATAGGCCACACGCTGAGGCTGCTCGAGCGCGAGACAGGCCGACATGATCTCGCGGAAGATGCGCTGCACCGCTTCATCGGGCAACGGCCCCGGGTTGGCCTCGGCGAGGCGCCTGAGCACCTGCGCTTCACGCTCGGGCCGGTAGAGATTGCCCCGTTTCACCTCGCCGATGCGTCTGGCATTGCGGGCCCGCTCGGCCAGGCGGGCGAGAATCTCCTCGTCCAGCCGGTCGATGTTGTTGCGCAGGTTCAGCAATTCGTCGCTCATGCTCACCCTCGTCAGTACGCCTCAGCCCTGCCGGCGGGCGAAGTTTTCCATGTATTGAACCAGCGCCTGCACGCCCTCGAGCGGCATCGCGTTATAGATCGAGGCACGCATGCCACCAAGCGACTTGTGCCCCTTGAGCTGCGCCAGGCCGGCCGCGCCGGCGCCGACGAGAAACGCCTTGTCCAGCGAATCGTCTCGGAGGCGGAAGGGCACGTTCATGCGCGAGCGCGCGCTCCGGTCGACCTCGTTGAGATAGAAGTCGCTGCCGTCGATGAAATCATAGAGCGCGGCAGCCTTGGCCTGGTTGCGAGCCTCGATTGCGGCAAGCCCGCCCTGCTCCTTCAGCCAGCGAAACACCAACCCGGCAATATAGATCCCGTAGGTGGGCGGCGTATTGAGCATGGAGCCGTTGTCCGCCATGACCTTGTAGTCGAGCATCTGCGGTGTGCCGGCCCAGGCCCGACCGAGCAGGGATTCACGCACGATGACGACTGTCAGCCCGGACGGGCCGATGTTCTTCTGCGCACCGGCATAGATCAGGCCGAAGTTCCGCACGTCGAAAGGCCGTGACAGGATGTGGGAAGACATGTCCGCCACGACCGGTACGCCATAGGCAGCCAGCGCCGGGAAATCGAAACACTCCACACCGTGAATGGTTTCGTTGGTGCATACATGCAGGTAGGCTTCGTCGCCGCGCAGCGCAATCTCGTCGGCCGCAACGAAACGCCTGAAGCCCTCGGCCTCGGTCGACACCGCAAGGTCGATCGTGCCGCCGACGACCGAGGCCATGCGTTCGGCCTCGTTGATCGCCTTGCGTGACCATGCCCCGGTGACCACGTAGCTCGCTTTGCCGCCGTCGAGCAAATTCATCGGAATCTGCGCGAACTGCTGAGTCGCGCCGCCCTGCAGGAACAGCACCCGGTAATCCTCGGGCACCGCGAGCAACGCACGCAGGTCGCGCTCGGCGGCCCCGACGATGGAAGTAAAGTCCACGCCGCGATGGCTCATCTCCATCACCCCGCAGCCTGCACCATTCCATTCGAGCATCTCGGCGGCGGCCTGCCGCAACACCGGCTCGGGCAGTGCCGCAGGACCGGCACTGAAATTGAAGACGCGACTCATGCAAGCGACTCCGTCAATCGGGTTTGGCGTTGTTCAATCAGGCTGTCCGGCGTCGACATCTTCGCCACCCTCATCGCGCTCGGCCGCCTCGACCGGCTCGTCCACGTCCGACTCGGCAACTTTCTCGATGCCCGCCAGCCAGGTACCTTCGTCGAGGTTGATCAGCGTGACTCCCTGGGTGGCGCGACCCAGCTCACGAATGTCCACCACCTTGGTGCGGATCAGCACCCCACCGGTCGAAATCAGCATCACCTCGTCACTCGGGGTCACCAGGCAGGCGCCGACCAGCTTGCCGTTGCGATCGGAAGTCTGGATGGCGATCATGCCCTTGGTGCCGCGGCTGTGGCGGGTGTATTCGGCCACCGAGGTGCGCTTGCCAAAACCGTTCTCGGTGGCAGTCAGCACGCACTGGGTGTCGTCGCTGGTCACCAGCATCGCGATGACGCTCTGGCCGTCCTCGAGATTCATGCCGCGCACGCCGCGCGCCTCGCGCCCCATCGGCCGCACGTCACGCTCAGGGAAACGCACCGCCTTGCCGGCGTCGGAGAACAGCATCACGTCGCACTTTCCGTCGGTGATTGCCACCCCGACCAGGTGGTCGCCCTCGTCCAGGCTGACCGCGATGATGCCGGCCTTGCGCGGGTTGGAGAACGCGGTGAGCGCGGTCTTTTTGACCGTGCCTCCGCTAGTGGCCATGAACACGAAGTGCTCATCGTCGAAACCCTGCACCGGTAGCACTGCGGTGATTTTCTCGCCCTCGACCAGCGGGAAGAGATTGACGATAGGCCGGCCGCGGGCATTGCGCGCACCTTCCGGCGCTTCGTACACCTTGAGCCAGTACACCCGGCCCCGGTTTGAAAAGCACAGGATGTAGTCGTGGGTGTTGGCGACGAACAGACGATCGATGAAATCGTCGTCCTTCATGCCGGTGGCCTGCTTGCCACGGCCGCCACGACGCTGGGCACGGTAGTCGGCCAGCGGTTGGCGCTTGAAGTAGCCGCCGTGAGACAGGGTCACCACCATGTCCTCGGGCGCGATGAGATCCTCGATATTGATCTCGGCGGTGTTCATGACCACTTCCGAACGACGGAGATCGCCATATTGATCTTTCACCGCCGCGAGTTCCGCGCCGATGATCGCAGTGATGCGCTCAGGTCGCGCGAGGATGTCGAGCAGGTCGGCGATCAGCGACATGACTTCGCGATACTCGCCGACGATTTTGTCTTGCTCTAGACCGGTAAGACGCTGCAGGCGCAGTTCGAGAATCGCCTGCGCCTGCACCTCAGAGAGCCGGTAACCCTGGGCGGACAGGCCGAACCCGGGAGCCAGACCCTCCGGCCGGTAACTGTCGGATTCGGCACGCGCCAGCATCTCCTCGACCAGTGCCGAGCGCCAGGTGCGCGCCAGCAGTTCGCGCTTGGCGTCGGCAGGCGTGGGCGCCGCCTTGATCAGCGCAATGACCTCGTCGACATTGGACAGCGCGACCGCAAGCCCCTCGAGGATGTGACCCCGGTCACGCGCCTTGCGCAACTCGAACACCGTGCGCCGCGTCACCACCTCACGCCGGTGTGACAGGAAGCAGTCGAGCAACTCCTTGAGATTGAGCGTGCGCGGCTTGCCCTCCACCAGCGCGACCATGTTCATGCCGAAGGTGTCCTGCAGCTGGGTCTGCTTGAACAGGTTGTTCAGCACCACCTCGGGCACTTCGTTGCGTTTGAGTTCGATAACCACCCGCATGCCGGATTTGTCCGACTCGTCGCGGATTTCGCTGATGCCCTCGATTTTCTTTTCGTTCACCAGCTCGGCCATACGCTCGAGCAGGGTCCGCTTGTTAACCTGGTAGGGGAGTTCATCGACGATGATCGCCTGGCGATTGCCCTTCTCCAGGTCCTCGAAGTGAGTGCGCGCGCGCATCACGACGCGACCGCGTCCGGTGCGGTAACCGTCATGCACGCCGCCCAGACCATAGATCAGCGCCGCAGTCGGAAAGTCAGGCGCCTTGACGATCTCGATCAGCGCATCGATATCGGTGTCGGGCTCTGCGAGCAGCCTGAGGCAGGCGTCAACGACTTCGACCAGGTTGTGCGGCGGAATGTTGGTCGCCATGCCCACCGCGATACCGGAGGAACCGTTGACCAGCAGATTTGGCACCCGCGACGGCAGGATCAGCGGCTCCTTTTCGGAGCCGTCATAGTTGGGGCCGAAGTCGACGGTTTCCTTGTCGATATCGGCGAGCAGTTCGTGGCCGATCCGCGCCATGCGGATCTCGGTGTATCGCATTGCGGCCGCGCTGTCGCCATCCACCGAACCGAAGTTGCCCTGGCCATCGACCAGCATATAGCGCAGCGAAAAATCCTGCGCCATGCGCACGATGGTGTCGTAAACAGCGGAGTCGCCGTGCGGGTGATACTTACCGATAACGTCCCCGACGATACGGGCCGACTTCTTGTAAGGGCGGTTCCAGTCGTTGGAGAGTTCGTGCATCGCGAACAGCACGCGCCGGTGCACCGGCTTGAGGCCGTCGCGCGCATCGGGCAGCGCCCGGCCGACAATGACGCTCATCGCGTAGTCGAGATAGGAGTGCCGCATCTCCTCTTCAAGACTGATCGGCAGGGTTTCCTTGGCGAACTGGGTCATCACGCTTTTGCGGCTTTGCCGCGTGTTAACAAAACACGCAATCTTATCATGTCGCGCGCCAGTGCTCCGGGTGCGCTGAACGCCCGCATTGCGCCATCACCCACGCTTGTGCTGAAATCCGGCACTGACCAACCAGGGCGACCGCTGCGTCGCCATCAAGGAGAACACGCCCGATGAGCGAGTCGATCGACCTGTTGCTGCGTCCGTCCTGGGTTGTGCCGGTCGTCCCGGAGCGCGCCGTCCTGAAGGGTCACACGGTCGCGGTGCGCGACGGCACCATCGTCGCCGTGCTGCCTGCCGCCGAAGCCGAGTTTCGCTTCACGGCAAAGGAGACGACCGATCTGCCCGGCCACGCGATCATCCCCGGGCTCGTCAATCTGCACGTTCATGCATCCATGTCATTGATGCGAGGCATTGCTGACGATCTGCCGCTCATGCAATGGCTTCAGGAGGCTATCTGGCCGGCCGAAAACAAGCACGTCTCAGACGCCTTCGTTCGCGACGGCACCACCCTGGCTG
Organism: uncultured Azoarcus sp.; assembly: GCA_964435845.1. Taxonomy (GTDB): domain Bacteria; phylum Pseudomonadota; class Gammaproteobacteria; order Burkholderiales; family Rhodocyclaceae; genus Azoarcus_F. Next base: position 9,574 of record CAYTAY010000085.1, read on the forward strand.
CCGACGAAATGCTCCGTGGCGGCATCACCACCTGCAACGAAATGTACTTCCACCCCGACGCCGCGGCCGAAGCTTTCGCAGCCGCCGGCATGCGCGCCACCGTAGGCGTGGCAGTGCTCGAGTTCCCGACTCCCTACGCCGCCAATGCCGATGATTATTTCCGCAAGGGACTCGCCGCGCGGAACAAGTGGCTGGGACATCCGCTGATCCGTTTCGCGATGGCGCCCCACGCCCCCTACACGGTCAGCGACGATTCCCTGACCCGGGTCGCAAGCCTCGCAGCCGAGCTCGACTGCCCCATCCACATGCACATCCATGAAACCGCGCACGAAATCGCGGAGTCTCTGACCCAGCACGGGGTCCGCCCACTGGCGCGACTGGAGCGCCTTGGCTTGCTGGGCCCCGGCATGATCGCGGTACACGCCGTGCACCTCGACCCCGCCGAAATCGAATTGCTCGCGAGCCAAGGCTGCGCAGTTGCCCACTGCCCGAGTTCCAACATGAAGCTTGCGAGCGGCATCGCGCCGGTCACCGCCATGCTCGACAAGGGGCTCACCGTCGGCCTCGGCACAGACGGCGCCGCCAGCAACAACCGCCTCGACCTCTTCGAGGAAATGCGCCAGGCCGCGCTACTCGCCAAGGTCTCGACGATGGACCCCACCGCGGTGCCGGCTCACACTGCCCTGCGCATGGCCACCCTGTACGGCGCCAAAGCGCTCGGCCTCGACCACATCATTGGCTCCATCGAACCCGGAAAGCGCGCGGACCTGTGCGCTGTGGCCCTGAACACCGTGAACCACGCCCCTTGTTTCGACCCGCTGTCGCATCTTGTCTACGTTGCCGGCCGGGAATCGGTCTCGAATGTCTGGGTTGACGGCGAAAAGCGCGTGGAAAAGGGAAAAACTGTGTTGCGAAAGAGCAACACGGAATTGATTGGAATAGCGGCGATGTGGCAGACTAGACTAGAGTGATGGTCAGGGCAATACGCGATCATCTTGCTCTCGAGTCTCAACAACTGAATGGCGAGACGCATCGCCCCGCAAGCTCGATAACCACCTTCGACGAGGAAAACATGATCAAACAGACCAAGAAACAGCTGTTCCTGGTTGCCGCAGCCATGCTGGGCTTCGCTGGCTTTGCCGCTCCGGTTGCCGCACACCAACACGGCGACGTAGTTGTAGATCGCTCCGGCGTTATCCCCTACGTCATTGACGCGCGCAACGTCGTGGCTCGCAGCGGTACCGGCCTGTGCTGGCGCACCGGCTTCTGGAGCCCGGCTGCCGCCGAAACCGCAATGGCCGGCCAGTTCCCGGTTGGTTGCGCGTGCGACAGCGACATCGTTCCGGCCGAAAAATGTGTCGACGCTCCGGCTCCGGCTCCCGCCCCGGCACCCACCCCGACCGCTGACAAGGTCCGTTTGTCCGCCGACGCGCTATTCGACTTCGACCGTGCCGTGCTGCGTCCGGCTGGCATGGAGCGTCTGAACCAGCTCGCCGAGCAGGCCAAGGCCCTCAACCTCGAAGTGATCCTGGCCGTTGGTCACACCGACCGCATCGGTTCCGAAGCCTACAACCAGGCTCTGTCCGAGCGTCGCGCCGAAGCCGTGAAGGCCTACCTGGTCTCCCGTGGCATCGAAGCCAACCGCATCTACACCGAAGGCAAGGGCGAGTCCCAGCCGGTGACCGGCGCCCAGTGCGACAACGTCCGTGGCCGCACTGCCCTGATCGACTGCCTGCAGCCGGATCGTCGCGTTGAAGTCGAAGTGATCGGCACCCGCTGATAACGCGCTTCCCGCAAGCAAAGAGCCCTGTCGAAAGACAGGGCTTTTTTTCGTCTGTAGCGCACCGCAGCCGCAACAGCACAGCACAGCAGGTTCTTCAGGCAGCAGCTTTCGGGTAAGCTCACGCTCCGGAACGACCCGACCCCGATCGCGGTCACACTGAAGTTACTCAAGACAGGATCCGACACATGAACGCCAACGCCGATCCGGCCGAACTGCGCAAGTTCAGCGATCTCGCCCACCGCTGGTGGGACCCGGCCTCGGAATTCAGACCGCTTCACGAGATCAACCCGCTTCGCCTCGGCTGGATTGACCGCAAGGCCGCACTGGCCGGCAAGAGCGTGCTCGACGTGGGTTGCGGCGGCGGCATTCTCTCCGAAGGCATGGCCGGTGCAGGCGCGAAAGTCACCGGCATCGACCTGTCGGATAAGGCGCTGGGCGTCGCACGACTCCATCTGTTCGAGAGTGGTCTCCAGGTCGATTATCAGCTGACCAGCGCCGAGGATTTTGCCGACGCCCATCCTGAAACCTTCGATGTGGTCACCTGCATGGAGTTGCTCGAACACGTACCCGACCCTGCGAGCACCATCGCCGCCTGCTCTCGCTTGGTAAAACCGGGTGGTCACGTGTTCTTCTCGACGCTCAACCGCAACCCCAAGTCCTATCTGTTCGCGATCATCGGTGCCGAGTATGTGCTCAACCTTCTGCCCCGAGGCACCCACGACTACGCGAAGTTCATCAAACCGTCGGAGCTGGCACGCTACTGCCGCGAGCGGGGGCTCGAGACCCAGGAGTTGCTTGGCATGAGCTACAACCCGCTGACCAAGGTCTACGCACTGAGCCGAGACACCGACGTGAATTACCTGGTGCATACCGTCCGTGAGCGTTGAGGCCGTCCTGTTCGATCTGGACGGCACGCTTGCCGACACCGCACCCGACCTCGGCGCGGCCGCGAACCTCCTGCGGGCGGACAGCGGCCTTCCGCCGCTGCCGCTCGAGGTGCTGCGTCCGCACACTTCGAGCGGCGTACGCGGCATGCTGCGGAGCGCCTTCGGCCTCGCGCCGACAGACCCAGACTTCGCGCCGATGTCAGCGCGCTTTCTCGATCACTATCGGGACAATCTCTGCGTCGCCACCCGCCTGTTCGATCGCATGGAGATCTTGCTGGATGCACTCGAGGGCGGCGCCATCAAATGGGGCGTGGTCACCAACAAGCGAAGCGCATTCACAGATCCGCTGATCGAGGCACTCGGACTCCACCAGCGCGCCTGTTGCGTCGTCAGCGGCGACGCGGCACCGCGCCTCAAACCCGCACCCGACACCCTGCTCCTTGCCTGCGAGCTAGCATCCATCGAAGCATCACGCTGTATCTATGTCGGCGACGACCTGCGCGACATCCAGGCCGGGCGCAGCGCCGGCATGAAAACCGTCGCTGCGGCCTACGGCTATCTCGGCCTCGAAGTGCCGGTGGGCGAATGGCAGGCTGATCACATCATTCAGGATCCGATGGAACTTTTGCCTATCATCGGCCTCTGAGTTCGTGATAGGATCAATCTTGAAACAGCGGGCACCATCCCCACCTATCACGATCACATGGGGCCGACTTGGCTTCGACGTGGGTTACAAAACAGTACAGTGCATACCGAGGACCAGTGACCTCGTAAATCCATCTGGAAATTAAC
>CAYTAY010000086.1:0-12960 GCA_964435845.1 uncultured Azoarcus sp.
TCGGGCGCCGCGAGGTGGTGCAGTCGCTTGCCACGCTGGCCTGCATCGGCCGGCGCCAGGACTTCTTCCGTAGCGAATTTCTCACCACGTTGCGGATTCTCGAGGACGGCCACATCGATCCGGAAGGTTTCGTCGGTTCCTGGGCCGGTGCCTTCGGTCACACCCAGTTCATGCCTTCGACCTTCAGCCGCATCGCGTTGGATTTCGACGGCGACGGCCGGCGAGACTTGATGGGCAGCGTACCCGACGCGCTCGCCTCCACCGCCAACTACCTGCGTCAATCCAACTGGCGCACTGGCGAGTCCTGGGGCTTCGAGGTCCGGCTGCCGACCGGCATGGACACCAGCCAGGCCGGGCGTCGCAACAAGCAGGCCATGTCCGCCTGGGCGGCGGCCGGCGTGCGCAAAGTGGATGGCTCACCGCTTCCGGGCGGCGCACCCCAGGCCGGGCTGCTGCTGCCGGCCGGCCCACAGGGGCCTGCTTTCCTCGTGATGCGCAACTTCGATGCGCTGTTTTCCTACAATGCGGCCGAAAGCTACGCGCTGGCCATCGCTCACCTCTCTGACCGTCTGCGCGGCGAGGGTGGTTTCGTCACGCCCTGGCCGACCGACGACCCGGGCCTGTCTCGCGCCGGACGCCGCGAGATCCAGGAGCGGCTGCTTGCGCTCGGCTTCGAGATCGGAGAAGTGGACGGCATCATCGGCAGCAACACGCGGGCGGCCATTCGCAGCTTGCAGCCGCAACTGGGCCTCGAAGCCGACGGGCGTGCCGGGCAGCGTCTGTTGCAGGCGATGCGGCAGTACGCGCCATGAAGTCGCGCTGCAAGCCGTAAACGACCGGGGCGACCCTGAGGCCGCCCCGTTTTTTCCTTAATCCTTGTTTCCTGAATTCAGGTTTTCGTGCCCTGCGAACTCGACTGCGTCGAATCCAGCGTGCCGTCGAGTATTTTGCCCTTTTCTCCTGGGCAGGCCATCGCGGAGGCTGATCCTACGGCAAGCATCACGACCAGAAGAGCTGCGAAATAACGCGTCATCCAATACCCTCCATGTGTCAGGCCAATCCCTGTGACTACAAGATAGTAGATCAGGCGGCGCGATTCAAGAGCAATTGGGTGCGAACGCGCAATATTTCACGAATCCAGCCAGAACCGTCTCAGCTCTCGCGATCGCGGAAAGGCGCAAGAATGCTCGCCACGCGGCTGGGCTGACAATTCACGTAGGCCGAGTCGGCCAGCCACGCCTGGTCGGGATAATAGGCGAACAGGAATTGGCCGTTCTTGAGGCTGTCGACCACCTGCTCGACCACCTCCGGACGAACGGCCGGGCAGCCCTGGCTGCGACCGATGCGACCCTGGCGCTCGATCCAGCTCGGATCGACATAATCCGCCTGATGAATGACGATTGCGCGATCACGCGCGCGGTCATTGACGCCCGGCTCGAGCCCATCCATGCGCAGCGAATAGCCATGGCGACCGAAATAGCTCTCCTGGGTGCGGAACAGGCCGAGGCTGGACTGATAGCTTCCCACCACATTTGAAAAGCTGGTTGCGTAGTTGTCGCCGGAATTCTGACCGTGGGCGACCAGTTCCTCGAGCAGCAGCTTGCGTTCCGAAAGATCGAAGATCCACAGGCGCGGCGTAGAGGATGGCAGGGAAAAATCGATCACTGCCAGACGCTCGGAAGACCGGACGCCACCGCGGACTGCACACTGCATCGAAGCGACCGCCTTGCCGAGCACCTCCCGATTCAGTGCCGGTGCTTCGCGGGACAGGGTTTCGATCAGCAGGTCGTCGGAGGCTTGGTCGGCCGACGCCTGCCCGGAAAATGCAAAAATGCTTGCCATTGCAATCAGTGCCCGGCGAAATGTCTTAGGCATGCGGTACTCTTCCCCTTGTTTTCGAGAACAAGCCCCTGTGCGGGGTGACGAAGCACACCCTGACGGATCGACCGACGTGCAACGGAACGATGCCTGTCACAATCCGGTCTATTTGTCAGGACAGCAAAGCTGCCGCGCTGCGGAATCGTCAGATGGCGACCCTCCCCCGAGGCGCGTTCAGCCCGCCGCATGTTACCAGTGCGGGCAATGGAGAAAAACAGTTTGTCCCCGAACAGATACATTTGCTTACCGCTTGCCTGGCTCGTACTGTCGCTGAAAACGGCTGCGCTGGCGGCGGCCGGCCCCACGCCTGAAGCGATTCGTGCAGAGCTCGATGCTGCACCAGCGGTCGCCCAGACCTCCGAACAAGGGCGACGCGTCATCACGCGAGACGAGCTTGCCTGGTTCTACGCCGCCCGAGTCCACGCGCCGATCTGGTCCGACAAGTCCAGACTCGACCGACTCCACGAAGCCATCAGCAAGCTCGCCGACGACGGGCTCGACCCCGCAGCCTATGCGCTGGAAGATATTCGCGTGCAAAGTGATCGCCTGGCTGCCGGGGGCACGCTCGCGGCCTGTGACGAACTCAACATCAGCCACGCCTACCTCACCGCCCTGCTCCACGTCTCCCGCGGCGCGCTTGACCCGGCGGTGTTCGAGCCTTTGTGGCGTTCCAATGGCCGCCCAGCACCTCTGTTCGACCGCGAGCGCTTGCTGATGCTCGCCACGGACAGCCTTGATGACATCGGCGCCGGTTTCGAAGCCGTGCGTCCCAAGGTGCTGCACTATCATGCGCTCCGCCAGGCCCACGCAACGCTCCGGGCCAGCCTTGCTGACGTCCATTGGCCCGAGGTGCCGCCCGGCGCCACTCTGCGCAAGGGCATGCGCAGCCCGCGTGTGCCGGCGCTGCGCGAACGGCTGCAGGCCGAAGCTTACAACACCGGCCCGGGCGCAACCGATCCGCAAGCCTACGACGCCGCGCTGATCGCGGCGGTCACCGCCTTCCAGCAGGCCAACCGGCTGGCACCCGACGGGGTGGTCGGCCCGGCGACGCTGGCCGCGCTCAACCTGCCGCCCGCCGCGAGGCTGGACAGGCTGCGCGTCAACCTCGAACGCATGCGCTGGCTGGCCGCAGAGCATCGCTCCAACTACGTGCTGGTGAATATCGCGGGCGCCCGAGTCAGCTACTTCCGCCATGGTGAGGCGATCTGGGACATGCGCACCCAGGTGGGCCGCGCCACCCGGCGCACGCCACTGCTGGCGTCAGATATCACCCACCTCACACTCAATCCCACCTGGACGGTGCCCCCCACCATCCTGCGCAACGACAAGCTCCCGGAGATCCGACAGGACATCGACTACCTGGCACGCAACAACATGCGGGTGCTCGACGCCGGCGGACGCCCGCTCGACCCCTACAGCATCGATTGGGAAAACCCAGGCAACATCCTGCTGCGTCAGGACGCAGGTCCGGGTAACGCGCTCGGACAGATCGCGATCCGATTTCCCAATCCTTTCCATGTCTATTTGCACGATACGCCCAGCCAGCGGCTGTTCGACCGCGACCAGCGCGCCTTCAGCTCGGGCTGCGTGCGCGTCGAGCGCGCCCTCGAGCTGGTTGATCTGTTGGTCGAAGATGGTAGTGATGCGAGCCCCGGACAGATCGCCGAGCGGCTCGCCAGCGGCCGTACCAGCCAATTCAATCTGAATCGACCGATTCCGATCGTGATGGCCTATTGGACGGCGGAGGTGGGCGAGGACGGCAGCCCGGTCTTCTACCCCGACATCTACGGCCACGACGACCGCATCCTGACGGCGCTCCGGGCACCGTCTGAGGTCTATGCGTCAATGATCCCCTGCGCCCGCGCGAAAGGCCCGGGACGCTCAAGAGCGCAGCCTGAAACGGCAGAGCAGGCTTAAAGCTCAGGGTACCAGTCGCAACTGGCTCCCCCTGCTGCTGCCGCTCACCTCGATGCGCACGTCGATGCGCTCGCGTAGTTCGGCCACATGCGAAATCACCCCCACGGTGCGTCCGGCCTGCTGCAGGTCGATCAGGGTGCGCAGCGCGAGATCCAGGCTCTCGGGGTCGAGTGTGCCGAATCCCTCGTCGATGAAAAGGGTCTCGATCTGCACCCCGCCTGCGCGGGACTGCACCACATCGGCCAGCCCCAAGGCCAGCGACAGCGCCGCCAGAAAACCCTCGCCGCCGGAGAGGGTGTTGGCCGGCCGGGCGGTGCCGGTGTACTGGTCGAACACCTCCAGCTCCAGGCCGCCGGCACTGCGCTGGTCGGTAACCCCGCGTACCCGGCGCAGCTCGAAGCGGTTCCGGCTCATGTGCGAAAGCCGGTGTGAGGCGGTTTCCAGCACCTCGTCGAGCAATGTCGCCAGCACAAAGCGCTGGAAGGTCATGCGCAAAGGGTTGTTGCCGCCAGCCACTTCGGCAAGGCGGCCGAGCACGGCGTATTGCCGTTCGATCTCGGCGCCCTCGCGCGCGAGCCTGGCGAGCGCGCCCAACACTTCGTCCAGCCTCGCAATGCGTGCGCCCAGCGCCTGAGTCGCCGACAGCGCCGCCTCGAGCTGGCGGCCACGCTCGGCTGCGATCTGCTCGAGCGCCTCGATGTCGGGACGAAGCTTGCCTTCGGCCAGGGTGCGTGCCCGCACGAGTCGGTCACGTGCGGCCGCCAACGCCTCGTCGAATGCCGCAAGCTCGCGGTCCAGTGCAGCGACGCGCTCCGGCAGCCGACGCGCCTCGCGAAACGCAGCTTCGTCGGCAAAGGCGTGTGCGGCCAGGCAAGCCTGAAATTCCGCGGCCGCATCAGTGACTGCTGCCTCGGCCCGGATGAGCCGCTCGCGCGCGGCTTCCCGGCTCGCCTCTGCACGCTCTGCGGCCGCTGCTGCATCCCGCTCGGCACGCAGTGCCTTCTCCAGTGCCGACACCAGGGCGGTGAGCCGCGTCGACACAGCATCCTGCTCGGCCTGGAGCGCAAGCGGTTCCGGCATCGGCTCGGGCATGCCCTCGCTCAGGGTGAGCACGGTTGCTTCGACTGCGGCGATCCCGCGTTCCAGTGCATCACGGCCTTGCCGCGTCTGCTCCTGCATCTTTAACACGTCGGCCAGATCACGCTCGAGCGCGGCAAGCGAACTCTGACGAGCCTTTAGCGCCCTGGAGGCAGCTTTGCTGTCGCCGAGCGATTGCGTCAGCCCGGTGCGTCGCGCAACCAGCGCCCCTGGGTCGAGATCCCCGATCGATATCGCCGAGGCTTCGACACGCGCCCGCAGCTCGGTCATTTTCGCTGACTGGGTCGCGTGCGCGGCGAACGCCACGTCACGCTGACGCTCGGCCGCAGCGAGCGCCTCTCGCTCGGCGTCGGGCTCGCTGGCTGCCTTGGGTTCGCCACCTTGCTCCGTTCCGGTCGCGGGCGAAGGATGCTCGGTCGCACCGCATACCGGACAGGGTTCGCCCTCATGCAGATGTGCTGCAAGCGCGGCTGCGTGGCTGAGGCGCTGTGCCAGCTCGCGTTCGGCGAGCGCATTCCTGGCTGCACCTAAACAGGCATCGGCCTGGGCCAGTGCGTGCGCCGTTTGTGCCGCATCAGTTTCGGCGCGACTCAAGACCTGCAAAGTCTGGGCATGCTGCTCCAGCTTGGCGAAGGTTTGCTCAGTTTCCTTCAACTGCATCGCGAGCAGTTCGCCGCGGGCGGCGTCGGCCTTCAGCGCTTCGCAAGCAGCGCGGGTTTCGCTCAGTTGCCGTTCGAGTGCGGCGTGGCGTGTCGCAGACGCTTCGATCGCCGCCGCTGCGGCATCGCGCCGCTTGTGCAGTTCGGCAAGCTTGGCGCGCTCGGTGCTCAAGCGGGCGCAACGCTTGACGAGCTCTGCCAGACGGTCGACCTCTCGCGCGAGCTGCGCGCGCACCGGCTCTTGCGCCCGCTCGGTGTGCAGTAGCGCCGTGGCATGCCGCCGCGCCTCGTCCGCAAACTGATACGCCTGTTTTGCATTCGCCACCGCCTCGGCGGCCTGAGTGCGCTCGCGCTGTGCGAGTTCGGCAGCCCGGGCGGCCGCCTCGACGGCTCCTGCCCGTCTGGCGGCGTCGCGCTCGCCGCGCAACAGCGCGATCTCCGGCAGACGCACCTCGAGCCCGGTCGCCGCGCGCTGGGCCAGTTCCAGTTCATCGAGCCTCGCCACCGCTTCCCGCCCAGCCGCGAGCTCTGCCCTGGCAGTGGCATCGGCCTGGCGGACCAACTGCTCGGCGGCACGCGCGTGCTCGAGTTCGCCCGCGCATTCGGTCCGCCGTGCCTGCAACTCGGCCTCGTCCGCTGCATCAGCCTGTTGCAGCAGGGTATCGCGGCGAACCTTCAGATCTCGGGCGGCCGCCTCGACATCCCGCGCCTCGCGCTTCAAGGCCTCGCCGATCTCGCGGTAGCGCTCGGTGCGGAACAAGGTCTGCAGGATCGCCTCGCGGGCGTCCGAACGTGCGGTGAGCAGGTCGCGAAACCGCCCCTGGGGCAGCACCACGACCTGGCGGAACTGTTCGCTGTCGAAGCCCAGCAAGCCGACCACCGCCGCAGTGACCTTGCCGGGTTGCGAGGCCAGGCTCTTCCAGACAGCGCCCTCCCAGCGATCCAGTTGTGCAGCTGCCGGCACCTCGCGTTCGCCGCTGCCGCGCTGCCTGGGCCGCCGCTGCGCAGGCTCGCGCGCCACCCTGAAACGCTCGGCGCCGAGTGCGAACACCAGCGTCACCGCAGTCGCCAGATCCGCCGGCGCATGATCGCTGCGCATCGCACGTGCATCGCGCTCGCCCCCGGAAGTGTCGCCGTAGAGCGCAAAGCACAGCGCGTCAAGCAGCGTCGTCTTGCCGGCACCGGTCGCACCGTGGATAAGAAACAGGGCCCGCTCGCCAAACGCAGTGAAATCCACCGCCTGCACGCCGGCAAACGGCCCGAAAGCCTGCATCGTCAGCTGGAGCGGCTTCACCCGCCGGCCTCCCGGTCGTCGCGGGCGAGATGCTCCAGGGTGCTCTCAAGCGCCGCCGCCTGAGCCTCGCTCAGCGCATCCCCAGTGACCTCACGGAAAAAGTCGGCAAACAAATGCCGCACGTCCAGCTCCCGATGCCCGCGCGCCGCGCCGCCCGCGCCGGCGCGCTGCAGCACTTCGCGCTCGCAGCCGAGCGCGTTGGGATACGCCTCGCGCAGACGTGCCATGGGATCCAGCAAAGCACCGGTGTCGGTCAGGGTGGCGAACACGTAGTCCGCGTTCGCCGGGTCATTGCGTCCCACACCGACCAGCGCCGCCAGCTCACCACGAATACGTCGCAGCTCGCGGCGCGGGGCAAGCTGCACCCGCTCGATGCTTGGCACGCCATCCTCGCCGATCTCGACCACGCTGACGCTCTTGTCGTGATCCGCCTCGGATAGGGAGTATTTCATCAGTGAGCCGGCGTAGTGCAGCCGACCGGCGAGGGTCTGCGGCCGATGCAGGTGACCGAGCGCCACGAAATCGAAGCCTTCAAAGCGGCGCAGATCGACGGCGCCACTGCCGCCCACCGAGAGCGGACGTTCGGATTCGGACTCCGCACCGCCGGCGACGAAGGCATGGGCCACCAGCACCGAGCGCACCCCGGCGGGATGGGCAGCGCGCACCTTGTCGAGCACCGCCGTCATCGCGGCATCATGGTCAGCCACCTCGATGCCGAGTGCGTCGCGTACCACCGCCGGCTCGCAGTAGGGCAATGGATAAACGCGCAGCGGACCGTGCGCATCCGCGAGTTCGAGTGCCGGCACCTCGCCCTGATAGCGCCCGACCACCGTCAACCCCCCGGAAGCGAGCAGTCGCGCACCGAAACCGAGCCGGTCCGGGCTGTCGTGGTTGCCGGCGATCATCACCACCGGCACGCCCTCGCCGACGACGATGCGGGACAGCACGTCGTCGAGCAGCGTCACCGCCTCCGCCGGCGGTACCGCGCGATCGTAGATATCACCCGCCAGCAGCACCGCATCCGGCTGGCGACTGCGCACGAATTCCACGAACTGGTCCAGCAGATACGCCTGGTCTTCGACCAGCGAGCGAGCATGAAAGAGCCGGCCGAGATGCCAATCCCCGGTGTGGATGAAACGCATCAGTCCGATTCGCGGCTTACGCCGCTCCCACAAGGCGAGGAAGCCTTTGTGCCAGGTGTAGGAGCGGCGTGAGCCGCGAACCTGGGCGCGGATTGTGCGCGAGGCTGGCTTTCGCGCGCGAGCGTCGCTGGATCATTCCGCATACAATCGATCGTAAGCCTGAGCGTCGACCTGCGACATGCCCATCGCCTCGAACTGTCGCCACATGACGCGCCAGCGCTCGGCGTCGCGCACCATTGGCCCGACCAGCCGCGGGCAGGTATCGCGGATGATCTCGTCCATCAGCGGTTCTGACGTGTCACCGGTAAACGCGTACCAAAGTCGCGCGGCCTCGACCGGTTCGTCGTGGCAAACCAGCCAAGCTCGATGCCGGCGATGAAGGGAAGATGGTCGGGGTCGAGAAACCACTCGAGGGCGATATCGATTTTCATGGCAGGAGCGCGTGGCGCCGCAGTTGGCTACCGCGCAATTAAAGCACGATTGGCCGCAAGGAACGCCCTCATGTCGTCGGCGGGCATCGGCCTGGCGAGCAGGTAACCCTGCGCCTCGTCGCAACCTTCTGCCCTGAGAAAGGCCAGTTGCTCCTCGGTCTCCACGCCCTCTGCGACTGTGCGCATGCCGAGGCTTTGCGCCAACCTGATGATGGCTCGCACGATCGCCCTGTCGTCCTCGTCCTCGTCCTCGTCCTCGCCGATGTCGCACACGAAGCTCTGGTCGATCTTGAGCCTGTGCGCGGTGAAGCGCTTCAGGTAGCTCAGCGAGGAGTAACCGGCGCCAAAGTCGTCGATTGCAATCCTGACACCGGATGCGGCCAGTTGCCGCATCATGTGCAGGGCGCCTTCCGGATCGTCCATAGCCACTGCTTCGAGCAGAGTATCCAGGTCGTCACCGTCTTCCGGATACATCGCGATTCCGATCGACGGCGTCGTGACCAGCTCATGCCCCGCCACCGTGCAAGGTTCGGAGACCGTCTCGATCAGCTTGCGCACGACCGCCGGAACACCTTCTGCGTCGCAGTCGCCGAGCAGCATGATGTACTCGTCTCCACCCAACCCTACTTTGACACTTCCAGTTAACACATGCCGCCACATCGCCCATGGGGCACGGCTTCCAGCGATGTGCCAGAAATGGTCGTGTATCTATGTGTGAGCGGCACTCAGTCGAGCTTGTGGACCGCCGGCGGCGGCTTGATCTTCAATGCTTTCAATCGGTTGGCTGCATCGGCGGCAGGTTCGGTGACCTGCCAGACGGTGCCATTTGGGCTGGACAATTGCGCGAGCTGGATGCGCTTGAGATCGTCGCGAATATTGCGCCAGGTATCCCGACAGTCTCGCTCGATCACGCGCTCGAGCAGCAGCGCGAACACCGTGATCGCGATGTGGGCGTGGATGCGGTGCGGCGCCCAATGAAACACTGGGCGCATCTTCAGCCCGCTCTTCATCGTGCGCCACGCCTCCTCGACCCGCTGCTGCTGCTTGTAGCCGAGTGCCATGTTTTCGGCGCTGAGCGTGTCGTCGTTGGTGTGGACGACGAACTTGCCATCAAAGCGCTCGAGCTCGGCGATCGACCGCGAGGCCGACGACAATTTGCGGCGCATCGCCACGACCGTTCTTGACTCATGGCCGCGCTTCCTCGGTGCTGCGCAGGTCTTGGCCCCGGCTGGCATGCTGCCGCGCACCTGCCCCTTCTCATTGCCCTCGTCCTCGTCGTCGATCTCGAAGTGCAGCGAGGTGGTGTCGTAGAAGATGATGTCGACATCGAGACTCAACAGGTCGGCGACCTGGTAGAAGATCGCCTGCTCGATCGCCGCCTTGTTCGCCTTGAGGAAGTCCACAGCGCGGTAGAGCTGGTGCAGCGCCTGCGCCTGCGTGCAATCGATGCGCACGTCTTCCTTGAGCCATCGCTCGTGGCAGTAGAGCCTGGACGCGGGCGCACACGCCCGGTTGGCGACCAGCGCCCGCTCGATGTCGAAGCTGAAGCGCCGCTCGCACGCCTGCGCGCGCACGATCGCATCGATCCCAAGCCGCCGCCACACCGCTTCGAGCGCATACACGTCGCCATACGGCCACGCACACACCAGCCGCCAGTCGCCCCCATCGGCGACGATCTCGTCTGGGGAGCAGCGGCGCAGGATGCTCTTGACAAGGCGGTGCAGCCGCTCGATGACCTGCGGGTCGTCGGCACGGCCACGGTTGTGGACGATGCGCGCCTGCGAGCGCCCCTTCGCGGGATCCCACACGTTCTCGGCCAGCTGCAGGTACACGATCTCCCGCCCGTCAGCCCGCTTCTGTTTGCTCTCGCGCAGATACATGCCTGCAACAGTAGCGCCATTCGGGGCGAAAAAACAACAACAACCCATGTATCTAGGTTTTTGCCGCGTCATGGCGCTGAAACCCGCGCCGTTGCTGGAGCCAGGTTCGAAATGTACCTCGGAACTGTCAAAGTCGGGGCAGACCATCCCATCTCGCTCCCAACCCGGCGATTGCGGTAACGCGATGGGATCGATCCGGATCAGGCACCCGATCCCGAGCTTGTTTCGGCGTTCGACAGCGCCTTCCATTCTTCATCGTCATAGAGTCGCGAGCGGGTCAGAAAACGCAGCCCCTCAGGTCCTTCGAGCGAAAACATGCCACCGCGCCCCGGCACTACATCGATGATCAAGTGGGTATGCTCCCAGTAGGCGAACTGCAACTTGTTCATGTAAAAGGGCTGACCACCGATCTCTCCGAGCAACACATCGACGTCGCCGGTGTGAAACTCACCGCGCGGGTAGCACATTGGGGCGCTGCCGTCGCAACACCCCCCGGATTGGTGAAAAAGCAGCGGACCGTGCGTTTCAAGCAGTCGCTCGATCAGAGCCAGTGCGGCAGGCGTGGCCGAAACGCGTTCGACAGTCTTCTCCATTGCCATCTCCTGAAGACAACGGGCCGGCAATGCCGGCCCGAGGGGTTTTGCTTTAATTCTGGATTTAAGCGAGCGGGCTCCGCTCGCTCCTGTTCCGAGGGGTCGACTCAGAAAAAACCGAGCGCGTTCTGCGAGTAGGACACCAGCAGGTTCTTGGTCTGCTGGTAGTGCTCGAGCATCATTTTGTGATTCTCCCGCCCGATGCCCGACTGCTTGTAACCACCGAACGCGGCATGGGCCGGGTAGTGATGGTAGCAGTTGGTCCACACTCGGCCGGCCTGGATGCCCCTGCCCATGCGGAAGGCACGCGAACCGTCGCGGGTCCATACGCCGGCGCCGAGCCCGTAGAGGGTGTCGTTGGCGATCGCAAGCGCTTCGTCTTCGTCCTTGAAGGTGGTCACCGACACAACCGGCCCGAAGATCTCCTCCTGAAAGATGCGCATCTTGTTGTGGCCCTTGAACACCGTCGGCTTGATGAAGAAACCGTTGGCCAGATCGCCTTGCATCACGTTGCGTTCGCCGCCGATCAGACACTCGGCCCCTTCCTGGCGCCCGATGTCGAAGTAGGCCAGGATCTTTTCGAGTTGCTCGCTGGAGGCCTGGGCGCCTATCATGGTCGCGTTGTCCAGCGGGTTGCCCTGCTTAACCTTGGAAACTCGATCAACCGCACGCGCGATGAAGGCATCGTAGATCGACTCCTGAATCAGCACGCGAGAGGGGCAGGTGCACACCTCACCCTGGTTGAGCGCGAACATGGCGAAGCCTTCTAGACACTTGTCGAAATACGCGTCGTCCGCACTCATGACATCTTCGAAGAAGACGTTGGGGCTCTTGCCACCAAGTTCCAGGGTGACCGGGATGAGGTTCTGGGCGGCGTACTGCATGATCAACCGGCCAGTCGTGGTCTCGCCGGTAAAGGCGATCTTGGCGATGCGGCTGCTGGAAGCGAGCGGCTTGCCGGCTTCGAGGCCAAAACCATTGACCACGTTCAAAACGCCCGGCGGAATCAGATCGGCGATCAGCTCGAGCAGCACCAGAATGGAGGAAGGGGTTTGCTCGGCGGGTTTCAGCACTACGCAGTTGCCGGCCGCCAACGCCGGCGCAAGCTTCCAGACGGCCATGAGAATCGGGAAGTTCCACGGAATGATCTGCCCGACAACGCCCAGCGGCTCCTTGAAGTGGTAGGCATAAGTTTCGTGATCGATCTCGCTGATGCCGCCCTCCTCGGCACGAATGCAACCAGCGAAATAGCGGAAGTGATCGATCGCCAGCGGGATGTCTGCGGCCATGGTCTCCCGGATCGGCTTGCCGTTGTCCAGCGTCTCGGCCGTGGCAATCAGCTTGAGGCTGGCCTCTATCCGGTCGGCGATGCGGTTGAGCATGTTGGCGCGGTCGGCAGGGGAGGATTTACCCCATTTTGCCTTGGCGGCATGGGCGGCATCCAGCGCGGCGTCGATATCCCTCTGGTTGGAGCGGGGCACTGCGCACAGCACGCCGTCGGTGAGCGGGCTTCGGTTCTCGAAATACTGTCCGTCGAGCGGTGCAACCCATTCGCCGTTGATGAAGTTCTCGTACTGGGGTTTGTAGGGGTTCTCAATGGTGATGCCATTGATTGAAATCGTGCCGGTCATCGATGTCTCCAGAAATGGTAAGCGGGCTTCCAATCGCCCGAAGCGCGGACGCAAACCCACCTATGCATACACCGTGCCAGTTCCTCAAATCATGGTCCCACTGCTAAAAATCAAACTTCGCAAACCGTAACGCTTCGCATTCTTGCCGCCATAACGCCCCGTTGAAACTGCGGGGAGCCAGGATACGCGCGCTTCAGTAAAAATCTGCTCCAAAATGGACATCATGTCCTAGCCTGGTACATCCATGTGCTATTGCGCGACAGTTCGAATTGGAGACTAGAACTGGGGCCTAGAACGGAGCGGAACGGAGCGGATCGCACCGAGGACGCAGGATGACCCATCGCAGTCGACGAACGACTTCATCGACTCGATCAGAGGTAGTGCTCAGCCGCCCGCGATCGGTGGCCAGATGGCCAGCTCGTCGCCGTCGGCCAGCG
>CAYTAY010000087.1:0-12900 GCA_964435845.1 uncultured Azoarcus sp.
GGCTCGGTCCGTCGAGATAACGGATCGCTTCGCGCTGCGGGGCGTTGAGATGGGAGGACATGTGTGGGGCGGGGCCTCAAAGACGATGCGCCACCCCTGGGGTGGCGCATGTGGTTAGTTCGATTCTACTCCCTGCACCGCCGACGGTCATCCGTGCTGTCAGGTTTTCTCTGGCGGGCACGGCATGACTTCTACATTCTTTGTCACGGAAACCTGCCGGTTTGTCTGGACAAACAGGGCAGGTTATGGCTCAAATACGGCAAGAGACTGTTGCCGCCGCCCCGGCGGAACGGCAACTTCCGGCAGGCCATGCCAAGGAGTGGTGACAATGACGATACAAAACCCGCCCGAATCGCCGGCTACCAGCATGGACGAAGTGCTTGCCATGCCCGCAACCGACTACATGAATGCAAAACAGCTCGATTTCTTCCGAGCCATGTTGCAGCGCATGCGGGACGATTTGCTGGAGAACGGACAGGCCACGATTCATCAC
The DNA here is from genome assembly GCA_964435845.1 of uncultured Azoarcus sp. GTDB lineage: Bacteria > Pseudomonadota > Gammaproteobacteria > Burkholderiales > Rhodocyclaceae > Azoarcus_F. The sequence continues at coordinate 494 of CAYTAY010000087.1, forward strand.
CTGCAGGAGACCGAAGCCACGCCGGACGAGGCCGACCGTGCCACGCAAGAGGAAGAGCACGTGCTGGAGCAGCGCATCCGCGACCGTGAGCGCAAGCTGATCCACAAGATAGACCAGGCGCTGGACCGCATCGCCAACAGCACCTACGGCTATTGCGAGGCCTCTGGCGAGCCGATCGGTCTGCGCCGGCTCATCGCCCGGCCGACTGCGACCCTGTGCATCGAGGAGCAGGAGCGGCACGAACGCGAAGAGCGCATGTTCCGCTGAGCTGTTGCAACGCCAGAACCACGAAGCCGCCCGAGGGCGGCTTCGTGGTTTAAAGCGGAGGCGGAGCGGACTGCCGGACTCACCCATTGGGTGACCGCCGTCAAAGGTACGCATCGCAAGCTGTGCGCGCCATTAAAGGTTATTGATAGCGATCAACGAGGTTTCCAGGGTCACACCACCCCGGCGCCGTGGGCCTGCTGATCTGCCCAATAGGACGAACGCACCATCGGTCCGCAAGCAGCGTTCTTGAATCCCATCTTCAGCGCCTCGGTCTCGAACATCTTGAAGACATCGGGGTGTACGTAGCGCAACACCGGCAGATGGCCGCCGGACGGCTGCAGGTATTGGCCGATGGTGAGCATCTCGACATCGTGCGCACGCAGGTCTCGCATGACCTCGACGATTTCCTCATCGGTTTCACCGAGGCCAACCATGAGGCCGGACTTGGTTGGCACGTCCGGGTGACGGCGCTTGAACTCCTGCAGCAGCTTGAGCGACCAGACGTAGTCCGAGCCGGGCCGGGCCTGCTTGTAGAGGCGGGGCACGGTCTCCAAGTTGTGGTTCATGACGTCGGGCGGCGCCTGATCGAAGATGTCGAGTGCGATGTCCATGCGGCCACGGAAATCCGGCACCAGCACCTCGATGGTTGTCTTGGGCGACAGCGCGCGGGTCTCACGGATGCACTCGGCGAAGTGCTGGGCGCCGCCGTCGCGCAGGTCGTCGCGGTCGACCGAGGTGATGACCACATATTTGAGTCGCATCGCAGCGATGGTTTTGGCGAGATCACGCGGCTCGTCCGGGTTGAGCGCCTCCGGACGACCATGGCCGACGTCGCAAAACGGACAGCGGCGGGTACAGATGTCGCCCATGATCATGAACGTGGCGGTGCCCTTGCCGAAACACTCATGGATATTGGGGCAGGAAGCCTCTTCGCACACCGTGTGCAGCTTGTGCTCGCGCAGCGTGGCCTTGATCTCGTTGAACCGTTCGGCTTCCTGTCCTACACCGAGCTTGATGCGGATCCACTCGGGCTTTTTCAGGCGTTCGGCTGGAACGATCTTGATCGGAATGCGGGCGGTCTTGTCGGCGCCTCGCTGCTTGCGGGCTGCGGTTTCCATGTCGGGGTCTCGATCTGTTATCGGCATCAGTTGCCAGCCAGGGCTTTTGGCCTGACTGGCGGCAGCAATCGCTCGAGGTGGGCAAGCACGGCTTCGCCGGCGGCTTCGACGGTGGTGCGAACACCATAGCCTGAGAGCTGCACCGTCTGCAAACCTTCGTAACCACAAGGGTTTATCCAGTCGAAGGGCGTGAGGTCCATATCCACGTTGAGCGACAGCCCATGATAACTGCAGCCGTTGCGAACGCGAAGCCCGAGTGCCGCGATCTTGGCACCCTCGACATATACACCAGGGGCACCGGCCTGGCGCTCGGCGTTCAACCCAAAGTCGGCGAGGCAGTCGATGATGGCCTGCTCCATGAGATTGACCAGCTCGCGCACCTTGATGCCACGTCGCGCCAGATCAACCAATAGATAGACGACGACTTGCCCCGGGCCATGGTAGGTGATCTGCCCGCCGCGATCGATACGCACCAGGGGGATGCCTTCATCACGCAGCAGATGCTCCGGCCGGCCGGACTGGCCAAGGGTGTACACCGGCGGATGCTCGAGCAACCAGATCTCGTCGGCGTCGGCGTCGTTGCGCGCATCCGTGAATTCGCGCATCGCTTGCCAGGTGGGCTCGTATGGCACGCGGCCGAGCCGGCGCACCGCCAGCCAGTTGGCCGCCGAATCGATTGCCTGCCGGGAAATGGGTGCGACTGACGCCATCACGAAACCGTTAAGCTCAAAGAACGACCTTGACCATCGGATGGGAGGACAACGCACGGTAGAGATCGTCGAGCTGGGCCTGCGACACCACCCGCACGGTGCAGGTCAGCGCAAGGTAGTTGCCCTTGCTCGAGGCGCGCATCTCGATGGTGGCGGGGTCGAAGCCGGAGTCGAAGCGCCGCACGACCTCGGCCATCTCCTGGGCAAAGTCGTCGACCCTGGGGCCCATGATCTTGATCGGAAAGTCACAAGGAAACTCGATGAGGGTTTCCCGGGGAGTCTCGCTCATGTCGGTCAAAGGCTCTTGATCCACAGGCGCAGCGCGTCCCACAGGCGACCGAAGAAACCGGCCACCTCGACGTCCTGCAGCGCGACGACCGGGTATTCGCCAAGCAGTCGACCGTCGATGCTGAGGGTCAGGGACCCCAGCTCCTGGCCACGCTGGATCGGCGCCATCACAGGCTGATGACTGGCCAGCGCCGCTTCGACGCGCTGGGCGCCGTCCTTGGGCAGCGACATCACGAAGTCATCCAGAAAACCCACCGGCACATCGTTGTCGATGCCTTTCCAAACCTGAACGCGCGACATCTCCTGCTCGGCGCCGTAAAGACGCACGGTGTCGAAGAACTGGAAGCCGTAGTTGAGCAGTTTGAGCGACTCTTGGGCGCGGACGGTTTCGGACTCGGCACCGAGCACCACCGAGATCAGCCGGCGCGGGCCACGCAGAGCGGTCGAAATCAGGCAATAGCCGGCGGCACGGGTGTAGCCGGTCTTCATGCCGTCGACCGTGCTGTCGAGCCACAGCAGACGGTTGCGGTTGGGCTGGGTGATGTCGTTGTAGGTGTATTCCTTCTGCGAATAGAGCGGGTAGTACTCAGGAAAGTCACGCACCAGCGCCGAGGCGAGCAGAGCGAGATCTGCGGCGGTGGAGTAGAGCTGCTCGTCCGGCAGGCCGGAAGAGTTCGAGAAGTTGGTGTTGCGCATGCCCAGCCGCTGGGCCTCGCGATTCATCAGATGGCTGAAGGCCTCCTCCGAGCCGGCGATGAGTTCGGCCAGCGCCACGCAGGCATCGTTGCCGGACTGCACGATCATGCCGTTGATCAGCTGCTCCACGGTCACCGGGCGGCCGGGTTCGATGAACATCCGCGAACCGGTCATGCGCCACGCCCTCTCGGACACCGAAACCTCCTGGTCGAGGGCGATTTCACCGGAACGCAGGGCCGAGAACGTCACATACGCGGTCATCAACTTGGTGAGCGAGGCCGGCTCGACGCGCTCGTTGGGGTTGTGCGCGGTCAGCACCTGGCCGGTCTGGTGATCCATCAGCAGCCAGGCATTGGCGGCCAGCGTGAGCTGCGGTGGAGTTTGAGCGGAAACCACGAAAGAGGCAACGAAGAGCAGTACGGTGAGGAGAAAACGCATGGGATCTGTGGTTCGATTCTGGTCCAGGTTAAGCGAGAAGCCCGCGGCACGCGCGGGCAAGCGGAAACTGACTAGACAGGATAGGACGCGAGCAGGTTCAACGCATGACGACAAAAGGCTGCAAGTCGAACATCATGCCGATGCGCCGCGCCTCGAGCCGCGCATCGTCGGCCGAGGCGAAGGGGCCGACCTGGAGACGATACCGGCCTCCATCATCGAGTAGATGCAGCCGGTCTGCGAAAACCGCCAGCTCGGTGCGCACCCGAGCCGCCAGGGTCTTGGCGTTGGCTGGCGTGGAAAACGCGGCAAGCTGCAGATAAGCACCGGATTGAGCCTGGTTGGCAGCGGTTTGCGTCGGCGCAATCGTTTGGGCTGCAGTCGTGCCGGCGGTAGTGGCGATCGGAGCACGCGACAACAAGGGCGGCAGGCTTTGTTGCTCGAGGACCGCGACCTGGCGTGACGGCTGTTGTGCCGGCGCCACCGCAGGCGCGGGTGCTGCGGCGATCTGAGTGCCGGAGGCCATGCCGGGCAATGCCGTCACGCCGCGGGCATCAGCCACGCGGATGTCGTCATGGGTGATGGATTCAACCTCGACCAAGGCGCTACCGGCGTTGATGTAGCCCAGACGGTGGGCGGCGGCATAGGACAGGTCGATGATGCGCCCGCGCAGGAAGGGTCCGCGATCGTTGATGCGCACGATGACGCTGTGACCATTGGCGACGTTGGTCACCCGCGCATAGCTGGGCAGCGGCAGAGTCGGGTGGGCGGCGGTCATCGCGTACATGTCGTACGGTTCGCCGGTGGAGGTCGGGTTACCGTGAAAACGGCGGCCGTACCAGCTGCCGTGGCCCCGTTCCCGGAAGGGTGTGAGCTCGGTGCGGGGCACGTACTGCTGGCCGAAAACATTGTAGGGACGAAACGCCGGCTGATGGAAGGGTTCGATACGCGGTATCGCATCGGGTATCTCATCGAGGCCGGCCGGCAGGATCGCGTCCGGGCCGTCGTCCAGATAATACCCTCCGCCGCGGGTGGTGGTGACCGCACCCGGTGGTGGCGTGCTGGCCGTGCTCACACCGGGCGCCTCGGACACCTTGGCCGGCTTGCCGCCGCAGGCAGCCAGGCCGAAAACGAGAATGCCCGCCACCGCCAGGCGGGAGGCGAGCACCCTGGGCGGCATGGTGTCTTGCCGGTTGGAAAGGATCTGAGTGGTCATGATGTCCTATTCTTTGACCGCATGCCGGCTACGCTCGATGCTCATCAGGATGCCGATCCCAAGGCAGAGCGTCACCAGCGCGGTGCCACCGTAGCTGATGAAAGGCAATGGTACACCCACCACGGGCAAAATGCCGCTGACCATGCCCATATTTACAAACGCATAGGTGAACACTACAAGGGTAATCGCACCGGCAAGCAGGCGGCTGGCGAGTGTCGGGGCGAACGCGGCAATGTAAAAGCCGCGCAGCAACAGCAACAGATAGACGGCGAGCAAACCCAGCGTGCCGACCAGGCCGAACTCCTCGGCGAGGACCGAGAAAATGAAATCGGTGTGGCGCTCCGGGATGAAGGCCAGATGGGTCTGCGTGCCTTCGAGCCAGCCCTTGCCGAACATGCCGCCGGAACCGATGGCGATCGTGGATTGGATGATGTGAAACCCCCGGCCCAGTGGATCCTGGGTCGGGTCAAGCAAGGTGCACACCCGCTGCTTCTGGTATTCACGCAATACCTGCCAATCCACCTCGGGCTGGCACAGTGTGTCGCCAAAGCCCACGACGGCACCGATCCCGGCCATCCCGAACAGCACAACCGGCACGATGAGCTTCCACGATAGGCCGGCGAAGAAGATCACATAGAGCCCCGCCGCGCCAACGAGCAGGCTGGTTCCGAGATCCGGCTGGACCACGATCAGGCCCAACGGCAAGGCAAGCATCACCGTGGCGATGATGAAATCACCGAACCTGATCAGGCCTTCGCGCTGCTGGAAGTACCAGGCCAGCATCAGCGGCACCGCGATCTTCATGATCTCTGACGGCTGGATGCGGGCCACGCCGATATCGAGCCAGCGCTTGGCGCCCTTGCTCGTTTCACCGAAAAAAAACACGCCAACGAGCAGGAACAGACCAAGCAGGTAAAGCGGAACCGCGAACGAGAGCAAGCGCTTGGGTGGCAGCAACGCGATCGCCCACATCACGCCGATCGCCGCCATCACGTGGATCTGCAGCGTCGGCAGGCGCTCCGGCGAGGCGCTCATCATCAGGGCATAGCCGTAGCCGAGCAGACATGCCAGCACGAGCAACAAAAACGGGTCGAGCGGGCGGAACAGCGCCTGCAACATCGCGAACGGATGAAAGCGCCAGCCACTCACCGTTCGAGCTCCGCGGCCATCAAGGGATCGCCCTCTTCCGCCGGCTCTTCGACCGGCGCCCCAAGCAGGTAGTAGTCGAACACCCGGCGCGCCACCGGCGCCGCGGACTGGCCGCCGAAACCACCATTCTCGACCAGCACCGCCACCGCAATGGTCGGGTTTTCGGCGGGGGCAAAACCAATGTACCAGGCGTGATCGCGCAGATGCTCGGGAATCTTGTCGGCATCGTAGCGCTGGCCGCGCAGCGAGAAGACTTGAGCAGTGCCGGTCTTGCCGCCCGAAGTGTAGGGCGCGCCCCTGAATGCCTGAACCGCTGTACCGGTCACGGTGACTTCGGCCATCGCCTTGCGTATGGCCTCCAAATGCTTGGGGTTGAGCGGAATGCGCACGACCGGTTCCGGCTCGACCGGGCGCCGCTCGCCGGTAACCGAATCGACGACATGACTGACGACATGCGGCCGGAAAAGATTGCCACCGTTGAGCAGGGTCGCCAGTGCATTCGCAAGCTGGATCGGTGTGAAAGCGTTATACCCCTGCCCGATACCCACCGAAATGGTTTCGCCACCATACCATTGCTGCTGCTCGCGGCTGGCGAAGCGACTGCGCTTCCAGGCGGGCGAAGGCAGCACACCGGTCGCCTCGCCAGGCACGTCGATGCCGGTGCGTTGCCCGAAACCGAACTGACCCATGAAGTCGGCAATCGCCTGGATGCCAAGGTCGTGTGCAAGCTGATAGTAGTAGGTGTTGCAAGAATGGACGATGGTGCCGTGCAGGTCGACATTGTGCTGGCAGCGTGATTTGCGGTCGACGTAACGCTGGCCGACGAAAGTGAACACCCCCTGGTTGTTGAAGCGCTGTTCGATCTGACGCTTGCCGCTTTCCAGCCCGAGCAGCGCGATGAAGGGCTTGTAGGTCGAGCCTGGCGGATAGGCGCTGTAGAGCGCACGGTTGAGCAGCGGGTGCTCCGGTGAATCGGACAAGGCCCGCCAGTCGGCCACCGAGATGCCGTCGATGAAAAGGTTGGGGTCGAAGGTGGGCGTGGAGACCAAGGCCAGCACCCCACCGGTGGCCGGTTCGATGGCCACTACCGCACCCCGGCGGCTGCCAAGCGCCGCCTCGGCCGCCTTTTGCAGGCCGATGTCGAGCGTCAGCTCGAGATCGTTGCCTGGGGTCGCCGGCGTGCGCGACATCAAGCGCACCGCCCGACCCCCGGCGTTGATCTCGACCTGTTCGATACCGGTGATACCATGCAGCTCGCGCTGATAGCTGAGCTCGAGCCCGCTCTTGCCGATGTACTCGGAGCCGCGATAGTTGGCGGTTTCGCCTCGCTCCTCGATGCGTTGCTGGTCGCGCTCGTTGATCCGGCCGATATAGCCGACCACATGCGCGCTGGAGCCGCCCTCCGGATAGTCTCGGAACAGCCTCGCCTGCACCTCCACCCCCGGGAAACGGTAAAGGCGGGCAGCGATACGGGCGACTTCCTCGTCGGTCAGATGTGTGCGGATCGGCACGCTCTCGAAATACTTGGTCTCGAGCAGCAGGCGGCGGAAGCGGCGCCGGTCGCGCTCCTCGATGGTGACGATCTGCGCGAGGGCGTCGATCGTGGCGTCGAGATTGCGTACCCGTGCGGGGTTGATCTCCAGGGTCTGCACCGAGTAATTGCGCGCAAGCAGGTTGCCGTTGCGATCGAAAATGATGCCCCGGTTGGGCAGCACCGGCAACACCGCGATGCGGTTGCCCTCGGCACGGGCATGGAAATAATCGAAACGCTCGACTTGCAGATAGTAGAAGCGCGCCGCGAGCAGGCCAAAGCAGACTGTGACGAACAGGGCCGCAACCAGCAAGCGACGCCGAAAGGCCGCCAGCTCCGCTTCAGGACTGCGAAATTCAATCATGCAGGGCGATCAGATCGGCCGATTGTCATCGCGCTCGACCGGCTGGTACTGGGGCAACAATAGGAGAAAACCGAGCGGCGCCCACAACAGCGCAGACGAGAAACTCGACAGGAAGTACCACCACCCGGGGAATTCGGCGCCGCCGACCAGCCGCACCAGCACCATGATGGCCTGCGCCAGCAGCAGCAGCGGGAGTACATGCATGGCCTGTTGCCAAGCCGAAAACCACAGCATGCGCCGCGACAGCGCGCTGGCCAGAAAGCAAAGCACGACGTAGGCCAGCGCATGCTGACCCATGGCTGCGCCCTGACCGATGTCCACCAACAGTCCGAGGAAGAAACCGATCCCCATGCCGACTCGCAGGGGTTCGCGCACACACCAGAACGCCAGCACCAGCGCCACCCAGTCCGGCACGCCGGGCAGACGCCCGGTAGGAATGTAGGTCAGTCCAAGAGCGACGAAGAGGCTCAGATAGATGAACCAGTTGCGGGCAGGCTGCAGGATACGATTCGAACGATGTGTGGGTTGCATTAGCCCGGTCTGCTCCATCCCGAAGGGCAATCACTCGACTGGATTCGCATCCGCCCATTTCCGCCGCTCCGCAAGGTGAGTCGCCTCAAGCGTGAGGCCTGCAACCAGGGTGGGAGCGGCGTAAGCCGCGAATCGAACGACAGATCCGCGACTGATTTTGCCGAGATCCGACCCAAGGGCATCGCGATACGTTCCCCCCTCCCGGAATGCGCAGCCCTTGCGGCACTCATCGTGCGGGCTCCGCGTCGGGTGCAGGCTCGTCCGGCTCCCCGGCATTGTCCGCCAGATCGTCCGCACTGATCGGCATCGCCTCGGAGGCACGGGGTCGCGGAGGCGCAGGCGAGGCACGGCCCAGCACCAGTACCTGCACCGCGCGCTCGACGCGGGCGAGGGGTTCCCCGAATACGCTCAGAAACGCATCACCGCTGCTTACGACGAGGTTGACCTCGGCTACCGGCAATCCGGCAAGAAAGAAACCATCGAGACCGGATGTGACCAGACGGTCGCCAGCGACGATGTCCGACTCGGCCGGCATGTGGCGCAACTCCATCGGCCCCTTGCCACCACCGACGAGCACCCCGCGCTGGCCGGTGCGCTCCACCTGAACCGGCACCGACTGCTCCTTGTCGGTAATCAGTGTCACCTCGGACTGGATCGGGTACACCCGCGTGACCTGACCGATCATGCCGTTGGCGTCCACCACCGCGAGTCCGGTGGCGACACCGTGGTGTCCGCCTTTGTCGATGATGACCTTGCGCGCGAAAGGATCGGGCGCGTCGTAGAGAATCTCGGCGGCAAGGCTATGCACGTCGACCGAGCGCGACATCGTCAGCAGGCGTCGCAGCTCATGGTTCTCGCGTTCGATCTGCTCGAAGCGCAGCAGGCGTTGGGCCGCCTCGAGCTGACTGCGTCGCAGGTCAGCGTTCTCGACCTGGACCTCGAGCAGGGTCGCGAAATACACCGTGCCGTTGCGCAGGAAATCCACCGGCGCAGCCGCCGCGAGCTGCAGCGGATGAGTGACCACCGAGAGCCCCTGGCGCACCACCTCCAGGTAACGGAAACGCAGGTCGGCCACCAGAATCGCCAGGCAGAGCGCGACGAAGATCAGCAGCCTCGCGAATGGGCTGAGGCCGCGCTGGAAGAAAGGCGGTGACTGGTGACCGGCCAGCGACATCGTTCAACCTAGAAACCTCGATTGGACGTGTTCGGGTGCGCGTCTGGCGCGCCGTCTGGCAAGGCGCGACGAGGCGGCATGGTCGCTCCCTGCAAGGAGGAGCAACGCAGCCAGGCGTGCAATCGGGCACGTAGCGGACTCACCTATCGGATGATCGTCGTCGAAGGTGCGCATCCCAAGCTCTGTAAGGCATTCAAGGTCATAGAAGGCGATCAACTGAGGTTTCTGGGTTCAATGCGCTCCCGGCGCCTGTTGGCGCCGAGGGGCGCTGTTTACTCGGAAGCGAAGATGGATCCGAGGGCGTCCATCTTGTCCAGCGCCAAACCGCAACCACGGGCGACGCAGGTCAGGGGCTCGTCGGCAACGAAGACCGGCAGGCCGGTTTCTTCCATCAGCAGGCGGTCGAGGTCGTGCAGTAAGGCACCGCCACCGGTGAGCACGATGCCGCGCTCGGCGATGTCGGCGCCGAGTTCGGGCGGGGTCTGCTCAAGCGCAATCTTGACCGCGGAGACGATCTGGTTGAGCGGCTCCGCGACCGCTTCGAGCACTTCGTTGCTGGAAATGGTGAAGCTGCGCGGAATGCCCTCGGCGAGATTGCGACCCTTGACCTCGAGTTCGCGCACTTCGGAGCCAGGGAAGGCCGAGCCGATGCTCTTCTTGATGTTCTCGGCGGTGGTGTCGCCGATGAGCATGCCGTAGTTGCGGCGGATGTAGTTGATGATGCCCTCGTCGAACTTGTCGCCGCCGACCCGCACCGAGCCGCTATAGACCAGGCCGCCCAGCGAAATCACACCGACTTCGGTGGTGCCACCCCCGACATCGACCACCATCGAGCCGGTCGCATCGGACACCGGCAAGCCGGCGCCGATGGCCGCCGCCATCGGCTCCTCGATCAGGAAGACCTGGCTCGCACCCGCGGCCAGCGCTGCGTCACGAATGGCGCGGCGTTCGACTTGGGTGGAGCCGCAGGGCACGCAGATGATGATGCGCGGACTCGGCGAGAACATCCGCGAATCGTGCACCTTCTTGATGAACTGCTTGATCATCTGCTCGGTGACGACGAAATCCGCGATCACGCCGTCCTTCATCGGTCGGATAGCGTTGATGTTGCCGGGTGTCTTGCCAAGCATCTGCTTGGCAGCCGATCCCACGGCCTGGATGGTACGCTTGGCGCTCGGCCCACCTTCGGTGCGGATCGCCACGACCGAGGGCTCATCAAGCACGATGCCCTTACCCTTGGCGTAAATAAGGGTATTGGCTGTGCCGAGGTCGATCGCCAGATCGCTGGAAAAATAAGAACGCAAGAATCCAAACATGGGTAATCCCGAAACCGGTGAAGACAGTGCCGCGAGGGGGCGGACGATCAGGCCCGAATGAGCGAAAGAGATTATGATAACCTACAATTTCTCAAGCATTAAGCCGGTTTTGTAATCACATGTCGCTCTCCCTCGAAGACGTTCGCAAGATCTCCTCACTGGCCCGCCTCGACCTCCCGGAGGGCGACGCCGAAGCCACCCGCGACAAGCTCAACGGCATCCTCGAACTCATCGAACAGATGCAGGCGGTCGACACTACCGGCGTCGAGCCGATGAGCCATCCACAGGACGTCGCCCAGCGCCTGCGGGAGGACGCAGTCACCGCAACCGACCGTCGCGACGACTTCCAACGCGTCGCTCCGCAGACCGAAGCCGGGCTCTACCTGGTTCCCAAGGTCATCGAATGAATCGCTACCGGCCGCGTCCGCCCACGCTGCGGCGGGGCGCGGTCGACATGCTGCTCGCCACCGACACTGCACGACCCCTCCCATGATCAACGCCAGCCTCTCAGAACTGCGTGCCGCGCTCGACGCCGGCCAGACATCCAGCGTGGAACTCGTCAAACTGTTCCTCGACCGGATCGGCCGCCTCGACGGCACGCTCAACAGCTTCATCACCGTGGATCGCGGACGCGCACTGGACGCTGCCCGAGCTGCGGACGCCCGCATCGCCACCGGCAGCGCCGGCCCGCTGACCGGCATCCCGATCGCCCACAAGGACGTTTTCTGTACCGCAGGGGTACTGACCACCTGCGGCTCCAAGATGCTCGCCAATTTCGTCAGCCCCTACGACGCCCACGTCGTGGAACTGCTGGGGCGCGCCGGTGCGGTGATGCTGGGCAAGACCAACATGGACGAGTTCGCGATGGGCTCGTCCAACGAGAGCTCGTATTTCGGCGCAGTACGCAACCCGTGGAACACCAACCGCATTCCGGGCGGCTCTAGCGGCGGCTCCGCGGCGGCAGTGGCCGCACGACTGGTTCCGGCCGCGACCGGCACCGATACCGGCGGTTCGGTGCGCCAGCCTGCCGCGCTGACCGGCGTGACCGGCATCAAGCCGACCTATGGCGTGGTCAGCCGCTACGGCATGATCGCCTACGCCTCCTCCTGCGATCAGGCCGGGGTGTTCGGCGCCTCCGCCGAGGATTGCGCGCTGATGCTCTCGGCGATCGCGGGCTTTGACCCGCGGGATTCGACCAGCCTCGAGCGCCCCGCCGAGGACTACAGCCTCGCATTGCGGGCGAGCGCCGCCGACCCGGCGCGCCCGCTCGCCGGGCTGCGTGTCGGCCTGCCCGAAGCGTTCTTCGGCGACGGTCAGGCGGCCGATGTGCGCACCGCGGTCGAAGCCGCGATTGCCGAATACCGCCGGCTGGGCGCCACCACGGTGGCGGTGAAGCTGCCCAACGCCAAGCTCGCGGCCCCGGTCTTTTACGTACTCGCGCCGGCCGAGGCGTCGAGCAACCTGTCGCGTTTCGACGGGGTGCGCTACGGCCACCGCGCCGCCGAGTACGGTGACCTGGACGACATGTACCGCAAGAGCCGCGCCGAAGGCTTCGGCGCCGAGGTCAAGCGCCGCATCCTGGTCGGCACCTATGTGCTGTCGCACGGCTACT
>CAYTAY010000088.1:0-12868 GCA_964435845.1 uncultured Azoarcus sp.
GCCCTATCTGTGCCGGCCGATCGAGCACGGTGCCGACATCGTCGTGCATTCGGCCACCAAATACATCGGCGGGCACGGCACGACGATGGGCGGGGTGCTGGTCGAATCCGGGCGCTTCCCCTGGGACAACGGCCGTTTCCCGCAGATGGTCGAGCCGTCCGCGGGTTATCACGGGGTGCGCTTCTTTGAAACCTTCGGCGACTTCGGCTTCACGATGAAGGCGCGCATGGAGACCTTGCGCACCTTCGGCCAGGCCTTGTCGCCGTTCAACGCCTTCATGCTGTTGCAGGGCCTCGAGACGCTGCATGTGCGCATGGACCGCCATGTCGCCAATGCGCTCGCGGTGGCGGAGTTTCTGTCCGCTCACGACCAGGTCGAATGGGTCAATTACCCCGGCCTGCGCGACAGCCCGGATCACGCGCTGGCGCAGCGTTACCTGCCGCGTGGTGCCGGCGGCATCCTCTCTTTCGGTATCCAGGGCGGGCAGGTGGCCGGCGAGCGCTTCATCGACGGCCTGCAGATGATCAGTCATCTTGCCAATGTTGGCGACGCGAAGACGCTCGTCATCCACCCGGCGTCCACGACGCACCGGCAGCTCTCCGAGGCGGAGCAGCGCGCCGCCGGCGTGCCACCGGACATGGTGCGTCTGTCCATCGGCATCGAAACCCTGGAAGATATCGTCTGGGATCTGGATCAGGCATTGTCGAAGGTGGCGGGCGCATGATCCGCCCGGCTGGCCCGAGGCGGTTTCCAAAGCCCGTCAGCGCGGGCCATCGAGGGGAGCGTGATGCGTGAAATCGTCTGGCTGGTCGTCGTCGTCCTGTTCTGCTACGTGCTCTATCAGCTCTACCGGGCATCACGGCTCGAACCGGGCAAGAGCCCGGACAGTGGGAAGCAGCCCGAGGCTGCACAGGAGGCTGCGGACAAGCGCGACGGCATGGACACCTTTCAACTCGAGCTGGAAGTACAGCAACTGCGGCGCGATGTCGCGCAATTGCGTCTCGAGCAGGACGAGCAGCGACGCCACGCGCTGGCCATGGAGGAGCGGCTGGGTGCGATCAAGTCGCAGATCGAGAGTGCGTTGATCGCGCCGGGTACAGCCCCGGAATACAGCGAGGCCCTGGTCTGCGCCCGTCGGGGTCTCGATGTCGACACCATCGCCGAGCGTTGTGGCATTTCGGTCTCCGAGGCCGAATTGGTGCGCGCTCTCGCGCAACGCGGCGGACAGGCGAATGAGGAACGGAGCCGGTGAGGATCGAAGATCGCGATTATCGTGAAGTGCTGGAGCCAGGTCGCCGGCGCAAGGCGCTGCTGTATCGTGCCGCGCTGGCGTGCGTGGTGATGCTGCTGCTGGTCGTGGGGCTGACGCTCTACGACGAGGCGCCGGAGGACGCGCCGCTGCGGGTGGAGGAGCGTACCGAAGTCGCGCCTGCGCCCCTCGAAGTCGTGCCGTCGCCTGTCGAGCGGGTGACGACCGAGCCGACTGTGCTGCCCGAAGACGCGCAAGATGAGATCGTGGAGGGGAGCGAGGAGGCGCAGGACGTCGAAACCGAGGGATTGGCTGAAGAGGACGCCGTCGGGCAAGAGGGTCAAACCGTCGGTCAGGGCGCGAACGATGCTGCTCCGGTTACGCTCGTACCGGAATCGGTCGTGTCTGGCGTCGAGTCTGTGTCGCCCCCGAGCCGGGCACAGCCGGCCCCGCGCAGGCCTGCGCCCGCGGCGAGCGTGCCTGCTTCACAGTCCGGCTATCTGGTGCGCCTTGGCGACTACGCGGACACCGGCGATGTCCAACGCGTGGTGGCCGAGCTGCAGGCAGCCGGCCATCCGGCACGCTCGCAATGGCGGGTGTCCGCCGGAACCTATCCCACGCGCGCCGCCGCAGTCGAGGCGATGAGGGCCTTGGAGCGCAGTCATCGCCAGCGCGGGCTGGTCGTGCAACTGCCAGCGGGCAGCCATGTCGTCCAGCTTGGGGTGTTCGGCGAAATCGCGAATGCCGATGGCCTTGCACGCCGTGTCCGCGCCTGGGGGTATCCTGTGGTGCGCGATGCGCGCATCGTGCTCGGCCCCTATGCGGAGCGAAGCGCGGCTGACGCGGCTGTCGCGGAACTTGGGCAGGCACGGGGCCTGCAGGCAGTGGTGGTCGCTCCCGGCGGGCGCTGATCGCGGGTCAGCCACAAGAATTCCTTCAAGCACAAGTACAAATCAGGGAGGCGCCAGATGCGCATCGAAAGTCCGGTTCTCGGTCAGGTCGAAGTATGCGATGACAAGGTTATAGAATTTCCCCGCGGTTTACCGGGGTTCGAGCACTGCAAGCGCTTTGCGCTGGTGCATGACGAAAGCGGCGAAAGCAACCTGCATTTGTTGCAGAGCCTGGATGAGCCGGCGCTGGTGTTGTCGGTAGCCGGGCCCGAGCTGCTCGGCATCAGCTACGAGTTCGAACTGCAGCCTGAAGAGCTGAGCCTGCTCGGGCTCGAGCGCGCCGAGGATGTGGCGGTCGCAGTCATTTTGCGTCGCGAGGATGGCGATAACGCCTCACCCGCGGACACCGGCATGCGTGCCAATTTCATGGGACCGCTGGTGATCAACGCCGCAAGCCGCAAAGGTATGCAGAAGATCATCAACCGGCTCGGCTGCGAGGTGATCCTGCGCGAGCGGGGCTGATTTGTTTGCGCCGGCAGGGGAGTGGCGCTCAGGCGTCTTTTTCCAGCCGGCGGGCGAAGACCTTCATCTCCTTCGCGGCCTGCAGGTCGCCCCGGGCTTCGGCGACCCGGATGCCCTGGCGATAGGCTTCCAGCGCATCGGCAGGCTGTCCGGTCTGGGCGAGAGTCTTGCCCAGCGCCTTCCAGGCGGCAGAGTAGTTCGGGTCGCGTTCGAGCGCCTGGCGGTAATAATCCGCCGCCTTGCCGGCATCCTGGTCCAGCCAGGCGTTGCCGAGCGAAAAACGCAGCATCGCGCCGTCGCGTGGTCCGTCCAGCAGTTTTTCAAGATTTTCGATCATCGGCTTCATCGATCGCCCCCGGTTACAATCCCACGTCCAACATCAGAGGATACAGGCCATGACGCGTTCCATCATTTCCACTGCTTCGGCGCCGGCGGCCATCGGCACCTATTCGCAGGCAGTGCGCTCCGGCGACACCGTTTATCTCTCGGGTCAGATCGGTCTCGACCCGGCCACCATGGAGATGGTCGAGGGTTTCGAAGCGCAGACCGTGCGGGTGTTCGAGAACCTCAAGGCGGTTGCCGAGGCGGCTGGCGGTTCGCTGGCCGATGCGGTCAAGCTCACCATCTACCTCACCGATCTGTCGAATTTCGCCAAGGTCAACGAGGTCATGGCGCGTTATTTCTCGGAGCCTTATCCTGCGCGGGCCGCGGTCGGGGTGCGCGAACTGCCCAAGGGCGCGGTGGTCGAGGCGGACGCCATCCTGGTGCTGGGCTGAGCGGATAAGCGCAGCGCATGCCCGGGTCGCGCAAGATCCCTGCCGAGGGTTGGCCGGGCGTCGGGTCGCAGCTGGCTGCTCGGCTTGCGCGTCTGGACATCCAGGGGCCGGACGATGTGTTGCTGCATCTGCCGCTGCGTTACGAGGATGAGACCCGGCTGACCGCGATCGCCGCGTGCCGCGAAGGGGCGTCGGCCCTGGTAGAAGGCGAGATCGTGTCCTGCGAGGTCAGCCTGCGCGGACGGCGCCAGCTCATTGCCCGTGTTCGTGACCACAGCGGTACGCTGGTCGCGCGCTGGCTCAATTTCTATCCGTCCCAGCAGCGTCAGCTCGAGCCCGGTCGGCGGGTGCGTCTGTTCGGCGAGGTGCGCGGCGGTTTCTTCGGCGACGAGATGATCCACCCGCGGGTGCGCAACGTCCAGGCGGGCGAAGCCTTGCCGGATGCGCTGACGCCGGTGTATCCCACTACCGCGGGTCTGGCCCAGTCGGCGCTGCGCAGGCTGGTACTGGCCGCGCTCGCCGGTTTTCAGGATGCAGAGCTCTTGCCGGCTGTGGTGCAGGCCGAGCTTGGTCTGCCGTCCTTCGCCGAGGCCTTGCGCATGCTGCACCGACCGCCCCCCGGCGTCGCGCTGGACGCACTCGAGGATCGTACGCATCCAGCCTGGCGGCGGATCAAGTTCGAGGAGTTGCTGGTTCAGCAGCTGTCGCTGCGTCGTGCCTACAATGCAAGACGGGCACGAAACGCCCCTGAGCTGCCGGCCCGGGGCAGGCTCACCGCCGCGCTGCTCGAGCGCCTGCCCTTCGGTCTCACCGGTGCGCAGCGCCGCGCTGGCGACGAGATTGCCTGCGACCTTGCGGCGCCGCATCCCATGCAGCGACTGTTGCAGGGCGACGTCGGCAGCGGCAAGACCATCGTCGCCGCGCTGGCGATGCTGCAGGCCGCGGAAAACGGTCATCAGGCCGTGTTGATGGCGCCGACCGAGATTCTCGCCGAGCAGCACTGGACCAAGCTCGCCGACTGGCTGGAGCCACTCGGGTTGGAGGTGGCCTGGCTGTCCGGCAGCCGGAGCAAGCGCGAACGTGAGGCGGCGATGGCGCGCCTGGCCACCGGCGAGACCCTGCTCGCGGTCGGCACCCATGCGCTGATCGAGGATCCGGTGCTGGTGCCCCGGCTCGGCCTCGCGGTGGTCGACGAACAACACCGTTTCGGCGTGCGCCAGCGCCTGGCGCTGCGCGAGAAGACCGCCGACGGCAGCAGTCCGCACATGCTGATGATGTCGGCAACGCCGATTCCGCGCACCCTGGCGATGACGCATTATGCCGACCTCGACGTGTCCATCCTCGACGAACTGCCGCCCGGGCGCACGCCGGTGGCGACCCGGCTGGTGTCCGATGCCCGTCGCGACGAAGTCATCGCCCGCATTCGTGACGCCTGTGCCGGTGGTCGCCAGGCCTACTGGGTGTGCCCGTTGATCGAGGAGTCCGAGGCCTTGCAGCTCAAGACTGCGCAGGAAGCCTTCGAAATCCTGTCCGCTGCCCTCCCCGAACTGCGTATCGGGCTGGTCCACGGCCGCCTCAAGCCGGCGGAGAAGTCCGCAGTGATGAGCGGTTTCGTCGCCGGCGAGCTCGACCTGCTGGTGGCGACCACGGTCATCGAGGTCGGGGTCGATGTGCCCAACGCCAGCCTGATGGTCATCGAGCATGCCGAGCGATTCGGGCTTGCCCAGCTTCACCAGTTGCGCGGGCGGGTGGGGCGGGGCAGCGTCGAATCGGTGTGTGTGCTGATCTATTCGCAACCCTTGTCCGATACCGCACGGGCGCGGCTGAAGGTGGTCTACGAGCATACCGACGGTTTCGTGATTGCGCGTGAGGACCTGCGCATCCGTGGCCCCGGCGAGTTCGTCGGCGCGCGCCAGAGCGGCGTGCCGCTGCTGCGCTATGCCGATCTCGAGCAGGACGGGGAACTGATCGAATCCGCCCGTGTCCTGGCTGAGCGGCTGCTTGCGCAGATGCCGGACCGTGCCGAAGCTCTGATGGCGCGCTGGCTGGGCGGACGGGAAGGACTGCTGCGGGCCTGAAACGCATTACAGTTCAGTACAAACTTGGCCGCTGGCGCACGTTATCATCAAGCGCTAATAAACCTTGGGGCGCCATGCCCTGTGTGACTCGGAAGAGGTATCGAAACCATGCGCCGTCTGCTGGCCCTCGTCATCATCGCGCTTGCCATCGGCGGCTTCATGTGGCTCAAGTCGAGCAGGCCGCCACCGCCCCAGGTGGAGATGCGCGAGCGGGTGTGGCGGGTGGCCGCCGAAACCGTGGAATCGGCCACGCTGAGTCCGGTGCTCACGCTTTACGGCCGCACCGAGGCGCCGGATCGTGTGCGCGCCGCCGCGCCGGTGTCCGGGCGGGTACTCGAGCTCGAGGTGCGCGACGGCGAGCGGGTCGAGGCTGGTCGGGTACTGGCGCGCATGGATCCGCGGGACTTCGAGCCGCGCCTTGTCCAGGCCCGGGCAGAGGTGGAGAGGGAGCAGGCCAGGGCACGCCATGACCGCAGCGCGCTGGAGCAGGAGCGTGCGCTGCTGGCTCTGGCCGAGGCCAAGCTGGCGCGCTTCGGTGCACTGGCCACTGCGCGCCTGGGCGCCGAAACTGCTGCCGATCAGGCCCGCGAGGAGGTCGCCCGTGCGCGGCTCGCGGTGAGTCAGCGCGGGCTGGCGGTCGCGGAGCAGCCGGCGCGCCTGGCCCAGCTCGAGTCACGTCTGGCCGAAGCCGAGCGCGATGCCGAGCGTGCCAAAGTGATTGCCCCTTATGACGCACGGATCGCCCGGGTCGAGGTCGCCGCGGGCGATCAGGTGCAGGCTGGACAGACCCTGTTGTCCTTTCACGCAGCCGATGCGCTCTACCTGCGGGCCAAGCTGCCGGCGATCTACGCGGCGGAGCTCGCACATGCCCTGGATGCCGGCAAGACGCTCTCCGCCGAGGTCGAGTTCGGCTCTTCCCGCATGGTTGCCCGGCTGGTGCGCATCGGTGGCGAGGCCGATGCCCGGGGGGTCGACGTGCTGCTGCAGCTCGAAGGCGCCGAGGGCGTGCCGGTCGGCGCCTTCGTCAATGCGGTCTTTGAGCGCCCGGCGGTCGCGGACGTGTTCTCCCTGCCGATGTCGGCCTTGCATGGCGGTGACCGCATCTACCGGATCGACGACGAAAATCGCCTGCGTGGGCTGGTCGTCGAGCGCGTCGGAGAGCGTCGCGTCGATGGGGCTCCCCGGATGCTCGTCCGGGTGCCCGGCCTTGAAACCGGTGACCGTGTGCTGAGTACCCATCTGCCGAATGCGATCGACGGTCTTGCAGTCGAGGTCGTGGGCGGCGGAGCCACGCGATGAAGCAAGGTCTGATTCCGCTGCTGCTGCGCCATCGCGTGGCGGCCAACGTGTTGATGCTGCTGGCCTTCGTCGTCGGCGTGCTTGGCGTCACGCGAATGAACGTGCAGTTCTTCCCGACCTTCGCGCTCGACATCATCAGCGTGCGGGTGCTGTGGAGCGGCGCCTCGGCCGAGGATGTCGAGGCTGCGATCACCAGTCCGCTGGAAGAGCGGCTGAAGACCGTCGATGGCCTCAAGCGCATGACCTCGACCTCCGCCCAGGGCGTGTCGAGCATCACGCTCGAGCTTGTGGAGCGCACCGATGCGTTGCTCGCGCTCGACCAGGTGCGCCAGCGGGTCGACGAATTCCGCAACCTGCCGCGTGATGCCGAAACACCTCAGGTCAGCCGCATCTCGCGTTACGAGCCCATCGCGCGCCTGCTGGTACGGGGCGCGAGCGTCGAGGAGTTGAGGCCCTGGGTGTGGCGTTTCGAGAGCGAGTTGCTCGCGGCCGGCGTCGATCGGATCGACATCACCGGCCTGCCCGAAGAGCGCATCGCCATCGAGGTGCCCTCGGCCGCGCTCGAAACCCTGTCCTTGTCGCTAGTCGAGATCGCCGAACGGGTGTCGGTTCTCGCCCGCGACGTGCCGGCTGGTGTCGCCGGCGAGCGCGATGGCGCGCGCGACATCCGCGGCCTGGAGCAGCGGCGCGAAGCGTACGCCTTCGAGTCCCTGCCGGTGGTCGCCGACGAACGCGGGCTGGTGCGGCTGGGCGAGATCGCCACGATCACGCGGGAACCGCGTCCGGGCTCGCTGGCCTTGTTCGAGGCCGGCGACGCGGTGGTCGAGTTGCAGTTGCAACGCTCCGAAACAGGTCACTCGCTGCGCGCCGCCCGGGTGCTCGATGCCTGGCTGGAGGAGACTGTAAAGACCCTGCCGCCGTCGATCACGCTGGAGGTGTTCGACACCCAGTGGGAGCTGATCCGCGACCGCATCCAGTTGCTGGTCAAGAACGGCATCGGCGGCCTGTTGCTGGTGGTGCTGGTGCTCTATGTGTTCCTGCCGGCCAGAGTCGCGTTCTGGGTCATGGTTGGCATTCCCACCGCTTTTCTCGCCACGCTGGGGCTGATGCTGTTCTTCGGTGGCTCGATCAACATGATGAGCCTGTTCGCGCTGATCATGGCGCTGGGCGTGATCGTCGATGACGCCATCGTGGTCAGTGAGGATGCGGATACCCACCGGCGCAGGGGCGAAGGCCCGGAGCAGGCCGCATTGGGCGGCGCACGGCGCATGTTCTGGCCGGTGGTCGCGGCCTCGTTGACCACGGTCGCCGCCTTCGTGCCGCTGATGATGGTCGGGGGCATCATCGGCAACATCCTGTTCGATATTCCCTTCGTCATGATCATGGTGATCATGGCCGCGCTGATCGAGAGCTTCCTGATCCTGCCGGCGCATCTGCGTAGTGCGCTGAGCGGCGAGGCCGCGCACAAGGTCTCGCGCCTGCGCCAGCGGCTGGACGCCGGCTTCGATCATTTTCGCGAGCGTCGCTTCCGGCCCCTGATTACGCTGGCATTGCGCTGGCGCGGGACCACGATGGCGCTGACGCTTGCCTGTATGATTCTCGCGCTTGGTCTGGTGGTCGGTGGCCGGATCAGTTTCGTGTTCTTCCCGACGCCCGAGGGGCAGACGGTGTTCGCCAACGCCGGCTTCGTCGCCGGCACGCCCCGCGAAACTACCGAGGCCTACCTGCGCCAACTCGAAACCGCCCTATTTGAGGCCGAGGCGGAGCTGGGCGGCGGCTTGATCAGCACCGCGGTGTCGCGCCTCGGCGGCGCCGTCGGGTCCGACATAACCGGTGGCGCGCGTGGCGACCAGCTTGCCGCAATCATGGTCGAGCTGGTGCCGCCGGACGAGCGCGAGGTGCGTAACGAACGCTTTCTGGCGACCTGGCGGGCCAAGGCGGGCGACGCGCCGGGACTGGAGAGCCTGACGTTTACCGCCCGTCAGTCGGGTCCGCCCGGGCGTGACCTGACCGTGCGCCTGACCGGCAGCGACGCGGAAGCATTGAAAGCGGCGGCACTTGATCTCGCTGAGACCTTCACCAGCATCCCGGGGGTGAGCGAGCCCGAGGACGACATGCCTTTCGGCCGAGAGCAATTGGTGTACCGCCTGACGCCGGCCGGTGAGGCGCTGGGTCTGACGACCGAAAGCCTGGGACGGCAGTTGCGGGCTTCCTTCGACGGTGCGCTGGCGCAGCTGGTGCAGAGCGGCCGCGACGAACTCGAGGTGCGGGTGATGCTGCCGCGGGACGAGCGCGAGCATCTCGACGTATTCGAGCGGATGGTGGTCGAGGTGCCAGGTGGGCGGTTCGTACCGCTTGGCAGCGTGGTCGCCTGGGAGTCGCGGCGGGGTTTCGAGGCCTTGCGGCATGCCGATGGCAGGCTTGCGGTGGAGGTCTCGGGCGAGATCGACGTGTCGCAGACCAATGCCAATGCGGTGCAGGCCGAGTTGATGCGCGAGGTGCTGCCCGCGCTCGCCCAGCGCCATGGCGTCGATTTCAGTTTTCAGGGGCGGGCAGCGGACCAGCGCGAAACCCTCGGTGACATGCGCGCCGGACTCTTCCTCGGTCTGGGTCTGATCTATCTCGTGCTGGTGTGGTCCTTCGCATCCTGGAGCTGGCCGCTGGCGGTGATGGCGGCGATTCCATTGGGGCTGACCGGGGCAATCTTCGGTCACTGGGTGCTTGGCATCAACCTGACGCTGCTGTCGCTGTTCGGCCTGTTCGCGCTCGCCGGTATCGTGGTGAACAACTCCATCATCCTCGTCACTTTCTTCAAGGAGTTGCGCAAAAAGGGCATGGACCTGCAGGAGGCACTGGTCGGTGCCACTTGTGGCCGGTTGCGCGCGGTGATGCTGACCTCGCTGACCACCATTGGCGGTCTCACGCCCTTGCTGTTCGAAAAGTCGCTTCAGGCCCAGTTCCTGATCCCGATGGCGACGTCGATTGCTTTCGGCCTTGGTTTTTCGGCGGTGTTGGTATTGTTCTTCATCCCGGCCCTGTTGTCTGTCATGGAAGACGTCAAGGCGTGGTTCGGGGGGCGTCGTTCGGGGGAGGTGACGGCTTGACACCAAGGAGTGCGCTGACGATGATCAGCATCCGCCAATAGCGAGCCAGCAAGCCGATTCGATGCCTCTCCAATGGCGGCCCCGCCCGCTGACCCCGACACTCCCGCCCGGGCTTCGCCCCTGGCTCACCGATACCGGGTCGCTGACCGCGCGCATCGTGGCTCGCAGCGGGCGTTTTCACGTCGAGGTGCTCGAGCAGCGCCGTGCGCGGCCGATGAGCGACGAACGACGGCTGTTCAAGCTGCGTCGCGGTGAACAACTCCGTGTGCGCGAGGTGCTCCTGTACGCCGATGCTCAACCCGTGGTCTATGCACGCTCGGTTGTCAGCGAGCGCGATCTGAGGCTGGCCTGGCGGGTGTTTCGCGGCATCGGCAGCCGTCCGCTGGGTGCGGCCTTGTTCGCCGATCCGCGCATTCGTCGCCAGCCACTGGTCTCTGCGGCCCTCAAACGGGGTGATGCGCGTTATCATCGCGCCGTGGCCTGCGCCAAGCTGGTGCCGCCGCCGTCGCGGCTGTGGGCGAGGCGTTCGCTGTTTCGTCTGCGCGGGCGCGATTTGCTCGTCACCGAAGTGTTCCTGCCCGCGGTGCTCACCCTGCCAGAGCACGCACAAAGTACTGCCCGAACATGACTTCCGCTGCTTTCTCTTCCCGTATTCCGGACTTCATCCGACTCGCCAGGCTCGATCGCCCAATCGGCATCCTGTTGCTGATGTGGCCCACGCTGTGGGGTCTGTGGCTCGCGGCCGATGGCTGGCCACCCGCCTACGTGCTGTTCGCTTTCGTCCTCGGCACGGTGCTGATGCGTTCGGCCGGCTGTGTCATCAATGATTATGCCGATCGCAACTACGACGGTCATGTGGAACGTACCCGCAACCGGCCGCTGGCCACCGGCGTCATCCGCTCGGGCGAGGCACTCGTTTATGCAGCCGGTCTGTCGCTACTGGCACTGTTGCTGGCCCTTCCACTCAACAAACTGGTGCTGTTGATGAGCGTTCCGGCGCTATTCCTCGCCGGCAGCTACCCTTTCACCAAGCGTTTTCTGGCGATTCCCCAGGCTTACCTCGGTATCGCCTTCGGTTTCGGCATCCCGATGGCTTTTGCGGCCGTTCAGGGCAGCGTGCCGGCGATCGCCTGGTTGATGCTGCTTGCCAACGTGTTCTGGGCGATTGCCTACGACACCGAATACGCCATGGTCGACCGGCCCGACGACCTCAAGATCGGTCTCAAGAGTGCGGCGATCACCTTTGGTCGCTGCGACGTGCTGGCAGTGATGGTCTGCTATGCGATCACACTGGGCCTGCTCGCAGTGGTCGGCAGACTCGCGGGTCTGGGGCCGGTCTATTTCGTGGGGCTGGGGGTAGCCACGGGGATCGCGATCTACCACTACACCCTGATTCGCGAGCGCGACCGGCCGCGCTGTTTCAAGGCCTTTCTACACAACAACTGGCTGGGTGCGACGATTTTCGCCGGCCTGTTGATCGATC
Organism: uncultured Azoarcus sp.; assembly: GCA_964435845.1. Lineage (GTDB taxonomy): Bacteria > Pseudomonadota > Gammaproteobacteria > Burkholderiales > Rhodocyclaceae > Azoarcus_F. Next base: position 11,402 of record CAYTAY010000088.1, read on the forward strand.
GAGCGATCAGCGGCTGACCGACCGCCGAAGCAACGGATATCCAGCCATGGAAAACACTCTACTGCTCATCGCACTCGTGGTGACCGCCTATGTGATCGTCTCCCGGGAGCAAAAGCAGCGTATCGCGCTGCTGGGGGGGCATCTGCAGAACTATCGCATCGAAAAGTTGATGGAAACCCTCACCGAAGGCTACCTGCGGGCGCTCGGCGAGCAATCCCAACCAAGGCGCGAACAGATCCTGGAGTTGATGCAGTCCAGCGAAGCCTCGCTGAGCAGCCAGTTCAGCCGTTTCGCAGCCGAAATCGCGACGCTCGACGCGGCGGCTTTGCGTGTCAGCCGCTTGCCCTGGTCGATCCCCTTTGCCGACCGCCTGTTTCCGGGCGCGATGTTCGACTTGCGCCAGGCGCTCGATATTCACGCCCGCGGCATCGCCAACGTGGTCCAGAATGCCGACGAGCGCTCGCCGAAGGATCGCGCTTACGTCCTGTCGGCCGAGATGCTGCTGATGCAGCACACCTGTCACTGGTTCTGCAAATCAAAGACCGTCGCGTCGGCCCGTCTGATGGCCCGGCACAAGACGACCCATGAACAGGTCGTTGCGGCCGTCTCCCCCGAGACGCGCGAGGCCTATCTGCGTTTGATTCGCCGCTGACCCGGAGGCGGCAGAATCTGAGCGGGCAGGCTATCATTCGGCCCGGACCCATCCGAACCGACATGGACGCCCCCATGCATTTCATGACCGCCCTCGCCGACGCCTGGCGAGACCGAAATTCACTGCTGTGCGTCGGACTCGACCCCGACCCGGCCCGTTTCCCAAGGCATCTCGCCAGCCGACCGGATGCGATCTTCGTGTTCTGCCGCGAGATCGTCGACGCCACCGCCGAGCTGGTGTGCGCTTTCAAACCGCAGATCGCCTACTTCGCCGCGCACCGTGCGGAGGACCAGCTCGAGGCGCTGATCGCCCACATCCATGAGCGACACCCCGGCACTCCAGTGATTCTCGACGCCAAGCGCGGCGACATCGGCAGCACCGCCGAGCAATACGCGGTCGAAGCCTTCGAGCGTTTCGGAGCCGACGCGATCACGGTCAACCCCTTCATGGGGCGCGATTCGCTGGAGCCCTATCTCGGCCGCCCGGACAAAGGAGTGATCGTGCTGTGCCGCACCTCCAATCCAGGCGGCAGCGATCTGCAGTTTCTCGACCTCGGCGGCGGCGAGCGCCTGTTCGAGCGGGTCGCACGCCTGGCGGCCCAGGAGTGGAATGCAAACCGCAACGTCGGCCTCGTCGTTGGCGCGACCTTTCCCGCCGAGATCGCCCGGGTGCGCGAACTGACCGGCGACATGCCGCTGCTGGTGCCCGGCATCGGTGCCCAGGGCGGCGACGTCGAGGCCACCGTCCGTGCCGGGCTGAGCGCGGCTGGCACCGGGCTGATGATCAACTCGTCGCGCGCGATTCTGTACGCCGGA
>CAYTAY010000089.1:0-12587 GCA_964435845.1 uncultured Azoarcus sp.
TCGTGATGCCGGCGTGGATATCGAGGCCGGCGATGCCCTCGTGGACCGGATCAAGCCGTTCGCGAAGCGGACCATGCGTCCGGAGGTCATGGGGGGCATCGGTGGCTTTGGAGCGTTGTTCCAGCTGTCGGGCAAGTACCGGGAGCCGGTCCTGGTCTCGGGCACAGATGGCGTTGGCACCAAGCTCAAGCTCGCGTTCCAGTTGAACCGCCATGACACCGTCGGCCAGGATCTGGTCGCGATGAGCGTCAACGACATTCTGGTGCAGGGCGCCGAGCCGCTGTTTTTTCTCGATTACTTCGCCTGCGGTCGGCTCGACGTCGACACTGCCGTAGATGTGGTCAAGGGCATTGCGCGGGGCTGCGAGCTGGCCGGGTGTGCCCTGATCGGCGGCGAGACTGCCGAGATGCCGAGCATGTACCCCGATGGTGAGTATGATCTTGCGGGATTCGCTGTCGGCGCGGTCGAGAAGGCCGAGATCATCGACGGTTCGCGGATTGTCAACGGCGACGTGGTGCTCGGTCTGGCCTCGAGCGGGGCGCACTCGAACGGTTATTCGCTGATCCGCAAGATCATCGAGGTGAGTGGTGCCGAGCTTGGTGCGGATTTTCATGGGCGGCCACTGGCCGAGGCGATACTCGAGCCGACCCGCATCTACGTCAAGCCCTTGCTGGCGCTGATGCAGGCGCACCCTGGCATGGTCAAGGGCATGGCCCACATTACCGGCGGTGGGCTGTCCGAGAACATCCCGCGCATCCTGGGTGACGCGCTCACCGCTCGCATCGACGCGGCCTCCTGGACCTTGCCGCCACTGTTCCAATGGCTGCAGCAGGCCGGCAATGTCGACATGCAGGAGATGTACCGGGTGTTCAACTGTGGTATCGGCATGGCCGTGGTGGTGTCGCGGGAAGACGCCGACACTGCGCATGCCGCGCTGGCCGCCGCGGGTGAGACCGTCTTCCGCATCGGGCGCATCGATCGGCGTGGCGAGAACGAGCCGCAGACGGTGGTTGACTAGCGCATGCCGTGTTGTTCTGCCGCTTCCAGGAGCCTGTCGGGCAGCTTCGGATCGAGACAGTCGAATTCGCTGAATTCCGGCCAGTTCTCCCGGAACTGGCGTTGCCAGGTGAGCTGCCGCTTGGCCAGCTGGCGGGTGGCGACGATGGCCTTGAAGCGCATCGTGGCGAGACTGTCCTCGCCTTCGAGGTAGGACCACACTTGACGATAACCAACGCAGCGCATCGACGGCATGTCGGCGCTGAGCCGGTACCGTTCGCGAAGCGACTCGACCTCGCCGACCAGGCCCGCCGTAAACATCTGGTCGAGACGCGCCTCTATGCGCTGATGCAGCACGCCGCGATCCGATGGCACCAGCCCCAGCATCAGCAAACGGTGCCGCAGATCGCCAGGTTCTAGCCGGGCATAGTTTTCGGCGACCGGCAGTCCGGTGAGCAGGACGATTTCGAGCGCGCGCTGGATACGCTGGGCGTCGGTGGGCTCCAGTCGTGTGGCAGCGTGTGGGTCTAGCTCTCGGAGTCGGGCGTGCATCGCCGGCCAGCCCTCTTGAGCTGCGTCTTCGTCGATCTTGCGGCGCAACTTGGTGTTCGCCCGGGGCAGGTCGGACAGCCCGTCGCGCAAGGCTTTGAAGTAGAGCATCGTCCCACCCACCAGCAGCGGGATTCGTCCGCGTGCGGTGATCTCGTCCATCAGCGTGAGCGCGGCGCTGCGAAAGGCAGCCGCCGACCAGCTTTGCTCGGGACTGATGATGTCGATCAAGTGGTGAGGGCAGCGTGCGAGCTCGTCGCGGGTCGGCTTGGCAGTGCCGATGTCCATGTCACGATAGACCAGCGCCGAGTCGACGCTGATGATTTCCACCGGCAGGTATTCGGCCAGCGCCAGGGCGGCGCCGGTTTTGCCGCTTGCGGTGGGGCCAAGAAGCGCCACCGCAAGCGGCTTGACGGCTCGCTTGTCACTCATCGCCGGCCGCTCGGCTTTTCCTGTGTGGGCGTACCATTGGCGAGCTTGTGGTCGTACATGATGCCGTCGGCGATTCGCAGTAGCGTCTCCGCATCCGTCGCGTCATCCGGGTAGACTGCGATGCCGACCGAAGCCCCGAGTTCCAGCCTGTTGTCGGGGCCCAGCGATTCGAGCGGCTGCGCGAAGATGCGCCGAATTGTGCTGTTTGCCTGCGCGAGGTGGTCCGAGCCGTCGATGTTGTCGAGCAGGATCACGAACTCATCGCCGGCATAACGGGCCACGAGGTCTTCCGTCCGCAGGCTGTCGCGCAGTCGCTGCGCGACTTCCTTGAGCGCCAGATCGCCGGCGTTGTGACCGAGCTGGTCGTTGACCGTCTTGAACTTGTTCAGATCGATGAACAGGACCGCGAAGCGTCGCTTGCGCCGGTCGCTGGCATAGGCTTCGATACGGCTGCGGAGCTTGAGATTGAAAGCCTCGCGGTTTAGCAGGCCGGTCAGCTCATCGGTTTGCAGACGCAACTGCATGGTCTCGAAACTGCGTGCGAGTTCGCCCAGTTCGTCGCGCCGGTGAACGCCCACCGGGGCATCCAGTTCGCCTTCGCCGACACGGCGTGCCGCTTCCTTGAGACGGCGAAGGTCGCCGGCAACCCAGGTGAGAATGCCGAACCCGATCGCAACCGTCAGCAATACCGCGAACAGCGCGATGTAGACTGTGCGGCGGATGTTGTCGGTGATGTTGGACATGAAATCACTGTCCGGCATTGCGACGACGGTGATCCAGTCGAGACCGGCTTCGTCGCGGATGCGGTCGAAAGCGACGTGGATCAGGCCGTTGTCGATGGGCACCGACAGGGCACGCGTGCTCTCCGAGATGCCATGCGTGGAGATATGGCGGATGATCGCGTCGTAGGATTCGCGCAGGATGGCAAGGTCGCTGTCGCTCGCCGATGCGCGTTCGTATTCACCGTCGGGCAGGCGAATGACGTTGGGCGAGGCCGAAGAGGCGATGAGTGCGCCGTTCGGCTCTATGATGAAGGTGATGCCGTTGGGCGACACGCGCAGCTGGCCGACGAAGTCGTTGAGCGCCTTGAGTGACACGTCGGTGGCTACTACGCCCTCGAAGCTGCCGTCCAGCGCAAGGACGCGACGTGCGCGGGTGGCGACGAACTCCCGCGTGCCGAAGTCGATATAGACCGAGGTCCAGGTGTGACCTGCCTGGTCCCGCCCATCGGCATACCAAGGGCGCGTTCGCGGGTCGAATACTCGTTGCTCCCGCCGCTCGAACTCGAGCGTGCCGTCGATGCCCTCGTAGTGATAGATGGCGCGCCGTTCGTTTTCCTGCAGCTTCATGCGCATCTCGACGCGATCACGGTCAAGTCTGAGCAGACCCAGGTTCTGGCCGGACTCGTTACCGTAATAGACGTATTCGTTCGGATCGGTATGCAATGCGGTGGCGATCCAGAATCGTGTGCGCAGGTTTTCAAGGTCCGACTCGATCGCTTTTGGCGCCGGCATGCCGTTCGGAAACGCAGTCTCGAGCACTGCGCCAGAGCCGACGATGTGGCGGTCGACCGCCTGGGTGATTCTGCCTACGGTTTCGAGTAGCAGTTGATCGGTAAGCGTGCCGATCGCCCTGCTGCCAGCCTGATATGAGAGCACGCCCAGCACCGAGGCGAGCATGACCACCAGCACCACATAGGGAACCGTGAGCAGCAATCGCAGCGAGATCGCGTGTTTGTTCGTGTTCGGCGGCATTGTCTGGTTGCTGGGTTCGGCCGCGACGCCTGCATCTGCACCCGGAAAAACAAGTTCGGCGCGACGCGGAATCCGCAGGGGGAGGCGCGGGAGGGGCTATGATAACGCCCATTTCATCAGGATGTATGAATGCGCAGCGCCGTGTGTGATGGCTTTCGCATGTCGGAGGGTAAAGGATGAGGATTTTTTCCTCGCTGTACGGCTGGACGATGCAATGGGCGCGCCACAGGCGGGCACCTTGGGTGCTGGGTGGCCTGAGCTTTGCCGAGTCGTCTTTTTTTCCGATCCCGCCGGATGTGATGCTTGCGCCGATGAGCCTTGCCAATCCAGCACGGGCTTGGTGGTTCGCACTGATTACCACCGTCGCATCGGTTGCCGGGGGGGTGCTGGGCTACTTCATCGGTGTGCTTGCCTTCGACATGGTGGCGCCGCTGCTGTCGGACGGGCGCTACTACGAAGGCTACCTGCGGGCGCAGGATTGGTTTGCGCGCTGGGGTTTCTGGGCGGTGCTGCTAGCGGGTTTCTCGCCCATTCCGTACAAGGTGTTCACGATCGCGGCCGGGGTCGCTTCAATGGCGCTGATCCCTTTCATCGTAGCCTCCCTGATCGGGCGTGGTGCGCGCTTCTTCCTGGTCGCGATGCTGATGGCGCTGGGTGGTCCGCGAATGGAGGCCTTGCTGCACCGTTATGTTGACCGCCTGGGCTGGGCGACGGTGGTGATCGTCATCGTGGCGATCGTGTTGTTGAACGGCTGATTCCCGGGGGCGGGACTCACTGGCCGCGCATGAAGAAGCGATCCAGGTCGGTCATGCCGAGCTGGGTCCAGGTGGGGCGGCCGTGGTTGCACTGGTCGGCGCGTTCGGTGCGCTCCATGTCGCGCAGCAAGGCATTCATCTCCGCCAGGGAGAGCTGGCGGTTGGCGCGCACTGCGGCGTGGCAGGCCATGGTCGCGAGCAGTTCGTTGCGGCGCGCGGTGACCACTTCCGAAGCGGGAAAGTCGGCAAGCTCGGCGAGTAGCTCACGTACGAGCTCGGGCATCGCGGCGTTCGCCAGCAGGGCCGGCACGGCGCGAACCGCAAGCTGAGTCGGACCGGCCGGCGCAATCTCGAAGCCCATCTCGACAAGGACGTCGGCGCACTGTTCGGCGGTTGCCATCTCCTTGTTGCCGACACCGAATACAGCTGGAATAAGCAGGCGCTGGACCGCCGGGCGTCCGTCCAGCACGGTCTTGAGTCGCTCGTAAAGTATGCGCTCGTGGGCAGCGTGCATGTCCACCAGTACTAGACCATTGCGGTTCTGGGCCAGGATGTATACGCCGTGAAGCTGGCCAAGCGCGAAGCCCAGTGGCGCGTCATCGTCCGTGCCGGCGGCAGGCGTGCGGACAGGGTATGGCTCGCGCTCCTGCGTGGAACCTGAGTGGATTGGTGGTTGGGCGGTGGTGTCCGCTCTCGCCGAGGCGACGAAGCCCAGGTAGGCGTCGCATGCGCCGGAGTCCATGGCGAGCCGCGACTGAATCGCCACTGCCGGCCTTGCGTGATCAGGCAAGGGGTATGGGGCCGACGCAGCGGCACCCGATTCGTTTTCCTTGCCTTTGCCAGCCGCGCCGGGCTCGGCGAGGCTGCGCGAGACTGCGTGGAAGACGAACTGGTGCACCGCGCGGGCATCGCGGAAGCGGACTTCGATTTTTGCTGGATGGACGTTCACATCGACCCCGGCCGGGTCCAGTTCCAGAAAAAGCAAATAGGCGCAGTGGCGTTGCCCGTGAAGGATGTCGGCATAGGCTTGGCGCACCGCGTGCGTCAGCAGCTTGTCGCGCACGAAGCGGCCGTTGACGAAAAAGTATTGTGCATCCCGGTTGGCACGGGAGTAGGCGGGCAGGGCGGCGAGTCCGCTCAGACGCAGGATGCCGCTGTCGGCGTCGATGTGGCGGGCGTGCTGAATGAAATCGTCCGACAGCAGCGCGCCGGCGCGCTTCGTGTGTTCGACTGGTGCCAGGCGATGGATCTCCCGGCCATTGTGGCTGAGTTGCATCGCGATGTCGGGTCGCGCCAGTGCGACCCGGCGGAATATCTCGTCGCAGTGTGCGAACTCGGTGGCCTCGGTCTTGAGGAATTTGCGCCTGGCCGGGGTGTTGTGATAGAGGTCGGCCACCTCGACGACGGTGCCATGATTGAGCGCCGCTGGCGCGGGCTGGCGATCGTTGGCGTCGATGCGCCAGGCGTGGCGCTCGCCCTCGGCCAGGCTGGTGATCGTGGTACGCGCAACGGCGGCGATGGCGGCGAGCGCCTCGCCGCGAAAACCCATGGTCGAGACATGTTCGAGGTCGTCGAGGCTCCCGATCTTGCTTGTGGCATGGCGGTCCAGCGCGAGCGCGAGTTGCTCGCGGGCGATGCCACAGCCATCGTCCGCGACCCGGATGCGCCTCACACCGCCCTGTTCCAGGGCGACCTCGATGGTGCGCGAACCGGCATCGACCGCATTCTCGAGCAGTTCCTTGAGCACCGATGCCGGTCGCTCCACCACCTCGCCGGCGGCGATCTGGTTGATGAGCAGGTCGGGTAGTACACGAATCTGGGGCATCTGGAGGACGCTTCGGAGGGAGCCAAGCGATCATTATCCCGACTGACTTGCACGTCCGGCAAGCCCGGTGCCGGCGCGGTGGCTTCACGGTGGGTTTGGATGCGGTATGATCCGCCCCGACGAGTCAAGCGGGTGAATCATGGGCGACCCGGCCGCACGGAGACGCAGGCGAAGAACGCCAGTGCCTGCGCACTGCCAGGCAGGCGCCATGCGTTACAGGCGCTGAGCGTAATGACTTTGTTGGGTCTGACGGCGTGCGCGGTGTTCCTGCTGTCCAACGAGACGGGCGCGGTCGATAATCTCAGTTTCGAGCGGGAGTTCGGCCGGATCATCGGGATTCTCGAGGCGCCCGCCGAGCTCATCGCGCACAAAACCGAACGCACCGTTGTGAGGGTGGTCCAGAGCATGGCAAGCGCAGTGTTCCTGCCCTTGCCTTGAATCGTTTCCCAGGAGTCATATGAAGTCGGTTGTACTGCTTATTTCCGGTCGGGGTTCGAACATGGAGGCCATCGTTCGAGCCGAGATCCCGGGCATGCGCATCGCCGCGGTCATCAGCAACCGGCCCGAGGCGGCCGGGCTGGGTTTCGCGGGCTCCCACGGTATTGCCACGGCGGTGCTGGATCACAAGGCCTTCGCCAGTCGCGAAGCTTTCGATGCCGCGCTTGTCCAGCTGATAGACGGCTACCAGCCGGATCTCGTCGTGCTGGCCGGTTTCATGCGTGTGCTCACCGAGGGCTTCGTCCGGCACTACGACGGCCGTTTGCTCAACATCCATCCCTCGCTGTTGCCGTCTTTCCCCGGCTTGCATACCCACAGGCGTGCGTTGGAGAGCGGTGTACGCATACACGGTGCGACCGTGCATTTCGTGACACCGTCGCTCGATGCCGGCCCTATCGTGATTCAGGCCGCGGTACCGGTACTCGAAGGCGATGACGAGTCGTCCCTGGCCGCACGCGTGCTCGTACAGGAGCATCGCATTTATCCGCAAGCGGTGCAGTGGTTTGTGGAAGAGCGACTTTCGATCGACGCTGCAGGCTGCGTCAGACTCGCCAATGCGCGCGATCAGAGGGGTGCCCTGTTGGTGCCGCAGCCCGATTTGGTCGCCTCGGAGGCCGCATGAGCCGGTTTGCCCGATTTCTTGCGCTGTGTTGCGGTATCTTGCTGGCGGGTGGCGCCGTCGCTCATGGCGAGTGGCCAGCCTCGGGGCGTATCGTTTTCGAAGTCCTGCGTGGTGAGGACGGGGTGAAGCTGGGCGAAAGCGAGCATCGTTGGCGCCAGGATGGCAAGGCTTACGAGATGAGCACGGTGGTCCAGACGACTGGCCTGGCCGGGTTGCTCTATGACTTTCGCTATGTGCAGCGCAGTGTCGGCGCCATCGAGGATGGGAGGCTTGTGCCTGCGCGGTTTTCGGTGGTTCAGCAGGACCGGCCTGAAGACGTCGCGAGTTTCGACTGGTCTGCGGGCGAGGTCGAGATCGCGAGGCGGGATCGACTGCGTCGATACCCGCTCGCGCAGGGCGATCAGGATGTTCTCAGCGTGTGGCATCTGTTTGCCGCGCTCCATGGGCAGGCGCCGCCGTCAACCCTGCAACTGGTGACCAATCGCGGTGCGTATCCGGCCGACATCGAAATCGTGGGCCGCGAGACCGTGCGCCTTGCCCTCGGTGAATTTCCGGTGCGCCATGTGAAGCTGGTCGCGCGGTCCGGCCGCCTGGCTATCGATGTGTGGTTGTCGCAAGCGCACGACAATCTGCCGGTGCGGGTGTTGATGCGCGACGACCGTGGGCAGGTGCTGGATCAGCGGGCAATTCGGATCGAGACGGGTCATTGACCGGTTTGCGGAGTGACATGAGCAAGACAGGACAGAATCACAGGCGGTCGACGCGGGGCGGAGCGGCCCCGGGGCAGTGGACCGTCTCGCGGGGCTTGATGGCCCACGCCACCCAGGTGTTGGCGGCGGTGCTCACGTTCGAACATCCCGCCGATGTGGTGCTCTCGCGCTACTTCAGGGAGCATCGCGAGATCGGTCACCGGGATCGCGGTTTCATTGCCGAGGCGGTCTATGGCATCCTGCGCCGGCTGCGTTGGGTGGCGCGATTGGCAGGCATCAATCCGCTGCCGCGCGATCTGCTGCTGACCTGGCTTGCGCGCGGGGGGGGATGGAACAACCGGCAGTTCGAAGGCCTTGCGTCTGCCGCCGAGCTCAAATGGCTCGAAGACGTCCGGGCGAAGAGCGGCGAGCCGGCGACTGTGGGGGAGGCGCTGGATCTGCCCGACTGGCTGGTGGCACGACTGAGCGCGGAGTATGGAGACGATACGCTGCCGGCGCTCGCCAACGGCTTCGACCGGGTGGCTCCCCTGGATCTTCGAGTGAATCTGGTCAAGATAAACCGTGACGCCTTGCTCGACAGGCTCGTCTCCAGCGGCGTGGAAGCCTCCCCTTGTCGATATTCGCCGTCCGGCGTCAGGCTGGCGGGCAAGCCCGCGTTGCAAAAGCATCCGCTGTTCATCGACGGCAGTTTCGAGGTGCAGGACGAGGGCAGCCAGTTACTCGGATACTTGGTGCAGCCGCGTCGCGGTGAACTGGTAGTGGATTTCTGTGCGGGTGCCGGCGGCAAGACTTTGCAACTGGGTGCGATGATGCGTTCGACCGGTCGGCTCTACGCGTTCGATGTGTCGGAGCGACGCCTGGCCAGGCTCAAGCCGCGGATGGCGCGCGCCGGCTTGTCCAATGTCCATCCGGTGCTGATCGCACACGAACGTGATGCCAAGGTCAAGCGCCTCGCGGGCAAGGCCGACCGCGTGCTGGTCGATGCCCCCTGCAGTGGCTTGGGTACCCTGCGCCGCAATCCGGGCCTCAAGTGGCAGCAGAGCCCGGAGTCCGTGGCCGAGATGACGCTGAAGCAACAGGCAATCCTCGACGCTGCCTCGACGCTTGTCAAACCGGGTGGCCGGCTGGTCTATGCCACATGCAGCCTGCTCGCGGACGAGAACGACGCGGTAGTCGATGCCTTCCTCGCCACGCACCCTGATTTCGTGTTGGTGTCGGCTCAGGAGGTTCTGGCCGAGCAGGGTGTGGCGCTGGATTGTGGCGAGCGGCTGCGCTTGCTGCCGCATCTGCATGACACAGATGGTTTTTTTGCCGCCGTGCTGGAGCGAAAGCGCAATGGCGGTTGAGGTGCATAGTCGGCCTCTGTTCGGCCGGATGCTTGCGTGCCTTGGATTGGCTGTTGTCGCGGTTGCGTCGGCACCATTGGCCGCGAGCCAGGCGCTGCCGGCTACGGGCTCCGTGGAGGTAGCCTTCTCACCGAGCGACAACCCGGAAGCCCTGTTGCTGCGGGTCATCGGTGAGGCGCGGGAGTCGATTCGGGTGCATGCCTACGTATTCACCAGTCGCGCGATCGCGAGGGGGCTGATTGCGGCACACGAGCGCGGGGTGACGGTGGAGGTGCTGGCCGACGCGGAGATGAACCGGCGTGGCGGCCGCAATGCCGCGCTGCCGCGTTTGCTCGAAGCCGGTGTGCCGCTCGCATTCGAGACGGCTTATGCCGCCGCCCATAACAAGGTGCTGATCGTGGATCCGGGCCGCGCGGGCTGCACGGTGGTCACCGGTTCCTACAATTTCACTTGGTCGGCACAAAATCGCAACGCGGAGAACGTCCTCGTCCTGCGTGACAACTGTCCGCTGGTCGAGGTGTATCTTCGCAACTGGCAGCGTCACCGACAAACCGCGACCGAAGTCACCCGCCTCCCCTGGCGCCCCTGAGCGCCCTGGCGGAACTGCCGCGTTTGCGTCGGGTCCACCGCCGGTGCGTTGGTTTTGGCGCACGTTGATGGTCGTGGGGCGCTTCTCTAGAATGGGTGCGCTACGTCTGAAAGGATAGCTTCTCGCATGTACGCCGGGTTGATAGATATGCCTTGGTGGGGCTACGTGGTCGTGGCCCTGGTTCTGACTCACATCACGATCGCTTCGGTCACCATTTTTCTCCATCGGCACCAGGCGCATCGTGCGCTCGAGTTGCATCCGATCCCTTCGCATTTTTTCCGGTTCTGGCTATGGTTGACCACCGGCATGGTCACCAAGGAGTGGGCTGCGATACATCGCAAACACCACGCAAAGTGCGAAACCGAAGAAGACCCGCACAGCCCGCAGACCCGGGGTATCCGCAAGGTGCTGCTCGAGGGGGCGGAACTCTATCGCGCCGAGGCCAGTAACACGGAAACCATCGAGCGCTATGGACATGGTACGCCCGACGACTGGCTGGAACGTAATGTCTATCGGTGCTCGGTGCTGGGTGTGAGCATCATGCTCATCATCGATGTCGTGCTGTTCGGTCCGATCGGCTTGACCATCTGGGCGGTGCAGATGCTGTGGATTCCGATTTTCGCCGCAGGTGTGGTCAACGGGCTGGGCCACTACTGGGGCTACCGTAACTACGATTGCAGCGATGCCTCGACCAACCTCGTACCTTGGGGCATCCTCATCGGTGGCGAGGAGCTGCATAACAACCATCACAGTTTCGCGACTTCGGCCAAACTCTCGGCCAAATGGTACGAATTCGACATTGGGTGGATGTACATCCAAGCGCTCGAGATGGTGGGTCTCGCAAAGGCGCGACGCGTGATTCCCACGCCGCGCTTCGGAGAGGCAAAAAACGTGGTCGATTTCGATACCTTGCAGGCGATCATCACCCACCGCTACGATGTCATGACCCGCTATGTGTCTTCGGTCAAGCGCAGTTGCTCGAGTGAAATCGATCGTCTGGTCGCAGCGCATGCCGACAAATTCGACGCCAAGGTATTGCGCCGCTGGTTGACGACCGGCGAGCAGCGTAATCTCGCGGACGCGGATCGCGACCGCCTCGAGGCGGTGCTCGCTGACAGCCAGATACTCGCGACGATCGTGTCGATGCGCGAAGAACTGTCCGCGATCTGGGCGCGCTCTAACGCGTCGCGCGAGCAGTTGCTGGAGCAGTTGCAGGACTGGATCCGCCGGGCGGAGCAAAGCGGTATCGAACAACTACGGGATTTCTCGCTGCGCCTGCGCCGATACGCCATGTGAGTTTTCGCGCTGCCGTGAGATGGCAGACGGCCGCCGACGTGAGTCAGGCAGGCGTTTCGTTTGCTGCGGCTTCAGCGGCTTTCCGCGCGGAGCGCATCCGCCCAGCAATTTGGCGTCTCGTAGAGACGTACCCGCTCGAGCTTGAGGTTGTTGCCGTAGGTGTCGCGATAAAGCGGATCGAGAATCTTGAATGCGGTCGCTGCCAGGTTCTCGGCGGTTGGGATGAGGTCGAGAACCACCGTCTTGTGTTGCGGTAGCGAGTTCAGGAAATCGATCACCGCAGCGTCGCCCTTGAACACGAGAAAGGCATGATCCCACTTGTCGACAACATGCTTCTTGGCGATGGCCTTGACGTCGGCGAAATCCATCACCATACCCCGGTTCGAGGCGCCCTCGATGTCGATGACCTCTCCGGTGAGCGTGACCTCGAGCACATAGCGGTGCCCGTGCATGTGACGGCACTGGCTTTTGTGGTTCGGGATACGGTGACCAGCATCGAACTCGAGTTTGCGGGTGATTCTCATCAACGGACTCTGTAGCGAACGACTTGAAATTATCCTGGAAACCGCAGTTTCCAGGATTATAGCGCCGAGGCGAGGCAGCGCCCCACGAAAACGGGCCCTCTTTGGGGAGGGCCCGTGTCAGCGGCTGTCGAAGCAGCACGCCAGGCTCAGCGCTGTGCCTTTTTCTTCGCCTTGGCTTCCTTCTTCAACGTCTTGTACATCTCGGGGTCCGAGGCCTTGAGATATTCGGCGACCTCGACATCGTCCTTCTTGATCTTGCCGATGTCGATCTGCTCGATATGCACCAGCCGGAGCAGAGCCTGCACCGGACGCGGGATGCTTCTGCCGCTCTCGTAACGAGAGCCACCGCTCTGAGTCACCCCGATTTGCGACCAGAACTGGGACTGGTTGAGTCCCAGCTTGCGCCGGATTTCGCGCACGTCCAGTTTGTCTGCATTTTTCATCGTCTATTCCCCGTTAGAATCCAGTCTGCGTATTCGATACGACTGGTGAGTTTTTGTTCCCTACAACTTAGGTTGTAGGATGGCGGCAGTATAGGTGCTTACTCAGTACTCATACAATAGGAAAGTTACATTTTTTTCGCATACGAGACGCTGGCGCGTGAGGAATATCACACGACCAGACGGCTTACCCCAGAAACCTCAGTTGATCGCTCTCCATGGCCTTGAATGTCTTACAGAGCTTGGGATGG
>CAYTAY010000090.1:0-12376 GCA_964435845.1 uncultured Azoarcus sp.
TCGATTAATGGTGCTTGCTCAACATTCATCGATTGCCCTGAGGTGGGAGTGGGCGCCATCAGCCGCATGTTATGATCAAACGCAGTGCATTATCGCTTGTTCGAGGAGGGCAGCATGCCGCGCAACTCCAAAGCGGCCAATAATCCCCTGGAGACGCTCAACCGTGCCATGCGTGGTGCGCATGCCGCTGTCGAGGGCACGCTCGACCCCATGGGAATGGCTGCGCCGATCGTGCATGCCCAGCTGGCATGGGCCTCGCACCCGCAGGAGCTTGCCGAGCATATGCTCGACCTGTCGGCAGACCTGTGGGAGCTTCAGACACACTCCCTCCATCGGATGCTCGGCCTGCCCCACCCGGACCCGATTCGGCCTCATCCCGACGATACCCGCTTTGCCGATCCCTGGTGGTCCGAGGTTGCCACCTGGGACATTGCGAAGCAGTGGTATCTCGCAATTACCCATCATGTGCAGGACATGCTCTATGCGACCCCCGGGCTCGGCAGCAAGGAGCGTCGTCGGGCGGCGTTCTGGTGGCGCAAGTGGCTCAACGCGATGGCTCCCACCAACTTTTTGCTGACCAACCCGGTCGCGATCAGGAAAGCGGTCGAAACCAATGGCGACAGCCTGCGTCGGGGTTTCATCAACATGCTTGCCGACGTCGAGGCGGGCTCGGTGCGGATGACCAACCCGGATGACTTCCGGGTCGGGGTGAATCTGGCGACGACACCTGGTGCGGTCGTGTTTCGTAACCGTCTGCTCGAGGTGATTCACTACGAGCCCAGCCGGGATCGTGTCCATGCCGAGCCAGTCGTGATCATCACGCCGTGGATCAACAAGTTCTATGTGCTCGATCTCAACGAGAAAAAGAGCATGGTGCGTTATCTGCGGGATCAGGGGCTGGACGTCTTCATCACCAGTTGGAAGAACCCGGACGCCTCGATGCGTGACACCGCGTTCGACGATTATCTGGTCGATGGGGTCCACGCCATGGTGGAGACCGCCCGGGCGGTGAGTGGTGCCGAAAAAGTGCATGCAGTGGGATACTGCATTGGTGGCACCGCCCTGACCATGTACATGGCATGGGCCAACCGCCACTTCGACGCCGACAAGGTGCCGGTGCGCGACTTTTCGCTTTTCGCCACCCTGGTGGATTTCCACAAGCCGGGCGACATCGAGGTGTTCATCGACGAGGCCAGCATTCGCTTCCTCGAGGCGGGCATGGCACGCAAGGGCTACCTGGACGGCAAGGAGATGGCTTCGTCGTTCCGTTTGCTGCGTTCTAACAGCTTGATCTGGCACTATGTCGTCCATGGCTGGCTCTATGGCGAGACCCCGCCGCCGTTCGACATTCTCTACTGGAACATGGATACCACCCGGATGCCCCTCGCCATGCATTCCTGGTATCTGCGAGCGCTCTATCTGAACAACAACCTGATTCGCCGGGACGCGCTCGAGGTGGCTGGGGAAAAACTCGATCTTGCGAGGATCACCCAACCGCTGTACGCGGTCACTGCGGTGGATGACCATATAGCACCGTGGAAACAGTGCTACAAGATCAACAACCATGTGACCGGCGACAAGCGTTTCGTTCTGTCGAGCTCCGGGCACATCCTCGGCATCGTCAACCCGCCGGTCGATCCGCCCAAGCGACGTTACTGGGTTGCCGATGCGCATCGCTCGGACCGTCCCGAAGTATGGCGTGCCAATGCCGAAGAGTGCCCCGGTAGCTGGTGGGACGACTGGATGGCGTGGCTCAAGCCACGCTGCGGGGCCTTGAAGCCCCCTGGCCCGGTCAGCCGGCGCCACTATCCGAAGCTGGCTGACGCTCCGGGCGAGTATGTGTTCGAAACCTGATTGACGCTTATCAAGGCCGCACGGCCCGCCCCGCAAGCACAATGCGTGGCAAGGAGCAGTCCTTTGGGCCGGCCGGCTGAATGGCGCCGGGCTCAGGACTGGTGGGCTGCCAGGCGTTTGCGATCGAGCAGTGTGATCTGCTTGCCCTGCACGTGAATCAGACCGGCATCCGACAGCTCATGAAAAATCCGCGACAGAGTCTCGGGGGTGAGATTGAGCCGTGACGCCATGACTTGCTTGCTCGTCGGCAACTCGATCTGCTGGGGCGTTGGCGCGGGCTGGTCGGCTACCTGTTGCAGCAGAAAGCCGATGACGCGTTGAGTGCTCGATCGCAGGGAGTAGGCTTCTACGTCCCGAATCATGCCGTGCAGGCGGATGGCCATGCCAGCGAGCAGTTTGCGGGCGAAAGTCGGGTCTTGGTCGATCAGCTCGGACACCACGTTCTGGCCGATGTGGAGCAGGTGAGTGGAGGCCAGCGCCTCAGCAAACACCGGGTAGCTGCGGTCCATGAACATGATCGCTTCACCGAAGGTCTGCTCCGGATGGATGACTTCGACGATCTTCTCGTTGCCCTGGGCCGACGAGATCGCCAGTTTGATTTGCCCGGAGACAACGAAGTAGAAACCGTGGGCCGGATCGCCGCGTTGGAACAGCAACTCACCTTTATCGAGACGCTTTTCCCGCGTAAAGCGGATGACCTGTGCAAGCTCCGCGTCGCTCAGTTCGGTAAAGAGCGGCACGCGCTGCAGCAGGGCGGCCAGTTCGGTGTTGTCGGGCATTGGACGCTCCGTCGTCAGGTTGAAGCCCGCATTCTAAATGGACAAGATCAACATGCAGAAACACGAATCGAAACCGACGGTCACGCCGACACTTTTCGCCGCACCGCACCGGGCCATGTTCTTCACCGGTACAGTGTTGTTGCTTGTGAGCTTCGTCATGTGGACCTTCGAGTTGCTCGCCAGAACCGGTGCGATCACGCCGCTGCCCTGGCAGTTGCCCGCGGGATGGGTGCACGGGCTGCTGATGGCCTCGGGCGCTTTCCCCTGTTTCATGTATGGCTTCCTGCTCACCGCGATGCCGCGATGGCAAGGGCAGGGCGATCTCGCCCGCGAGCGTTGGCTACCAGCCTGGTATTTGCTGGCCTCGGGATGGGCGCTCGTTCTCGTCGGGGCCTTCGTGCCGGGGGTGATGCTCGTCGCGCTGCTGCTGGTGGCGCTGGGCTGGGGCTGGTTGCTGCACGTGTTTTGGCAGGTGGCCCACGCCGATGTGCCTGATCGACTCCATGCACGCATCACGACGTGGGGCATGGTCGGAGGTCTTGTGGCGGTGCTGTTATGGCTCCTCGCTCTGGTCACCGGCGGCCTGCATCTGGCGCATGCCGCTTTGCAGATCGCTGTCTGGTGGAGTCTGTTGCCGGTGTTCATCGCGGTGAGTCACCGGATGATTCCCTTCTTTACCAGTAGCGTGTCACCCGGCTACGTCACCACACGCCCGCGATGGGCCCTTTGGGCGCTCGTGGGCGCGAGTGTGGGTCATGGTCTGCTCCTGTTGGGAGGCTATCGAAACTGGCTGTGGCTGGTCGATCTGCCTGGGGCTGTCGTGGCGCTGTGGCTGTCGGTCATGTGGTTGCGCGGTGCGCGAATCGCGGTGCGCCTGCTCGCCATGCTGCACATCGGCTTCGCCTGGCTGGGCATCGGCCTCGCGCTGTCCGCGCTGCAATCGCTGGCTGCACTCGGGGGGTGGCAGCTGGGTGCCTACGCCCCGCTGCACGTCATCCTTGTGGGTTACTTTGGTGCGATGCTGTTCGCAATGGTTTCGCGAGTGACGCTTGGCCATTCCGGTCGTCCGCTGCAGGCAGACGGTACAACCTGGGTCTTGTTCCTCGGCTTGCAGGCGGTTGTGGTATTGCGGGTGCTCGCCGACCTGGTGCCAGGGGCAGGGGGCGCGGGGGTGATGTTATTGGCAGGGGCGCTCTGGCTCGGCACTTTCGGTGCCTGGGCCCTGCGTTATCTGCCGATATACTGGCGAGCTCGTATCGACGGCAAGCCCGGTTGAGTGCGGGAGTGGGAATGATCTATTACACTATCAAGCAGATTCACGTCGCTGCGGTTGTCATCAGCGTGCTGGGCTTCATGCTCAGGGGGGGGTGGATGGTGAGTTCGAGCCCCCTGCTCCAGCATCGTCTCACGCGGGTTCTGCCGCATGTCGTGGATACTGTTTTGCTGGTCAGCGCGCTTGTGCTGGCTGCGATGATCTCGCAGTATCCGTTCGTTGCCCCCTGGGTTACTGCAAAGGTGCTTGGCCTGCTGCTCTACATCGGGCTTGGGATGGTCGCGCTGCGGCGCGGGCCGACGCTGGCGATCCGGGTATCGGCCTGGGTAGCGGCGCTCGTGGTCTATGCGTGGATCGCATCGGTGGCGACAAGCAAGCAGACCTGGGGTTTTATCGCTTTCTGAAGGAGATGCGCCGCATGCCCGAGTCCCTCATACCCGTCAGCCCGGGCTTTGACGAGCCCCTCGAGCTGCTCTCCGCCTGTCATGAGCGTGTGCATGCACAGCTCGAGACCCTGCATCGGCTGGCACGCTGGTTGCCCGAGCACGGGGTGGATGAGCCGGCGCGTCGTGCGGCGGCCTCCGTTATCCGTTATTTCGATCACGCCGCGGTGAACCATCACATGGACGAAGAGGAAGACCTTTTCCCCATGTTGCTGCACAAGGTCAGCCCGGATCGGCGCTATGCGCTTGAGGCCTTGATCGACTGGATCAAGGAGGATCATCAGCGCATGTTTGCCGCCTGGGCGGACATCAAAGCCCGTCTCGAGGCGATGATCGCGGGCGAGGCTTTTGAGCTCGATGATGGGGTAGTGGATGCCTTTTGCCAGCGCTATGTGATGCACATCGACCGCGAAGAAGGGGAGTTGTTTCCCTACGCACAGGCCTTGCTCGGCGACGAGGATCTGGTCGCGCTGGGGCAGACCATGACCGCTAGAAGACGGCAACCCGGGGTCTGACCGAAAAGGCCGCGACCGCGGCCTTTTGCATCTTGTGACCGGCTTTCCCGGTCGCGATTAGCGGCCGACGGGCTGCTGGATCAATTTGCGCAGTTGCGGCAGGTCGATGATGCGAATGTGCTTTTGCTGCACCGTGATCAGACCCTCATCCTGAAAGCGGGAGAAGGCCCTGGAAACGGTTTCCAGCTTGAGCCCAAGGTAGGAGCCGATCTCGTCGCGCGTCATGCGCAGGTGAAAGTCAGTGCCGGAAAAGCCGCGGGCAGTGAAGCGCTGCGACAGATTCAGCAGGAAGGCCGCCAGTCGCTCCTCCGCGCGCATCGAGCCGAGAAGCATCATCACACCATGGTCGCGCACGATTTCGCGGCTCATCACCTTGTGGAACTGATGCTGCAAGCCCTCGAACTCGCGGGACAACTCCTCAAGCCGGTCGTAGCTGATGACGCAGACCTCGCTGTCTTCGAGTGCGATCGCATTGCATGAGTGTGCCTCGGTGCTGATGCCGTCCAGCCCGAGCATCTCGCCGGTCATCTGAAAGCTGGTGACCTGTTCGCGGCCGTCCTCAAGCACCACGTCGGTCTTGAACCAGCCGACGCGGATGGCGTAGAGCGCTTCGAAGGGTTCGCCAGCGCGGTAAAGCGGTTGCTGGCGTTTGACCTTGCGTCGCGTGCCGACCAGTTCGTCGAGCCGCTGGATCTCTTGTTCGTCCATGCCGAAGGGCAGGCAAAGTTCAAGCAGGTTGCACTGAGAGCACGCCGACCTGAGCTGCGCAGTACTGATCGGGGCCGTGGCCTTCATTTGCACGATGGTGTTTCTCCGTATTGCAGACATCTACCGCTTTCACGTGGAAAACAGAGCGTTCTGCCCGGTCTTCGTCGGAGGCTGTCGCCCCCCCCCGGGCCTGAGGGCCGACGGGTGGGGCTGGAGCCGCTATTCTGCCCGATTCACAGGGATTAAAGCTACGTTGACGCACGTCAAACACGCGGCGTCTGCTTTCTGGGATGGTAAGGGCTGAGAAAAAATGGTGCTCACATGAACACACAGAAAGATGTCGTATTCGACCCCCAACTGATCCGGCGTTTCGACGTCAATGGCCCTCGTTATACCTCTTACCCGACCGCAGACCGCTTCGTCGAGGCCTTTGACGCCGAGGCACTCGAGAGCTGGCTGGCCAAGCGCGCGATAGGCGGCACAAGCAAACCGCTCTCATTATACTTTCACATCCCGTTCTGTAACACGATCTGCTACTACTGTGCCTGTAACAAGATCATCACCAAGGATCACGGTCGCTCGGCCAAGTACCTGGCCTATCTGGACAAGGAAATAGCGCTCCAGGCGGCAGCGCTGGGGGGCAGTCGCCAGGTCACGCAGCTTCATCTTGGCGGCGGCACGCCGACCTTCCTGTCGCATGATGAAATGCGGCAATTGATGGATTCGGTGCGATCGCGCTTCAACCTGGTGGCCAACGGCGAATATTCGATTGAAGTCGACCCCCGCAAGGTGGATTTTGACACCGTGAGCCTCCTGGCCGACCTGGGTTTCAACCGGATGAGCGTAGGCGTGCAGGACTTCAACCATGATGTCCAGCTCGCGGTGAATCGCGTGCAGAGTATCGAAGAAACCAAGCTGGTCATGGACGCTGCGCGGGCGACCGGCTTCAAGTCGATCAGCATGGATCTCATCTACGGCCTGCCCAGGCAGAACGTGATCAGTTTCAACCGCACCCTCGAGCAGGTCCTGGGGCTGTCGCCGGATCGCATTTCGCTTTACAGCTACGCCCACTTGCCCGGGCTGTTCAAGCCGCAACGACGCATCAATTCGATCGAGCTGCCAAGCGGCGACACCAGGCTGCAGATTCTACAGCTCGCGATCCGTCGCCTGACCGAGTCCGGCTATGTGTATATCGGTATGGACCATTTCGCCAAGCCGGATGACGAACTCACGGTCGCCCAGCGACAGGGGCGTCTGCATCGCAATTTCCAGGGTTACTCGACCCAGGCCGAGTGCGACCTGCTCGCGTTCGGCGTATCGGCGATCGGCAAGATCGGTCCGGTGTATTCGCAGAACGTCAAGACGCTGGACGAGTACTATGACGCCCTGGATCGCGACGAACTGCCGGTGCTGCGCGGCGTCGAACTGACCGCGGACGACTTGTTGCGGCGCTCGATCATCCAGGCGCTGATGTGCCACTTCGAGCTGTCCA
Organism: uncultured Azoarcus sp.; assembly: GCA_964435845.1. GTDB lineage: Bacteria > Pseudomonadota > Gammaproteobacteria > Burkholderiales > Rhodocyclaceae > Azoarcus_F. The sequence continues at coordinate 7,065 of CAYTAY010000090.1, forward strand.
CCGAATCGGTGGAGATCGCGCATCTGATCACGTTCTCGGAGTACTTCGCCGAGGAGCTTGCCGACCTGCGGGAAATGGCCAAGGCCGGCCTGGTCAAGGTCGAGGACGACTGGATCACGGTGTTGCCGGCCGGGCGCCTGCTGGTGCGGGGCATTGCGATGCTGTTCGACCGTTATCTGCGTGCCGACCGTGAGCGCGCGCGTTACTCCAAGGTGATCTGAGGGGCAGTGCCCGCGGGGTCGCCGGCAGTCTGGTGGCAGTCGCGATCGTGTGAGCTCGCTGGAAACCGGCTCGGCAAGGCCGCTTTTCATCTGCGGTACCCGTGATGCAGCGCGTCGGGGCTGCTAAACTGGTGGCTATCGTCCTGTGGTAGGCCAATGCCCGAAACTGGTTACATCGCTCTCTTTCTGATCGGTCTGCTCGGCGGTACGCACTGCGTGAGCATGTGCGGCGGTATCGTGGGGGCCTTGAGCGTTCAGATGCCCGGTCAGCAACGCCGACAGTGGACGATTCACCTTGCCTACAATCTCGGGCGCATCTCGACCTATGTCGCCATGGGTGCCCTGTTGGGCGCGGTCGGCACGGCCGGCCTGCTGTTCAATGATGTCCTGCCGGTACAGATGGGCTTGTATGTGCTCGCCAATCTGATGCTGATTGCGCTGGGGCTTTACCTGACCGGCTTCACGCAGTTGCTCGCGCCCATCGAACGCGCAGGCATGGGTATGTGGAAACGCATCCAGCCGCTGACCAAGCGATTCATACCCGCCCGGAACGTGGGCCAGGCGTTTCCGCTCGGGTTGCTGTGGGGGTTCCTGCCCTGCGGCCTCGTGTACAGCGTGCTCACCACGGCCTTGCTGACTGGTTCAGCCACTCGCGGGGCCGGGATGATGCTTGCGTTCGGGCTGGGTACCTTGCCTAACCTGATGCTCGCCGGCATGCTCTTCAAACGCTTCCGCGACATCACCCGCAACACCCGGGTCCGCTTCGTCGCCGGCATGCTCGTGCTGGGCTTTGGCGTTTTCGGTCTCTATCACGCGCCGACGCTTGGCGGAAATCTCTGGTCGGGCATCGTTTGCGAAGTCTGATCTGCGGTCGGCAGGTTTTTTCCGTGCATACCGCAATGAAATGCTTCAGAATCGTCAGCCCTGACAGAGCACTGCGATGGAGGCAGACATCCATGACTGAAGTAACGATCAAGGTTGCCGGCATGAGCTGTAGCGGTTGCGTGCGCAATGTGACTGGTGTGCTCAAGGCGCTACCTGGCGTGACCGATGTCGAGGTCTCGCTGGACGAGGCGCAGGCAACGATTTCGTATGATCCGGCCCAGGTCAATGTCGATCGGCTGCGCCAAGCCATATTGGAAGCCGGTTTCGACTCGAACGACTGATCGGCCGGTCAGGAGCGTTCGAGTCTGAACGCGACCGGCACCCGCACCCAGCTGTCGATCGCACGGTCGCCCTCGCGCGCGGGTTCGAAACGCCAGCGTGCCACCGCATCCTCGGCGGCACGGTCGAGCCGCGGATGGCCGCTGCTCTGGGCCACTTGTATTTCGCTCGCGCGACCATTGACACCGACTCTGACGCGTAGAATCACCAGGCCTTCCTCGCCGCGCCGTCTCGACGCTTGAGGGTAGGCTGGGGCCGAATTGCGCAGATGAGCGGCATCGAACCGGGCGGTGGTCAGGCTCTGGGTATTCGTAGCGCTCGAAACGCCGGGTGTCCGGCTCGCTGGTGCAATGGACGCCGGCACGGTACCACGTGCTGCTGTGCTCGACGATGCGGCGGCTGGGGGTGGGGCGGTTTGGCCGGGTGGTGACAATGGCGCGGTGGGAGGCATGGCAGCGGCAGTGTTGTCCGCAGGCGCTGCGCGCACGACAGGCTTTGGTTGCGCCGCGCTCGATACCGCCTCGAGCGGAGTATGGGGCGGCCGCGCCACCGGCGGCTGCTCCTTTACAGGCTTGACCGGGGGGGGCGATATCGCAGCGGTCGGTTGCGGCGGCTCCGGTTGCTTGACCGGAACTGGCTGCGACCGGGAAACCGGTGCTGCTGGAGCGGGCGGTGAACTCTCGACACGCTCGGGGGTGTTGCCCGGGTGTGTGGTTGGCATCGCTTCGGCAGTGCTTCGCCCGGTAGCTGCAGGCGCCTCAATCGGGCGATGGGGGGCTGCCACGAGCCCGACACTGATCGCCCCCCCATCGGCGCCGGTGTTCAAGCCTGAGCCGCTGATGACCCGCTGGCCGATGTCGGAATGGGTGAGTGCGTAAATCCCGGCCGCATGTGCGCCGGCTGCGATGAACAGCCAACCCCAGTGGAGTCCTGCAATGGGTCTGGCGCTCTTGCGCCCGTGCCCGAAAAACACCGCTCGATCGCTCCCTCTCCGGATCTGATCTGCGGGCGCGAACGGGCCATCGGCTCGTCACACACCGCCGACCCGCAATGCAAATATGACATTCAAGCAGGCCGGTCTCCGGGCTCGGCGCCGATGGCGCTTACCGTTGCGGGGGCAGCACAGGGTTTGCACCTGTTTCCCGATTCTCCACGCGTTGTCGTGCGCGGCACCTGCATGTTCGCATTATAGCCGCTTGTGAATGAAGACTTCATCGGTACGAAGGGCTTGCCGGAGGCATAGCCGGATTGCACGGCACCGAAGCACTGTATAATTTCGCCGAATTTCCCGAAGAGAGGTAATCATGAGTTTTGAACTGGTCAAGCCGGGCAAGGATGTACCCAACGACATCAACGTCATCATCGAGATTCCGGCGCAGGCGGATCCGATCAAATTCGAGGTGGACAAGGACAGCGGCGCGGTCTTCGTCGACCGCTTCATGGGCACCTCGATGCGTTACCCGATCAACTATGGCTATGTGCCGCACACCATCGCCGGCGATGGCGACCCGGTCGACGTACTGGTGGTCACCCCCTTCCCGCTGTTGCCGGGGGTGGTGATCCGTGCGCGTCCTGTCGGCGTGCTGAAGATGGAAGACGAGTCCGGCATGGATGCGAAAGTCGTAGCGGTGCCGGTGTCCAAGCTCACCCCGCTGTACGACAAAGTCCACAGCACCGACGATCTGCCAGAACTGCTGATGAAGCAGACCGCGCATTTCTTCGAGCACTACAAGGATCTCGAGCCGGGCAAATGGGTCAGGATCATCGGTTGGGGTACCGTCGAAGAGGCTCGCCAGGAGATTCTGGACGGCATCAAGAACGCCGCCAAGTAAGCTGGTGGTCCGCCGCTAGCCTGCATCATTTCTCACACTGACGCGTAGCGAGGGCACCTCGGTGGCCGCAAGCCGTGAAGGTGTGAGAAGTGCGCTCTGCTAGACACGAGCACCCGCGCTAGCGGGCGCTCGTGTTGTCGGCGCTGCCGTCGTCCTTCCTGAACGGCGAGCGATCGGCCAGTTCGTCGAGGTAGAAGCCGACCCCTTCCTTTTCTCGCGCCAGAAAGCGGTCGACCGCATCATGAAAGCGGGGGTCGCGGATCCAGTGGGCCGAGCGCGTCTCCACCGGCTCAAGTCCTCGCGCCATCTTGTGCTCACCCTGAGCGCCGCCCTCGAAGCGCGAGATGTGGTTGCTAATGCAGTATTCGATCGCTTGGTAGTAGCACAGTTCGAAATGCAGGAAGGGCAAGTGCTCGCTGGCGCCCCAGTAGCGGCCGCACAAGGCCTCGCTGTCGCACAGAAAGAAGGCGGCCGCTACCGGCTTGCTGCCTCGCCGGGCGAGTAACAGCCGGACCTTGTCCGGCGCACGCTCGGCAAGCATCGGAAAGAAGGCAGGCGTGAGGTAGGGGGTCGAGCGATGCAGCACATAAGTGGTTGCGTAGCAGTGGTAGAAAAAGTGCCAGTCAGCAAGCTGTGCGCTCGCGCCGTCAAGCCACTCGCAGCTGAGTCCGAGTGCGGCCGCCCGTTTCCGTTCCTGGCGGATTTTTTTGCGCTTGTCGTGATTGAGCACTGACAGAAAGTCGTCGAAATCCCGGTAACCGCGATTGAGCCAGTGAAACTGCACGCCGGCACGAACCAGCATGCCGCGCTCACGCATCCATTCGGCCTCCGCTTTGGCGGGAAACAGAATGTGCAGGGAAGAGTGGCCGGCGTTTTCGGCAATCTGCAGTGCCGCGTCGAGCAACTGGATGCGGGACTCGGAGTCGTTGCCCAGCAGTCTCAAACCCGGCACTGGCGTGAATGGAATGGCGGAGAGCAGCTTGGGGTAGTAATCCAGGCCGTGGCGGGCATAGGCGTCCGCCCAGGCCCAGTCAAAGACGTACTCACCGTAGGAATGGTGCTTCTCGTACAGCGGCAGTGCGGCCTGCAATGTGTTGCCAGCCCACAGCCCAAGATGGCGGGGCGTCCATCCAGTATCGGAGCCAGCGCTGTCGCTGTCCTCCAGTGCGACGAGGAACGCATGCGAGAGACAGGCTGATTGCCCGCTGATCGCGTCCCAGCTGTCGGAGGATAATTCGGCGAGCGTCTCGATGAGGCGGACGGAACGATGCGTGGTCAATGGCGTTCGGACGTACAGCCGATGTTGGGCTGCATGGCAACAGCGTGACACAGCATGAGTTCCGCTGCTGCCGCTTTTTTGAACAATCGAATCAAACCGCCGGCCGGCAAGGATTCGGTGCGATTGCGCAGAGCTTATCCACAGGTTTTCTCACGGCCGCTGTGGGCAAGTCGGAGTCGGTCACTCCGGCTTACGGTCGGTTCATGTGAAACGGCACTCATTGGCCAGCGGTTTCTGGGTCTTGCCGTCCAGCAGCACACCCTTCCAGGGCAGATCGATCCAAACCAGGCCACTGCTCGTATCTTCGAAGCGCGGCAGGCCGGAGTAGGAGTGGTCGCGCTCGAGTTGGTAGCGGGTGCCATTCCAGGCGATATGCACCCGATGGCTGACATGATCGGTGACTTCGCGCTCGACACCGACGCTCAGGCCGTGATCGCAGGCGTATAGCCCGCTGGCGAGGTCGAAATCGAGTTGTCCGTCGCGGTGGGAGTACTCCGGCGCCTGGCTGGATTCCACCGCGAGGGTGGCAATCTGAGGCTGGGTAGCGCAAGCTGGCAAAACAAAAATGGACGTGAGCAGGACGACGAGGGGCGAGCGAATCATGGGCTGTGCACTCCAAATAAAAATTTTCTAGATTCTATGCCTTTTTCGTTGAGTGAAGTAGAGTGTGCGCGTTTTTGAGGGCGCGCGTTTTCGACAGGCTTTCGCAGAGCCCGTTGATTGCTGTTCGTGCCGCCTGCCCCGGTTGCGGGGGATGGCGCCAGGGCCATCGCATGAATGCCATCCAGGCTGGCCTGCCATCGTAGGAGCCCGGCT
>CAYTAY010000091.1:0-12368 GCA_964435845.1 uncultured Azoarcus sp.
CCAGCGCGAGATCGGCATCGACACCGACGGCTGGGAGATCGCGCTCAAGAATACGCTGCGACAAGCGCCCGACGTCATCCTCATGGGTGAAATCCGCGACCGCGAGACCATGGACTACGCGATCGCCTTCGCCGAAACCGGTCACCTCTGTCTCGCGACACTGCACGCGAACAGCACCAACCAGGCGCTTGACCGGATCATCAACTTCTTTCCCGAGCAGCGGCGTCAGCAGTTGCTGATGGACTTGTCGCTGAATGTGCGAGCGATGATCTCGCAGCGCCTGATGCCGCTCAAGGACCGCAAGGGGCGTGTGCCCGCGGTCGAGGTAATGCTCAACTCGCCGCTGATCTCGGACCTGATCTTCAAGGGTGAGGTGCCGGGCATCAAGGAAGTGATGAAACGCTCGACCGAGCTCGGCATGCAGACCTTTGACCAGAGCCTGTTCAAGCTCTACGAAGACGAACTGATCAGCTACGAGGACGCGCTGCGCAACGCGGACTCGGTCAACGACCTGCGCCTGCAGATCAAGTTGTACAGCCGCCACGGAGAGAAAGACTTCACCGCCGGCACCGAGAACCTCGGCATCGTTTGATCGGCATCCGGGCAGCGCCTGCTGCCCGGGTCTGTGTCACTACTCAGCCACGTCAGCCGCAGGCTTGCGCATGCGGCCTGCAAACATCCGGAACTCGTAGAGCCGACACTCCAGGGCACCGTTGAAGAGCGGCGTGCGTCTGCTGACCTTGAGCCCGATGCGCTTGGGCAGGACGGTGTCGGCGGTCAGGAAGTGGCAACGCCACCCCGCCCAGTTGCGCTTGAGCGCATCGCCCCATGCCGGGTAGGCCTCGGCCAGCGCCTCCGCCTCGCCGATACGCACTCCATATGGTGGGTTGGTGACCAGCACCCCCTGGCTTGCCGGCGCAGTGATGTCGAGAAAGTCGGAGCGCTGCAACTGCACGCAGGCCGCCAGGCCGGCTGCTTCCAGATTCACTTTCGCCCGACGCAGCTGATCGCCGACGATGTCGGCGCCGTGAATCGGCAACTCGGTCACCGGCTTGCGCCGCGCTTCGGCTTGGGTGCGCAGCTTTGCCCAGAGGCCACGATCGAACAGGCGCAGGCGCTCGAAAGCGAAGCGCCGGCCCAGACCGGGCGCCACGTCGAGCGCGATCTGCGCTGCCTCGATGAGGAAGGTCCCACTGCCGCACATCGGGTCCACCAGGGCCTCGCCCGGCTTCCAGCCGGCAAGCTGGAGAATGCCCGCTGCCAGGTTCTCCTTCAGCGGCGCTTCCACCGCAGCCTGCTTGAACCCGCGCTTGTAGAGCGGCTCTCCTGAAGTGTCGATGTAGAGCGTAACCGAATCGCGGCTCAGAAAAGCATGGATTCTCACCGCAGGATTCGCGGTATCCACGTTGGGTCTCCGCCCGGCAACCGTTCGGAAGTGATCGCACACCGCATCCTTGATGCGCAGCGTGATGAACTCCAGACTTTTTAGCGCGGACTGACGCGCGGCGACATGAATACGGATTGTATCGTCGGCGGTAAACCACTTGGCCCAGGTCGCGCCGTAGGCCAGTCGATAAACGTCCTCTTCGGCGCGGTAGCGGCCCCGTGCGATCCGCCACAACACCCGCGTCGCGATGCGGCTCTCTAGATTCACGCGATAACAAAGCGCCCAGTCGCCGGAAAATCCCACGCCGCCATGAGTGGGTTCGAGCGCGCGGGCGCCGAGCGCGGTCAATTCGTCGACCAGTACCGGCTCCAGCCCCCGCGGACAGGGGGCGAAGAAGAACTCGCTCATCGCGCAGTCTCCCGGCTCAGAAAGGCTTCAGCACGGTGAGGAATACCACTGCGATGAGTACCACGACCGGTACCTCGTTGAATACCCGGTACCATACGTGACTATGGGCATTTCGGCCGGCCGCGAAGTCGCGCATGAGCTTGCCGCAATACAGGTGATAAGCGATCAGAAAGATCACCAGCGCAGTCTTGACATGCAACCAGCCCCCGGCGAAACCATAGCCCAGCCAGAGCCAGAGCCCCAGACCGACGGCGAGAATGCCGATCGGGGTCACGAAACCGTAGAGTTTGCGCTCCATCATCGCCAGGCGCTCCTTGGTTGCGCTGTCTTCGACCATCGCGTGGTTGACGAAGATGCGCGGCAGGTAGAACAGTCCGGCGAACCAGCTAACGACGAGAATGATGTGCAGGGCCTTTATGGTCAGCATCGGGTGGAATCTCCTTATTGACTTGGCTCGAGGGCTGCGGCCAAGCCCTCATTGACGGTCGGGTAGCGCAAGGACACGCGAAACTCGCGCAAAATGCGCTCGCCTCGCAGGCGGCGCGATTCGGACATGAAGGACAACGCCATCGGCGACAAGACACTTTCGAGCGCCTCGCGCGTCAGCCGTGGCGGCCGCTCCATGCCGAACAGGTCGGCGGCGAAATCGAAGTAGTCGCCCATCTTCATATCGCTCGCATCGACCGCATTATAGGCCCTGCACGGCCGCCCTCTGAACAGGGCGAGACAGGCGAGCCTGGCGAGATCATCGGCATGGATGTGGTTGGTGTAGACGTCCTCCTCCGCAAGCAGGACCGGATCACCCCGCTCCAACCGCACCACCGGGAGGCGGTTGCCGGCGTAAATACCCGGAGCACGCAGGATGCTGATCGTGGGTCCGCCGCTGCGATTCAGGCGTCGCAGCCGCCGTTCGGCGTCCACCCGCCGCCGCGCTCGCGCGGTACCCGCACGGCATGGCCGGGTCTCATCCACCCAAGCGCCGCCACAGTCGCCGTAAACCCCTGTCGTGCTTATGTATACAATGCGCTGTGGTAGACTTTCGCGGGTCGCGAGCGCGGCAGCCAGCGCAGCGGTGCGGCGATCTGTAGCGCCATGTGTGGGAGGCGGAGCAAAGTGAAAGACCAGATCCGCAATGCCTGCCAGCCGACGCAGGCTGCGCCGGTCGTCGAGGTCGCCTGGAATCACGCGCACTCCCAGCCCACGCAGCGCTTGTGCGCGCTCCGGGTCTCGCGCCAGGGCAACGACCCTGAACCGTTTAAGCAGCCAGGGCAGCGCGCGCTCGGCTACATCGCCGCTACCCACGATCAGAACGTTTTTCATCGACGGATTATCTCACGGCCCATGCAGTTCCTGATTTCCACCCAACCCGGCGGACAACAGTTCCAGGCAGAGTCCGCCCAAACCATCCTCGAAGCAGCCCTCTCGGCGGGCCTGCTTTTCCCCTATGGCTGTCGCGATGGCGCCTGCGGTGCATGCAAGGCACAAGTGCTCAGCGGCTCGGTGGCACCAGGCAAGGCGTCCGATGGGGCGCTCAGCGACGAAGAGCGTGCCCAGGGTTACGCGCTGTTGTGTCAGGCCCATCCCACCTCGGACCTGGTGCTCAACGTGCGAACCGTCGGACGCGTCGGCGATATCGCGCCGCGCAAGATGCCCTGCCGACTGATCTCGCTCGACAAGATCGCCTCCGACGTCATGGTGCTGCGCCTCAAGCTGCCTGCCAGTGAGCAGTTCAAGTTCCGGGCTGGTCAGTACATCGACTTCCTGCTCGCGGACGGCAAGCGGCGGAGCTTTTCGATCGCCAATGCGCCTCACCAGGAAGGAGAACTCGAGCTACATGTCCGCAGAGTCGAAGGCGGCCGTTTCACCGACCAGGTGTTCCAGACCATGAAGCCGCGCGAAATCCTCCGCATCGAAGGGCCGCTCGGCACCTTCTTCCTGCGCGAGGACAGCGGCCGGCCAATCGTGCTCGTCGCCGGCGGCACCGGTTTCGCACCGATGAAAGGCATCATCGAGCATGCCATCGAGACCGGTCTATCGCGTCCGGTGACGCTTTACTGGGGGGCACGCAACCGTGAAGGCCTGTACATGGACGCACTGGCGCGGAGCTGGACTGAGAGACTGGCCGGGTTCCAGTATGTGCCGGTGCTCTCGGAAGCTGCCGAGAGCGATGCCTGGACCGGGCGAACCGGTCTGGTGCATGAAGCGGTGATGCAGGATCTGCCCGAGCTGTCGGGCCACGAGGTCTACGCCTGCGGTGCGCCCGCGATGATCGACACCGCGCGCGCCAACTTCGTCACCGAATGCGGACTCTCCGACGACGCCTTCTTTGCCGACGCCTTCACTTTTTCGACTTGAGCGCCTGCCACTCATGAGCCAACCGGTCATCCTCACCCGCGAACCCGTCGTCAACAAAAAGCGGGCGATCACCGCCAACCGCCTCATCGCACACGGGGCGAACATCGGCGCGGTGGTCGAAGCCCTGAGCGGCTTGCATGAGGTCTGGCCCAAACGTCACCCGGTCTTCATTTCGCTCGCACGTCTGGTGCCTACGGTCGAGTTGCTCGACTGGCAGGTCGCAGACAATGCGATGATCGAGATCCCCACCCAGGCGCTGAGCCGGCCACAAACACTCGATTTGCTGCCGATGCTGCGCGACAGGGGGGTCAGCACCTGTCTGAGTTGGTTCAAACCCGGCACCGATCTACCGCTGGACGCCGACTGGCGCTTCGTGCTGATGGACGCGCGCCGGCTTCAGATACCGGCAGGTTCGCCGGGCATCCCGCTCGCCTGGGGTCTCGACTCGATCGACGCATTCCAGCGAGCGGTGGGCAATGGTTACGAAGGCGCCTCGGGCTGGTTCTTCCTGCGCGGCAATCCCGAGCCCAAGGCGCTGTCGCCTGGACACGCCCAGTTGGTCCGGCTGATCAGCCTGGTACGCAACAACGCCGACATCTCGGAGATCGAAGCCTTGCTCAAGCAGGATGTCGCGATCTCCTACAAACTGCTGCGCTACATCAACTCGGCGGGCTTCGGCCTGATGTGCGAGATACAGTCATTCCGGCATGCGGTGACGATTCTCGGCTACAGCAATCTGAGCAAATGGTTGTCCTTGCTGCTGGTCACCGCCAGCCGCGACCCCGGGGCACAGGCGATGATGCAGACCTCGATCGCCCGCGGTCACTTGATGGAGCAGCTCGGGGCAACCTTCTTCCCCAAGTCCGAGGCCGACAACCTGTTCATCACCGGCGCATTTTCCCTGTTGCCAAACTTGCTGGGCACCTCGATGCAGGCGGTGCTGGAGGAGATGAGCCTGCCCGAGAGCGTCGCCGACGCCTTGCTCCATGGACAGGGTGAGTTCGCCGCGCTCCTGGCGCTCGCCAAAGCGGCCGAGAGCTTCGACCCCACCGCCTTGCTCAAACAGGTCGACGCACTGCAACTGGATGCCGGGCTGGTGAACCGGGCGCTGCTTGCCTCGCTCTCGTTCGCAGACAGCCTGCAGGCCTGACGCCAAGCCAATGGACGCCTTCGACGGGCCCCGCAGGCGCGAATATTTCACACTCGGACCCAATTTCACCGGCACCCCCGCCTTCGCGCGCGCAATCGGTCACGCTCACCACACCACCTCCCTGCCTAGAATCAGAACACGATTCCGCAACGATGCACCCACGCAGGAGATGGCCTTGTTCGACCCACGGGGTCCGATTCGCTTTGCGACGCTTCCAGAGCAGTTTCAGGCACTGCTCGGACTGCTCGATGCCACGGCTCCCGACTGGGACCGAATGGCCGGCGAACTCCTGCGCGCACCGGGACTGCTGCACCGGCTCTTCTGTGCTCTTCCCCTCGAAGGCGAAAGACTGGCAGCCAATCTCGCGGACGAGGCGGCCGAACGGCTGCGTCACCTCGGCCCGGAACTCATGCAAGTCTGGCTGCTCACGGAACTGGAACGCTGTGGCAGCACGGCCGAGCCCATCCGAGCACATCACGCACGTGCGCTCCAGGTCGCAGACCGGGCACGGCAGCTTGCACATGCTCAGGCCTACGACTACCCGGACGAGGCCTTTCTCGTCGGTCTGTGGCATGTCCTGCCTGAGCTGCTCCTGCCGCCGGACCGTCCGGCGGCACCACTGAGTACCGGACAACGCGCGGAGACACTGGTGGCACTCGCGGCCGGCTGCGGCGTCGCCGCCCCCCTGGTGGACGCCTATCTCTTTGATGGCACGCTGGCCGAGCAACGCGAGGACGCCCATCCGCTCGTCGGTATGTTGTGGGAAGCACTCGAGAGCCATGCCATGCCGGGCGCAGCCGATGATGATCCCGATGCGGCAACCACAGAACCGGCGAGCGCCGGCCCCACTGAACCCGCCCCCCAAACAGTCGCAGCACCCACGCCCGAATTGCCGTGCTTGCCGCAGACCGGCTCGATGGTGAATGCCACCACACGAGGCCACAACACCCTGCAACTGGCAGCGCTGCGCGGCTGGATCCGAGTCGCGTTCCGCGGGCTCGCGCACAGTGCGCTCGACGAGCGATTCGCCATCGCCATGCGTCTGCTCTGTCATGCGAGCACGCCCCTCATCGTTTGCGCCGATGAGAATGACCGGCTGCGGATGCTCGAACTGGGCGGCCAGCTGGCCCTGCGAGAATACTTCGACGAACTCGATCAACACATCGAGCACGAAACGAGCGTCATCGCCCTCGCCCTGCGCAGCGGCACGCCCGCCTCCCGCTTCGAACTGGGTGGCCGCCCGGGCCGCGCGGTCAGCGACTGGCACATCGCACGCTGGCTGCGGCGCGATGGCATCGTCTGTGTGCCATTGCGGCTCAAATCCCATCGAGCCGTTGCCATCATCGGCAGCGATGCGCCGACCGATACGGATTCCGAGATTTGCCGCTTGTGCATCGAACTCGCCTCCGAAGCAGCCAACGCCTGCCTCGAAATCGAGCAACAAGCCCGACTTCAGGCCCGCATCCGCACCGAACTGCAACAACGCTTCGAGCAGCATGCACGCAAGATCGTGCACGAAGCCAACAACCCGCTCACGGTGCTCAAGAGCTATCTCTCGGTGATGCCGACACGCCACCCCGAAGCTCGCGCACTTGGCGATGAGGTCCGGCTCCTGCAGGACGAACTCGATCGCCTCGGCGCCCTGCTGCGTCAGATCGGCCAGCCGGCACTGGAAATCAACGAGGCTCCGCGCTGCGATGTAAGCCGGCTGCTACGCGACATGCAGGCGCTCTACGCCGAGTCGCTCTTCGGTCGACGGGGTATCCATTTCGAACTTCGTTCGAGCGGTGTCGCCGCGATGGCTGCCATGCCCGAGTCGGTGCTCAAACAGGTCATGATCAACCTGTGGCGCAACGCCGCCGAGGCACTGCAACCCGGCAAACGTGTTTCACTGGTTCTGCCGGGCTCACTGCTGGTCAACGGCGTTCGCTGCATCGAGATCCGGGTCATCGACAACGGACCGGGATTGCCGCCCGAGCGGCTGGATCAATTGCTCACCCCCGGCAACAGCGGCAAAGGTGGCAGCCATCAGGGGCTCGGCCTGTCCATCGTCGGCGAGTTGCTCGGCCAGTGGAACGCCTCTATCCTTTGTCGTAGCCATCCAGGCACCGGCACGAGCTTTCAATTACTTGTACCTGCGCTGGAATCAGGCTAAATTACCACGGGTTTGCGTCACCTCCGACTGGCATCGGGCCTCGAGGGAGCATGGTCATACCTGGCGAGAAGCCTTTTTACCGACAGCAGATCGACACGGAACCGAATCCGGAGACCATCTCCCGGATTCTGGTCGTCGACGACGACGTCGCGCTGCGCCGCAGTGTGCCGCATATCCTGCTGCAGGAGGGGCGGAGCTTTGACCTGTGCGGCAGCGTGACCAAAGCCATCGAATTCCTGACCAGCCAGCGCTACGATCTCATCCTGCTCGACTACCGTCTACCGGACGGTACTGGTCTCGCGGTGCTCGACTGGCTTGGCAGCGCTGGCCGCGAAGAAGCGGTCATCATGATCAGCGGTGAAGACGCGATCGACGCCGCAATCGGCGCGTTACGCCGCGGGGCAGACGACTTCGTGCGCAAGCCCTACCATGTCGCACAACTTCAGCGCGCCGTCCAAAGCGCCCTGCACAAGACCGCGCTCGAACGTACAAACCGGGTCATGAGCGAGAAGCTCCGTGCGTCGGAGCGGCTGCACCGTTACCTCGTCGAGAGTTCGCCGGACCTCATCTTCACGCTCGATGCCGACGGCCGCTTCAGCTATATCAACCCTCGCATCGAAAGCCTGCTGGGCTACGAGCGCCGCCGACTGATGCGCCGTCCATTCGCGTCACTGGTCTTGCCGGAGGATCTGGAACGGGTGCACGAGCTCCTGCAGACGCAACAAAATGCACACACCCAGGGCTTCAGCCACGAACTCCGATTGCGCCGGGCACAGGCGGAGGGCCACATCACGGTCGTCCTCCAAGGCATTCCGATGCTCAATCGGGACGATCCGACAGGCCGATACGTTGGACTGTACGGGGTCGCGCGGGATATCTCCGAGCGCAAGCGTGCCGAGGAAATCATCAGCTTCCAGGCCTATCACGACCAGCTCACTCGCCTGCCCAACCGGATCCTCTTCAGGGACCGCCTGGAGTTGGCAATCGCCCAAGCCCAGCGCAAGAGCGGCTCGCTCGCCGTGATGTTCGTCGACATAGACCGTTTCAAGCTCGTCAATGACACTTACGGCCATGCTTCGGGAGACACACTGTTGCGCGGCATCGCGTCGCGCCTGTCGTCGAGCCTGCGACGAGGCGACACCCTCGCGCGATTGGGCGGTGACGAGTTCACCATACTGTTGCCCGACATTGCCGACGCGGAGGACGCCGAGGTCATCGCACGCAAGATCCTCTGGGCGCTCGAAGAACCTTTCCAGCTCGACCATGGCGAATTCCGGGCGACAGCCAGCGTCGGCATCGCGCTTTATCCGCAGGATGGTGACAGTGCCGAATCACTGACCCAGCATGCCGATCTCGCCATGTATCAGGTCAAGCGCTGCGGCAAGAACAGCTTCCGGTTTTTCGCCCCCGAGCTCAACGCCCACCACCAGGAACGCATCGAGATCGAGAACGATTTGCGCACGGCGCTCGACCGGAATCAGTTCGAACTCTACTATCAGCCACAAATCAGCCTGTCACGGCAGCGCGTGGTCGGCGTCGAGGCCTTGTTGCGCTGGAACCACCCCGATAAAGGCATGATTGGGCCGGATGCCTTCATCTCCATCGCGGAAGAGGTCGGCATGATTGGCGACATCAGCCGCTGGGTGCTGGAAACCGCCTGTCAGCAACTGGCCGCCTGGCGTGCACTCGGCTTCAACGATCTCAAGATGTCACTGAACCTCGCACCTCAGGATTTTGATCGCGGAAACATCGTGGCAATAGTGACCGACTGCATCGAGCACCATCAGATACCGGCCAGTCATCTCGAGCTCGAGATCACCGAGAGCATGATGATGCAGGACACCGTTGGCGTCGCAGCCAAAGTGAAGGAGTTGCGCCAGGCTGGATTCGGGGTGGCGATCGACGATTTCGGCACCGGCTACTCGGCCCTCGCGTATTTGCAGAAACTGCCTGTCAGCGTACTCAAGATCGATCGCAGTTTTGTCCGAGACCTGGACGGATTGACGACCAACCCCATCATTTCTGCAATCACCGGTATCGCCAAGGGGTTCGGGATGCAGATCATCGCCGAGGGCGTGGAACATGCCCAACAGGCCCGGACGCTGCGCGCCCTGGGCTGTGATGTCATGCAAGGATTCTTCTTTGCTTATCCATTGGGAGCAGACGAGGTGCTGCCGCTCATCGGCACGAGTCCGAGATCGATCTGAAACACCGCGCCGGCTCCTGCAAGACCATCTCCGGCCCGACACAAAAAACCGGTGCTGACACCGGTTTTTTCGTTTGCCTGGACAGAGATTACTTGAAGGTCAGCACCCACTCGGCCAGCGCGACCGCCTCTTCGTCGCTCAGTTGGGGGTTTGGCGGCATCGGAACCGGACCATACACGCCGGCACCACCTTGCTTGATCTTCAAAGCCAGCGTGGCGACCGCATCTTCCTCTCCGCCGCGCTTCTCGGCGACTGCCTGGTAGGACGGACCAACCAGCTGACGGTCAACCGCATGACAGGCCATGCAGTTCTTGGCCGTGGCCAGTTCCTGCGAAGCGAATGTAGGGCCGACGGTGAGCACGCCAAGGGCCACGGCGGCGGTGACGAGAACTTTCATGTTTTTTCCTCTCGATGGTGTTGTTGGAACTGAAATGCTAGAGCAAAGCAGAGCGCATTGTACAACGACGTCAGAACTTGCGGAGGCGCCCGACTGCTGGCATTAGAACGCAGCGCGACCGCGCCGGGTTGACAGAAAAACACGTGGCTCATTGCCGTATCTCGAAAACATTGCTCGGCGCCGCGAAATACCCATCGCTGCGGAACGGGTTGATATCAAGGCCACCGCGACGGGTGTAGCGCGCCCACACCGAAAGGTGATGTGGCCTGCAACGCTCACGAATATCACAGAAGATACGCTCAACGCACTGCTCGTGAAACTCGTCATGGTTTCGGAACGAAACCAGGTATCTCAGCAACCCGGCTGGATCGATGCGCGCACCCGAGTAACGGACAACCAGGGTGCCCCAGTCCGGTTGGCCGGTAACCAGACAGTTCGACTTCAGCAAGTGGGAGTAAACGGTTTCCGTGACATCGTCGCCACCTGGCTCCGCGGCGAGCAGGCTCGGCTCCGGCTGGTAAGCATCAATGTCGATGTCCAGAGTGTCGAGCAACAGTCCCTCGGGCACACCGAAATGCCGCTGCGGAGCATCGGACAGCGATCGCAGCTCGACGGCCACCGTGCTGCCCGCAGCGGCAGACAGATCCCGCGCGATCAACTCACGCACTGCCTCGACGCTGGTGAAGCGGCTCTGGTTGAAAGAGTTGAGATAGAGCTTGAGCGATTTCGACTCGACCAGGCAGGGCGAATCGGCCGGTACCGCGAACTCGCCAAGGGCGACCACCGGCTTGCCACGGGGATCAAGCCACGAGATCTCGTAAGCGTTCCAGAGATCGACACCGACGAAAGGCAGCGCGTCGGCACGCACGCCGAGTTCGTCACGTTTGATCTGGCGGGAAATCGGAAACAGCAACTCCGGCGCGTACTCGTGACGGTAGCTGACCGGTTTGCCCAGCGGCGAAGCTTCCGGATGATGGGGGTCGATGGCGTGCGTCTGGCTCATGGCGCGCATTCTAGCCGTCTGTCGCTTCCGGGCGAAGCGGCGATTACAGCTCGTATTCCTCGACCTGAATGCCGCGCATCTGGTAGCCGGCCGAGCCCATGTCGGAATCGAAACGCGACACCATGATCACACCATTGACCCACACCGGCAGCATGTTCCAGCGTGCAGGGATCGGCTTGTCCGGCATCACGTGGATCAGCTGGTTCGCCGGTGGCGGCGGAACATGGATGCAGGCGCCGAAATACGGCACCAGCAGAAACTCGTAGATGTATTCACCGTCGCCCTCGAGCGGCACGACGAAACCGGGAATGCGCAGGCGCTGACCGTCCAGCCGCTCGACGACCGGCGCCTCGCTCCACAGCGCGAGGATCTTCTCCATGAGCTCGACCGCCCGCGGGTCGAAATCGTCCAGCTCGGCGAACTCCTCGTCGTCGAACAAATCGGCGAACAACTCCTCGGGCAACCAGTCCGGGGGAATGAGGTCATCCCAGGTAACTGAGCGGAAGCCGTCGATCTCGCCGACTCCCTGAGTTTCAAGGCGATCGCCGATCTCGAAATCACCACCCTGCTGCGCCCAGGCGGCAGCGGAGAACAGACCGAACGCGCACGCCCAGATCAGCGCACGCCATCTTTGCATATCCATTTCAGATCCTGACCGACATCCCGTCGGCGAGAGAATACCGGTAAGCCCTGAAGCCGGGAACCAGGCTGGCGACGAAGGCGGCACTCATCACCCCGCCGAGCAGCATCCATTCGCCGCTGCTGGGCCAACCCGCGCTCAACAGCAAACCATGACGCGCCTCCAGCCACGGCCCGACCAGCAACGCACCGGATTGCACCATCGCGAAGCCGACGCCACAACCTATCAGGCTGATCAACGCACTCTCGAGTGCGAGCAGACCGAACACATGGGCGGGAGACGCCCCCATGGCTCTTAAGATGGCCAACTCCCGTCGGCGTTCCCCGAGGCTGGCAATGACCACTGCGACCAGCCCGGCCAGGCCGACGAGTACGACGATCGCCGACACCGCCAGCAGCGCACGCTCCACGACACCGATCACCGACCACAATTGCTGCAGCGTCGTGCCGGGCAGGATGGCCATCAGGGGTTCGTCCGGGTAGGTGTTGACGAAGCGCTGCACGCGGAACACCGCAACCCGCGAATTCAGTCCCACGAGCGCCGCGGTGACCGCCTTGGGGCGCAGGTCGAAACGATGGAGCTGCTCGGTCGGGATCTGTACACCCGGAATTCGCGCACCGCCCACCCAGTCGACATGAATCGCCTCGATCGCCTCGAGGCTGACGA
>CAYTAY010000092.1:0-12356 GCA_964435845.1 uncultured Azoarcus sp.
AACATTCTCGCACAAAGAAGTGCAGCGGTTGATTAAGGCACTCATCATCGATCACGTAGCGGATTCACCCAGCGGGCGAGCCTCGTCGAAGCTGCGCATCCCAAGCTCTGTAAGGCATTCAAGGTCATGGAGAGCAATCAACCGAGGTTTCTGGATTCAAACGCATTAACGACAGTCTGTGGCACGACGCCGGCGACATTGTCCTGGCCGAGACCGCGTCCAACATCAAGGCCGTATGTCGCGCGTTCGCCCGGGCTGACGACAATCAGGCCAAGGCAGAAGCGGAGTTCGGGTCGCGCATGCCCTGACACGGCCGGCGGAGGCTCGCCGCCGGCATCTGCAGCCGTCAATCAAGTTCAGGAAACAGCACCTCGGTAAAGCCAAAACGGCTGAAGTCCTTCACCCGCATCGGGTAGAGCGTGCCAATCAAATGGTCGCACTCATGTTGCACCACACGCGCATGAAAGCCTTCCGCGAAGCGGTCGATGGGCTCGCCCTCGAGCGTAAAGCCCTGGTAGCGGATCCGGGTGTGGCGGGGCACGACGCCGCGCAAGCCGGGGAGCGACAGGCAACCCTCCCAGCCGTTCTCCAGTTCGTCGCTCAGCGGCGTGATCACCGGATTGACCAGAACCGTCGTCGGAACGGCTGGTGCGTCCGGATAACGCTCGCTGCGTTCGAAGCCGAAGATCACCACCTGAAGACTCACGCCGATCTGCGGCGCGGCCAGTCCCACGCCGCCTTCGGCCGCCATGGTGTCGAACATGTCGGTGATCAGCGCAGCCAGTTCCAGTGTGCCGAAGGCTTCGACCGGCGCGGCTGCTTGCAGCAGGCGGGGGTCACCCATGCGGAGAACGGGGCGAACAGTCATGGTGAACCTTTAGGTTGCGACCTGTCCCACCGCCTTGCGCATGCGACCGGATGCGCGATCCAGGCGGGTCACGGCTGCGTTGGTCTGGGTCACTATGCTCACGTTCTGGTCGGTCATCGATGCCACCTGTTCGACGTTCTGCGCCATGAGTTGCATCGCATTGCGCTGTTCCTCGGATGAGTGCGTGATTTCCTGAACCATGTTCAGCGTCTTCTTCATATGGTCGTTGATATCTCGCAAGGCTTGCTCCGCTTCGCTTACCAGGCGGACGCTGGATTCGACATGCTGAGTGCCCGAACGCATTCCCGAAACTGCCAGGCCTGTTTCATCGTTGATGCCGGTGACCATCCTGCTGATATCGGACGTGGCCTGCGTCGTGCGTTCCGCGAGCTTGCGCACTTCATCTGCCACCACCGAAAAGCCCCGTCCGGCTTCACCCGCCCGTGCGGCTTCGATGGCGGCGTTGAGCGCGAGAAGATTCGTCTGGTCGGCGATTTCCCGGATCACTTCGGTGATGCGGGAGATCTCCTTGGACTTCTCGCCTAGTTGTTCGACACGCGCCGCTGCCGATTTTACGCTTCCGGCCAGCACTTCGATCGACGATACCGCCTCCGCAGACAGTGAGGCGCCACGCTGCGCTGCGTCGCTGGCTGACTCTGCGGCCGCGCGGGTCGAGCTTGCGCGTTCGGCCACTTCGCCGATCGACACCGTGATCTCCTCGATGCCGGCAGCAGCCGACTGGGTCGCCTCCGCCTGCTGGCGAGCGGCCTGATCGACGTTCCCCACACCGGTGCTGACCTCGCCCGAGACATCGGCGACGATTTCGGCACTATCGCGCATGCCCTGGATGGTGGCCTGGACCGAGGCGACGAAGCGGTCCATCTTGCGTGCGACCTTGCCGAGCATATCCCGTCGGGACAGGTCGAAGCGCTGGCGCAGATCGCCAGTGGTGAGCAGGAATTCGAGGTAGCCGTCAATTGCGGCGACATCACGGTTCAGCCTCGGTATGCTTACGAACAATAGCCAGGCGGCCCAGGGCAGCGCGACCAGACCAAGCGCGACCATGAGTTCGTTTGCGAACGGCAACGCGAACACTGCCCCCAAAAGCTTGAGGCTCGCGAGCATCATCAGCAGAACGCCGCTACCCTTGGTTTGCACCGAAATGCTGTTGAAGTGTGCCCATGGCGACAGCCGCGCCGGCGCTACGCGGCCGTGCTCGATTCGGATCGAACGATCTCCGTTGCAGATGCGTTTGTAGGCGGTCTCGGCGGCGGCAATCTCGTCCCGGCTGGGGCGAGAGCGCACCGACTGATAACCGACCACCTGGCCGTTTTCACGCACTGGCGATGCGTTGGCCACCACCCAGTAGAAGCCACCGTCGCTGCGACGGTTCTTGACCAGCGCGCGCCACGGCCTGCCCGCCTTGAGATCGCGCCACATGTCGGCGAACGCCTCCGCGGGCATGTCCGGATGGCGCACGATATTATGCGGTTGCCCGATCATCTGCTCCTGCGTATAGCCGCTGATCTCGGCAAAAGCCTTGTTGGCTTCAACGATGATGCTCTTCAGGTCAGTGCGGGAGTAGATGAACTCCCCTTCCGGAAGGAGCGTTTCGACATCCGTGACCGGCTTTCTCTCTTGCATATTCACCTCGGTATTACTGCGTTTGTTGATGTTGTTTTACGGCGATCGTTCCGGTCTATGTCGGATCGGGTGAGTGGTACGTGTTCCGCCTGTCAAATTGGCGTCACCTTACCGGGAACGGCACAATGCCAACAGGTCTTTAGGGGTATTTTTGGGTGGAAATGGGGTCAGACACCATTTTCACTCACATGCGATGAAAGTTTTGCCGGGGGTCCCCGCCCTGCGACGTAAGGATCGGGCGTTCGCGACGACGAAAGTGGACAGCTTGACGGCCGGCGCCGGTTCGTGCCGGCCCGTATCGGCACAGGCACGGCGCCTGATCCAGACAATGGAGATGAGTCATGAAGGTCGCGGCAATGTGGGTGGCGACGCTGCTGGCGTTCAGCGCGGCGGCGTGGGGCGGCGAGCCCACGATGAATGGCTTTCAGGTCGGTGGCGCATCCATTCCGGTGGATGAGATCCGTCATGGCGGACCGCCGCGCGACGGTATTCCGGCAATCGACGCACCACGTTTCGTGCCCGCGCACGAGGCGGGGTTCCTGAAACCCGCCGACCGCGTACTCGGGGTTGCCCGCGGGGGGATCGCACGCGCCTATCCGATCGCGATCCTGAACTGGCACGAGGTGGTCAACGACCACTTCGACGGCGAGCCGGTCGCGGTCACCTTCTGCCCGCTGTGCGGCACCGGCATGGCGTTCGGTGCGCGGGTGGCGGGTCGGGATCTCGCCTTCGGTGTGTCCGGCCTGCTGTACAACAGCGACGTGCTGTTGTACGACCGGCAGACCGAATCGCTATGGTCGCAGATCATGGCCGAGGCGGTGGCCGGGCCGATGCAGGGCACGAAGCTCGACTTTCTCCCGACGGCCCACACCACCTGGGCCGAGTGGCGCGAGCGTCATCCGCACAGCGAAGTGCTGTCTCCGGACACCGGCTTCCGGCGCGACTATGGCCGCGACCCCTATGCCGACTACGTCGACAGCGAGGATCTGATGTTTCCGGTGCGCTTTCGCGACGAGCGCTTCCATCCGAAGGAACAGGTGATTGGCGTAAGTGTGGATGGACGCCACAAGGCCTATTTGTTCTCGCGCCTCATGCACGTCGGAGGTGATCAGATCGAGGACGAGATCGCCGGTCAGCGGATACGCATCGAGTTCGATGCCGAGGCCCGCACCGGGCGCGTGCTCGACGCGCACGGCAACGAGCTGCCGAGCCTGATCGCGTTCTGGTTCGCGTGGTTTGCCTTCCATCCGGATACGGCGGTCCACGGCCGCTAAGCGTGCGGTGCCGCGACGGTCGGCGAAGGATGTAGAATAAACGGGTTCACCCGCGAGGGCGATCCCGTTATCGGCAGGCCGCGACCGAAAACTCGTCCGGCCCGAAGCGTATGATCGTGCCGCGGGTTGGCGCGGCAGATCGGACGTACCGATCGCCAACGAAACGTTTCACGGTTCGAAAGACAGGCTGAATGTCCGCAGACGACGCAGGTCACGTCCGAGTCCCCGACGCGACCATGGCTTTACCCCTTTCCGCACGGCTGCAGGTCGACGGTGTCGATGACATCACCGCCCGGCATCGGCAGGTGCGCCTTCAGCAGTGCTGGATGGAGATCCTGCGTGACGGACGGTTCGACCTCGAGCATGTCCTCGACCGGATCTGCACCGCGCTGGTCGAGGGTCTGGATCTGGACTTCGCGTCTGCGGTTCGCACGCGGGGCGATGGCCGGCTCGTCGTGCTGGGCCGCGCCGGGCGAGCGGTGGACGACACAGGCGGGGTCGCACCCGAATGCGTGGCGCGTGCGCTGCGCACCGGGAAACTCGTCCACTGTGATGCCTCGCGGGCATGCGCCGCGTCGGGTGCCGATGAAGGTACGTGTTCGGTCCTGCCCCTGAAGAGGTGCGACGGTTTCGAACTCGTGCTCGCGATGCGAACCCGCGCCGGGGATCGGTTCGATGCGTCGGCGCTGGCCCTGCTCGATGATTTCTCGGTACAGCTCGGACTGGTGCTGGGCCACATCGTGCAGGAAGCGCGGCTGTCGCTGCTCGGCCGAGCCCTGACGGTCGCGGCGAACGCGATCTTCATCACCGATCGCGATACCGTGATCGAGCTGGTGAACGACGCTTTCGTCGCGTTGAGTGGCTATGCACGCGAGGATCTGATCGGCCGCACGCCGCGGCTGCTGCATTCCGGCGTGCACGGTCACGAATACTATCGGGCGCTCAAGGCCGCGGTGCACGCCGGCGAGTCATGGAGCGGCGAGATCACCAACCGACGGCGGGATGGCAGCCTGTACGTCGCGCAGCAGACCATCACCCCCATTCTCGAGGCGGACGGCACGGTGCGCCACTTCATCGCGATCCAGCAGGACGTGACCGAGCGCAAGCGCCTGGAGCGCGAGGTCCGCGACCTGGCCAACTGCGTCGAGCTCGCGTGCCAGGATGTCCGGGATCAGATTGCACGCGAAATTCACGACGAACTGGGGGGGTCGCTGGTGTCCCTGCGTCACGACATCGAGTGGCTGCTGCAGCGCACGGGCGACGGTCCGATACGCGAGCGGCTGGGAATCATGCACGATCTCGCAGTGCACTCGCTGGCCGCGGCCCGACGCATCGTGGCCGGACTGCAGCCGACCGTGGTCGGGGATCTCGGGCTCGCCGGCGCGATCGAATGGCTCGCGCACGAATTCACGCGACATCACGAGCTGGATGTACTCGTCGAGCTTGGGCCGGGTCTGGACAGCGTGTCGTCGCGCCAGGCCACCGAGATCTATCGCGTGGTCCAGGAATGCCTGACCAATGTGGCCAAGCATGCGCGGGCCACGCGGGTATGCATTCGCGGCGAGGTCAACGAGCAATTGCTGGTGTTCGAGGTCGTCGACGACGGCATCGGTGCCGGCCATGGCCCGCGCGCAGCCGGGACCCGCGGTATGACCGAGCGGGCGTCGCTGATGGGTGGCTATCTCGAGATCGGTCCGGCGACGGGCGGGGGTACGCGGGTCCGCCTCGTGGTGCCGTTGTCGAACGGTGAGGGGCGCAGATGATGCGCGTACTGGTGGCCGACGATCACTCGCTTTTTCGTCAGGGCTTGCGACGCCTGCTCGAGGATGCACCCGATCTGGAGGTCGCGGGCGAGGCCGGGGACGGGTTCACGGCACTGGAACTGGCGCGGTCGGGAAACTGGGACCTGATGCTGCTCGACATCACCTTGCCCGGCATCGGTGGCCTGGAGGTGTTGCGACGTTTGCGTGCCGAAGGCATCGACCTGCCCGTGCTGATCCTTTCCATGCATCCGGCCGAGCACTATGCGGTCCAGGCCGCTCGCCTGGGCGCAGCCGGCTATCTGGACAAGGACTGCTCGTCGCAGCACCTCATCCACGCGATACGCAAGGTCGCCGAAGGTGGATCATACCTGGACGTTCGTTGCGCGCGCGATCTGTTCTTCCAGCTCGCGCGTGGCGTCGATGCGCTGCCGCACCACCGGCTGTCGCCGCGCGAGCTCGAGGTGTTCATCCTTCTCGCGGGTGGCGGCACCGTCACCGGGATCGGCGCCGAGATGGGCGTCCATGCCAAGACCGTGAGCACCTATCGTGCTCGGGTGCTGAACAAGCTGGGGCTGCGCCACAACGCCGACATCGTCCGCTACGCCTTGCACCATCACCTTGTCTAGTGTAGTGCTGCGCGCTGTCTGGAGCTTATGCGGAAGGCCTGTAGGGCGGAAAAGCGCAGCGCCTTCCGCCGTATGAGCCTCGTTCGGCGGATAACGCTACGCTCATCCGCCCTACCGCTGTCTATAGCCGACGTGCAAAGTCTTACATAGGTTTCGTCAAGAGCGCACCACTACACTGGCTTCTCTCGAGATGTAGGATTATTCCTTCAGTCGTGTCATCCGTGTGCGTCTATCGGAATTGCATCGTGTTCGACTAACATCTGCATCCTCTGACATGCCCAAATCGAAAGGATAGCGGATGCGTTCGACCCCCCAGCCGGCGCCAATCGGACGTTCTGGGGAGATACGGCAAACGCTCCGTCAGTCGCTCTTGCTGGACGTCCACGCGTGCTTTCTATGCCCGGGTGCTGATCTGCAGCACGGCCTGCAAGCGGTCGCTGCGCTGCTTGCCGATCGGCTCGGTTATCCGCACGTGTGTGCCGAATGGTCGGATCCGAACGCAGGGAATGCGGGCAAGGTGGCCACCAGGGACGACGGCGCGCAGGTGACCGGTGCCGAGGCGAACCGCAATCAACCGGAGCTTCGCGACGAAGGAAGTCGCCACGACCAATACCCATGCGACCCGGCGCCGGAGGCTGGTGCCCCGGACCCTGTCAGGGCGCGGATCGTGGAGGAGGGAGCGCATGCGCGGATCGTGCTGCCGCTGTGCTGCGGTGGGCGCATGCTCGCAAGCCTGTGGGTACGTGCCGGGGCGGGGTACCGATTCCGCAAGGGCGAAATCGCCCTGCTCGAGGCGATCGGCGCGATCTGCGCGGCCCACGTGACCTACGCGACCAATCTCGAACGGCTTGCGTGGACGAAGTGCGTGAGCGAGCAGATGGGCCAGGCCGCAGCCGTTTTCGACTCGGCGATGGAGGGCATCTTCATTACCGACCTGAATGGCCGCATCCTGGCGGCGAACCCCGCCGTGTGCCGGATCAGCTGGTATTCAGAGGAAGAACTCGTCGGCGCGACGCCGGCGATCTTCCGATCCGGCCGCCATGACCGTGCGTTCTACGACGGGTTCTGGCGCGCGCTGCGGCAGACCGGAAGCTGGCGTGGCGAGATCTGGAACCGTCGCAAGAACGGCGACGAGTACCCGGAGCTGCTGTGCGTGTCGGCAATCCACGATGCGCACGGGGAGGTGAACCGCTACGTCGCGCTGCTGGTCGACATCTCGGCGCAGAAGAAGATCGAGGTCGACCTCGAGTACCTGGCCCGTCACGACGAGCTGACCGGGCTGCCGAACCGCAACGGCTTCAGACACCACCTGTCGCAGGTGCTGGGGTATGCGGCGGCGGAGGGGCACAGTGTTGCGGTCGCGCTCGTCGATCTGGACGAGTTCAAGTACGTCAACCAGGTCCTGGGCCATCATGAAGGGGATGCCCTGATCCGCATCATTGCGCAGCGCCTGCGTGCAAGTTTGCGCAAGGAGGACGGACTCGCACGCCTGGGTGGGGACGAGTTCGGGATCGTGTTGCCCGGCGTGACGGATGCCGGAGAAGCGGCCGTCGTCACGCGCAAGCTGCTCGACGTGCTGGCCCGTCCGATGACGATGGCCGGCTGCGAACTGCTCGTCACCGGCAGTGTGGGCATTGCGCTGTTCCCGCACGATGGCCAGGACCCGGACGCCCTCCTGCGCCGTGCCGACAGTGCATTGCACGAGGCCAAGGAGATCGGCAACGACACGATCCAGCATTACCACCCGGAGATGGAAGCGCAGACCAGCGAACGTTTGACGATCAGTAGCACCCTGAAGAGCGCTTTCGACCAAGGTGACCTGTTTCTCGTCTATCAGCCGCAGGTCGACGTTCGAAGCGACGAGGTCGTGGGTGTCGAGGCGCTGCTGCGCTGGCGTCGCGGCGATGAACTCGTCGGACCCCATCACTTCGTTCCTGTTGCCGAGCGGACCGGCCTGATCATCGAGATCGGACGCTGGGTGCTGCGCGAGGCCTGCGAACAGGCCCGACGCTGGCACGAGGCTGGCTGGGGTGAGCTGCGCATGGCCGTCAATCTGTCCGCACGGCAGTTCCGCGAGCGCGGTCTGGCGGCCACGATTCGCGCCGCCCTCGACGACAGTGGTCTTGCGCCGCACTGCCTCCAAATCGAGATCACCGAGAGTCTGTCCATGGACAGCACGGCGGGTTCTGCCGCGACGTTTGCACTGCTGCGGGAGATGGGTGTGTGCGTGGCCATCGACGATTTCGGAACGGGGTATTCCTCGCTGGCCTACCTCGCACGTTTCCCGCTGGACACCCTGAAGATCGATCTGTCCTTCGTCCGCGCGATCGGGCACGACCCGCGCACGGAAGCGATCATTCGTGCGCTTGCGACGATGACCGGCGCACTCGATCTCGAACTCGTTGCCGAAGGCGTCGAGACCCGCGCACAGCTGGATTTCCTGCGCGATGCGGGTTGCAACGTGATCCAAGGGTACCTGCTGGGCAAACCGATGGCGAGCGGGGAGTTCGAACGCTGGATCGCGGCCCGGCGCAAAGCCGGCCCGAGTCAAGTGAGGAATGTCCATGGATGACCGATTCGATTCGGCGGGCGTCCGGCGCTGCCTGCCCGGCCTGCATGACCCGATCGAGATCGCCGAGCGCATCTGGTGGGTCGGCGCCCATCTCGAGGGCGATCCGTTCCAGTGCCATGCGTATCTCGTCGAGAACGGCGACGATTCCGTGCTCATCGATCCCGGCTCCGTGCTCACCTTCGCCGAAACCCGCCGCAAGATCGAATCGGTCGTGCGCTTCGACCAGATCCGCTATCTCGTCTGCCAGCACGCGGATCCGGACATCGTCGCGGGGATCGGCCTCGCGCATGACGAGTTCGTGCGCAATGGTGCCCGCCTCGTCACCCACTGGCGATCCGCCGCGCTGATCCGGCATTTCGGCTGGAAATTGCCGATCGAGCATCTCGATGAATCCGGCTGGCAGCTGTGCGCCGGGAAGCGGATTTTGCGCTTCATCGCGACACCGTACCTTCACTTTCCGGGCGCAGTGTGCACGCTGGACGAGGCGACCGGCGTGCTCTTCACCGGCGATCTGTTCGGCGGCTTCACCGAGGACTTCGCGCTGTTTGCCGAGGACGAGGGCTATTTCGAGGCGATGCGCCCGTTCCACGAACATTACATGCCCAGCCGCGAGATACTCCAGTCCGGGCTGATGGAGATCGAGCGCCATCCCGTGCGCATGATCGCGCCGCAACACGGATCGATCATCCCCGGGCATCTGGTCACACCGATGATCGACCGGCTCAAGACGCTCGATTGTGGGTTGCTCGCGGCCGCACCCGGCCGCGTCGACGTCGCGCGCCTGTCACGGCTCAACGCGGTCGTGGCGCAGGTGCGCCAAACAGGTTCGGCGCACGTCGGGCTCGATTGCACCGCTCGCGCGATGTTCGAGAGCCTGCGCAGCTTCGTGCCCGAGGTCTGCGAGCTGGAGCTGTGGGCACTCGACGCCGACGAGCGTCGTCTTGCGTTTTCGGCGGGTTCGTACTTTCGACCCGGCGCGGGGCGATCATTGCCCGCGGTAGCCGAGCTGCTGGGCCGCAGCGCCGATGGCTGGCGGCACCATTCGCCTTGGGACTACCGGATCGAGGAACTCGACGAGGGTCTGCTGGCGCTGGTGATGCCGCTGCTGTCCGAGGAGGATGCGAAGATCCGCGTGTTGCTCGTGCTGCACCTGGATGCCTTTCCGACCGAGATGATGGAACTGCGCGAGATCGTCGCCGCGATCGCTCAGCCGCTGCGCATCGGCATCGAGCGCGAGTTGCTGATCGAGGCGCTCGAGCAGGACAAGCGGCGCTACTATCTGCGGGCAATCCGGGATTCACTGACCGGGCTGTTCACCCGCCTGTACATGGAAGACGCCGTCGGACGCATGGTCGAGCGCCATACGCGCAACGAAGAGGCCGGGTTCGCGCTGGCCCTGTTCGACGTCGACAAGTTCAAGCCGATCAACGACGCCTACGGTCACCTGTCGGGCGATGAGGTGTTGCGCCGCACGTCCGCGATGATCCTGTCCGAATGCCGCAAGGCCGACATTCCCGTTCGCTTCGGCGGCGACGAGATCGCGGTGTTTCTCGCGGACTCCGGTCGGGCCGAAGTCCTGGGCTTTGCCGAGCGGGTGCGGCTCGCCGTACAGCAGTTGCGCTTCGATGGGGTGCTTGCCAGCACTGCCGTGACGGTGAGCGCAGGCTTTGCCGAGCATCGGGTAGGGGAGACGCTGGAAGATCTCATCCGGCGCACCGACCTCGCGCTCTACGAGGCCAAGCGCAACGGTCGCAACCGGGTTTCGTGTGCGACCGCGGAGAGAAAGACATGACTTGCACTCGGGTTGAAAATCGGCAGGAGGAGCGCTGATCGCAAGTGCATCCTGGATGCAGTAGGCGTTGTTTCCGGCAGGACGACGCATCGGGCCATATCTGCCGGCCAAGGGGAAAGTGATGTCTGGAATGACCGTCGCACGCAGGCTGACGATTCTGTCGGCCGTGCCCCTGATCGCGCTTGTGCTGGCTATGGGGACGATCGCCGTGGAGAGTTTCTCCACCTATCGGAATGCCGCGCAAACCCGGGATTTGCAGCAGGTCACGGTGGCCGTGGGCGACCTCATCCACGAACTGCAGATCGAGCGTGGGACGACGGCAGGATTCCTCACCTCGGAAGGGCGCCAGTTTCGCGACGCGCTGCCGCGGATCCGGAGCGCCAGCGATACACGTTCCACGACCTACCGCGAGGCGGTCGATCGAATCAACGCTCCGGTGAAAGGCGATCTCAGCCAGGCAATCAACAATGTGGCTTCGCGGCTTTCGGAATTGCAGCGCATTCGGGACGGGGCTTCCAGCCTTGAATTGCGCGCGTCCGATACTACCGGCTATTACACTGGAGCGATTGCGACGCTGTTCGTACTGATGGAGCGGATTGCAGCGCTTAGCGACGATCCCGCAGTTGCGCAGCTTGCGCTCGGGTACCAGATGCTCGCGCTTGCGAAGGAGAACGCCGGCCAGGAGCGTGCGCTGTCGACCGCGGCATTCGTTGCCGATCGCGTCGAACCATCGGCTTACCGGGCAATCCTCCAGAGAGTGCACAAGCAGGAGGCATTTCTCGAAGCGTTCATGGGCGCGGCCACGGAGAAAATGAAGCAGTCGCTGCAAGTCGTACTGTCAGGGCCTGCGGCCCGCGAAGTCCAGCGCATGCGCGATGTCATGGCCGAGCGCTACGGATACGGTGGATTCGGTATCGCCTCTGACGAATGGTTTCGCGTCGTCACGGACAAGATCGATGCATTGCGCGGAATGGAAACCGCAATTGCGGCGGACATCGAACGTACCGCAGCCAGCCTGATGGAGCGGCAGCGTTCGGACTTCATTTTCAAGACCGTGCTTGCAAGCCTGGTCGTTGGCCTGACGATTTTTTTGTTGGTGTGGGTGTCGCGCAGCATCGACCGGCCCCTGCGCGCCGTCGTGGAGGCCGCCGATTACGCTGTAGCACACGATGCGGCGGATCTTGGCAACGGCGTCAAGAATATGCCGGGCGTGTGGCTGCCAGGATTTGCTCATGACTCGACCGCTTCCTTCAGGATGCTGTCGCGCAGATGGCGGTTCAGTTCGTGTTCCGGCACCAGGTCGACCGGACGGCCGAGTAACTCGCAAAGCTGCCTGGCCAGCGGCAGGCGCTGCGTGAAAAGGTCGTAGCCTTGATCGAACTCCACCAGAAAATCCACGTCGCTGTCCGGCCCTTCCTCCCCGCGCGCCACAGAGCCAAACACGCGAATGTGCCGGGCGCCGTATTGGCTGCCCAAGGCAGTTATGGCGGATTTTTGAGCATGCAGTTGGGTCAATAGCATTTTTCACGGCTCCGGGCTGCAGTGCATCGGTTGCTCATTATCCTATAAACCGCAGTTGACCGCTTGTTTGCTGCCTGGGCCATCCATGAATGCTGACGTTCCCGCCTTCGACAAGGCTCACCCGCTGGATGAGTTCGCTACGCACCCGATTGCACGCCAGGCGCGCCGCCTGGCTGCGTTGCTCCTCCTTGCAGGGAGCGACCATGCCGCCTCGTCGCGCCTTGCCAGACGACGCGCCAGACGCACACTCGGGCGCATCCAACTGCGGTTTCTAGGATTATTTGGGGCGAAAATGG
>CAYTAY010000093.1:0-11768 GCA_964435845.1 uncultured Azoarcus sp.
TGGCATGTCGAGCCACCGTGAAAACGATCAGGGTGGGTAGTCGACTCCAGGGGGGCGACGGAAGCGACCGTCAAACCGGAATCGGCGCTCTCCGGTTTGATGCGACAACGGTAGCGTAGGTCGTGGGCTGCTCAGGATTCCAAAACGGCGATCATCTGCGCGGTGGCGCAATATAGGCTGGGCGCCGAACGCCATCGCGGTTGCGCACTGGCACCGTGGAAACTGCGCAGTGCTGCCGGATCTCTGCGTAACGGCCCCGGTAGTTTGCACACCGGTACCACGAAGCCTGATGCTGCTGACGCTCATGACCGCGGTGTTGCCGCTGATCTATACCAAGCGCAAGGGTTGGCTGCGATGAAGCAGTGCGCCTGTTGGAAAGGCATCGAGTGCAGACTTCGGGTCCTTCGTCCGTGCCTCAATGATTGGAAGGATGATGACTTCATCAGAGGCAGTGCTGCGCGCAGCACTGGTCGTGGCGAAGCGTGCCGGAGTCAAGGTGCATGACTACGCTGCGCCATTCGAGGCCAAGTTGCGGAACAAGCGCTTCCTTGAAGCCGAAATCGAGCGTTTGCCGACAGGGAGTCGCTTGTCGCCCAGCGCAACCTCGACGCCCTGCTTTCTGACCCGGAACTGCTCGGTATCGACGAGCGCGAAATCGCACACGGCAAACCCAATACTGTGGTGCCTGATGCGGCGCGCGCACTCGACGCCGACCTGATCGTCGCTGGCCGGCACGGCCGAGGGCGCATCAGCGAGTCCTTTGCTGGGAGCGTTCCGCACCTTCTTGCCTATTACGCCCCCTGCGACAAACTGGCGGTCTGATTCTCAGTCGTCAAGCCCGGCGCAGCCCCCCCGGGCGGCGGTTGATCGGAACCTTTTGCATTGACTGCGTGCCAGATCGCCCTGAACACCGCCTGCTCGACCTTCAGTCGCAGTGCATTGGGGCAGACTATCCGGATGATGAGCGCGAGATGTTCGGCATCGCCGAATTCCCAGAGCACCTTGATCCGGCCTGACGAGTAGGAGATAAAGTCTTCATTCGCGAGTTTCCGGAAGTGGGCTTCTGCCTGCTCCTGCCATTCACGGGTCGCAAGTTCTGCAGCGGTTCTCGCGGCATCCTCGATGTTGTTAAGGTCGCGCACCATCACAACCGGAACGGGAACCCTCATCAGGAACAGCACGTATTCGCCGGTCGGGGACACGTTCTTGACCGGCGTTGTCAGGAGCAGGCCGTTTGGAAATTCGACAACCTTCCCGGTGACCTGGCCTGCGTGGCTATGCTCGGCCAGGGTGGTCGCGAACATGTCGATGTCGATGACTCGGCCGCTGAACAGGCTGGACTCGATCAGGTCTCCGACCTTGAAAGGCCGGACCAGCGTCAGATAAAGGTAGCCGAGTACACACATCAGCAATTCCTTGCTGACGATTAACATGGCACCCGCGACCGCAGCCAGCGACAGCGCAAAGCCCGCGATCGTCGACGCCCAGACCGAAACGATCACGAACAGCACGACGAACCAGATTGTGTTACGGACCCAGACCAGATGAACCCGACGCTTCTCGTTGGAGATGACATCCCCGCGCGCCAGATAGCGGGCCCAGAGATGCGTGAGCGCTGCGCCGACTAAAATCATAAGGACGGTCGCGATCGCCCTCTCCCATTGACCCGGGATGGCAATGAAGAGACGCTCGAGGCTATCGATCGGCACGCGTCATCCCTCTCCGCTGGCTTCTTTGTGCTTTGTTGGTCTCATCACGATCAGGTAGTAGCCGACTGCGAGGGCGAACGTGATCGCTGCCGTACCGTAAAGATAGTCGGGTGCGACATCGTCGAAGTCGAGAATGATCACCTTGCGTGCGATCGCCATCAGCGCAGTTCCAAGCACGATCTCCACCGCAAGGTGGTGGCTTTTGTCATTCTCGGTGTACAGAATGATATGTGATAGATCTCTATCGCTATCAGAACCGCCATGAAGGCTCCGAAGGTCGCCAGGATGTCCTTGATCTCGAGCAGCATGAATGGCGGCGCCATCAGCCTCAGGTACAAGACATAAAGAACGTCGGCGACCCCCCAGATGATCACCAGCGCCATGATCATCGCCAGCACGCGGGCGACCCGCTCGATGATCCAGTCCAGCACGGGGATCGTGCCCCTCTTGCTCTCTCGCTTGCCATCCTTCTCGTTGCTTGTATTCATCTGCGTCTGCGCGAAATAAGTTGATTCCAAGGGGGCCGAACTGTTACCCAGCCAGCCCGCGCGAGCCGCGGGGCTCAGCGCGTTGCTTGGTGTTTGCGCCACGTCTTCTCCAAGCCTTTTCGCCTTCGATCATCAGATAGATGGCGAGGCCGACCGCGACGATCTGCCCCCAGTCGATCCAGCCGATCGGCGCAGTGTGGAAAAGCGTGTTCATCAGCGGGAGATAGGTGAACAGCAACTGCACTGCCATCATCGCCCCGATGCCGCCCCAGATCCAAGGATTACTGAACAGCCCCAGACGGAACATGGAATAACGCAGCGAACGGCAGTTGAGCAGATAGAATGATTGCCCGACCGCGAAGACGTTCACTGCGATCGTCCTCGCCTCATGCTCGCTGCGGCCGTTATACAACGCCCATTCGAACAGGCCGAAGCTACCCACGAGAAGCAGCAGACCGACCAGCAGGATGCGTTTGATCAATTCGCCGTTGAGGATTGGTGCAGCGGACAACCTGGGCGGGCGACTCATTATGTCCCGCTCCCGCGGCTCGAAAGCCAGGGTGAGGCCAAGTAGCACGGCCGTGGTCATGTTGATCCACAGCGCCTGAACCGGCAGCACCGGCAGCGGCTGCGCCGCCATCACCGCAGCGATGATCACCAGGCCCTGACCGGCGTTGGTCGGCAAGATCCAGGTGATGAACTTGATCAGGTTGTCGAAGACGCCGCGGCCTTCTTCTACAGCAGCTTCGATGGTGGCGAAGTTGTCATCGGTGAGCACCATGTCCGCAGCCTCCTTCGAGACCTCCGTGCCGGTGATGCCCATCGCGACGCCAATGTCGGCCCTTCGCAGCGCCGGCGCGTCGTTTACGCCATCGCCTGTCATCGCCACCACCTCCCCGCGTGCCTGGAGGGCCTCGACCAAGCGCAGCTTCTGTTCAGGCGTCACGCGTGCAAACACAGCGGTGTGCGCGGCAGCGTCGATCAATTCGGCGCCGGAGAGTTCTTCGAGCGCACGCCCAGTGAGCACCTCCGCATGTCCCGAGGTCCCCGCCAAGCCGATCTGGCTGGCGATGGCAGCCGCGGTCGCGGCGTGATCGCCGGTGATCATCTTGACCTTGATCCCCGCTTCCTGGCAGGCCCGCACGGCGCGGATCGCCTCCTCGCGTGGCGGATCGATCATGCCCTGCAGACCCACAAAGGTTAGACCGCCGCGGACATCCTGATGATCGATGTCGGTAGTCCCGCGCGCGACGGCCATTCGGGCGAACGCCAGCACTCGTAGCCCCTGACTGGCCATGGCATTGACCTGGCGAAGGACCTCGTCAGCGTCGAGCGCGCGCGCTACTCCGTCCTCGCCGAGCATGACCGTGCTGCGCTCGAGGATCTTTTCAACCGACCCCTTGAGGTAGACGGCCGGACTGTCTCCGCCATGCAGGGTGACCATGTATTGATGCTGGGACTCGAACGGAATCGTCTCCAGCCTGGCGGCACGAGCGTTTTCGGCCCGAGCATCGAGACCGGCCTTGCCAGCCGCGACCAGCAGCGCCCCCTCGGTAGGGTCACCCTCGATTCGCCACGCATCACCGTCACGCTTGAGCACCGCGTCATTACACAGGAGGCCGGCACGCAGCAACTCGCGCACAACCCCGTTCTCTGCGGCGGAGTGATGCTCGCCATCACTTCGCAACTCGCCCTCCGGCGCGTAGCCGATGCCGCTGAGCTCGAATGTCTTGCCGTCGGCCCAGAGTCGCTGGACCGTCATCTCATTGCGAGTGAGCGTTCCTGTCTTGTCCGAGCACACCACGGTAGTGCTGCCGAGCGTCTCGACTGCAGGTAGTCGGCGGATGATCGCATTGCGTTCTGCCATGCGCGCGACACCAATGGCAAGTGTGATCGTCAGCACGGCGGGCAGCCCTTCCGGGATCATCGCAACCGACAGGGCAACGGCGGCCATGAACAGGTCAACCCAATGCTGCCCATGCCACAGACCCACGGCAAAGGTGAGGGCAGCCAGCCCCAGGATCGCGTAGAGCAACAGCCTGCTGAAGTCGGCGATCTTGCGCGTCAGCGGTGTGGCGATTATACCGGCGCTGGCGATGAGCTCCGAAATGCGGCCGATCTCGGTGCTGTCCCCCGTTTCGACAACGACGCCGACGCCTGTGCCATACGTGACCAAGGTGGAGGAGTATGCCATGTTCGTCCGGTCGGCGAGCGGCGTGTCGAGTTCCACAATGCCAGGGCACTTGTCCACCGGTACTGATTCACCAGTCAGAGCCGACTCATCGATCTGCAGGCTGCGGCTGCGAAACAGGAGCAGATCTGCGGGCACCTTATCGCCGGAAGCGAGAAGGACAATGTCTCCTGGTACGAGCTCGGCAGCGTCGATGCGCTGCTTTTCTCCGGCCCGCAAGACGGTGGTCTCCATCTTCAAGGCGCGCGACAACGCCTCGAGCGCACTGAGCGCCTTGCCCTCCTGCACGAACCCGATAATCGAATTGAGCAGCACCACGCCGAAGATTACCGCTGCATCGACCCAGGCTCCCAATGAGAGCTTGATTATCACCGCGACAAGCAGAATGTAGACCAGCGCCTGATTGAACTGCAGCAGAAACCTTAACAAGGGCCCATCGCCAACTCGCTTGGCCAGCGAATTTGGTCCGTGTTGATGTCGTCGCTCTTCTACCGCAATCCGATCCAGGCCCGTCTGTCCATTCGTGGCAAGCAGCCTGAGTACTTCTTCGTCGGGCAGATGGTGCCAGTGCTTCTGCTTCAAGTCGCTCACTTGTCATCCTGCATTCAAATTGCGGCTACAGCCAAATAGATGATTGGCATGTTACCGCATTACTCGACGGGCTGGACCACCCGAGTTCGACGTGCGCCGTGCAAAGTCGGCGCTTTTCCAGCGGGTGCGAATCCCGCCCGGCCTCTTTCGCTCCGGCCGGAAGCAATCGGAGCAGTCATGGAGGTAACGAAGTGGCTGAAGCCTTCGGTGTAGATGGTCGCTAGTGTAGTGCAGCGATCTTAAAGGACCTAACTTGCGACTTCCGCTATAATGCGCCATGCATGGCAAGCGGAGGGTCGAATGCGAGTTGCGCCCGAGATTGTGTTGACCGATGGGGAGCGAACGGAACTGACCAAGCTGGCGGCCTCGCGGCTGACGAGCGTCAGGTTGTCGCAACGTGCGCGCATTGTGCTGTTGGCCGCCGAGGGCATGCAGAACCAACGGATCGCGGAGCAATTGGGTATTGGGCGGATTCAAGTAGCGCGCTGGCGTGGCCGCTTTGCCCAGATGCGGCTTTCCGGGATCGAGCGCGACCTGCCGCGGGGAGCGCCGCCGAAGAAGGTGGACCTGGCGCAGTTGGTGGAACTGACGACCCAGGCCAAGCCCGAAGCGGCCACGCACTGGAGCACGCGCAAGATGGCGGCGAAACTGGGTGTGCATGCGACCACCATCGCGCGACATTGGCAGGCGGCCGGACTGAAGCCGCATGTCGTACGCGGTTTCAAGGTTTCGCGCGATCCGAAGTTCGTTGAGAAGCTCGAAGACATCGTTGGCCTGTACATGGCCCCGCCCGAGCACGCGTTGGTGCTGTGCTGTGACGAGAAAAGCCAGGTCCAGGCGCTCGATCGCACTCAACCCGGATTGCCGTTGAAGAAGGGGCGGGCGGCCACCATGACTCACGATTACAAGCGCAACGGCACGACGACCCTGTTTGCCGCGCTCAGCGTGCTTGATGGTCAAGTCATCGGTCAGTGTCAACAACGGCACACCCACGTCGAGTGGTTGAAGTTCCTGAAGAAAATCGACCGCGAAACGCCTAAGGAAAAGACGTTGCACCTGATCGCCGACAACTACGCGACGCACAAGCATCCCGTCGTCCCACCGGACACGGAAGTGGTATCTGCCCAGCAGCAGGGCGCCGCCCCAGCGTCGGATCATCATGCCGGTGCAGGCCACGAAGAGCAGCAGAGGCGTCACCCCGATCATCAGGATTGCTTAAGGTCGCCGAAAAGACCGTCTACACGATGGCTCAACGCGGGAGATTCCGGCGTTCAAGGTGCGTCGGCAATGGAGATTCAAGCGCCTGGACCTTGACCAATGGGATCGAGCATCAGAAGGCCTCTCATAACCGGGCTGATGGTCGAGTATGGTGTCGGTGTGCGCTCAGCCGTGTGCTGGAGCTCAAACGCCCTGGAGGATGAGATTTCTTTTCGGAGCACTGCCGCCCGGCAGATGGGATATCAACTCGGATGATACATCGGCGGCGGTTTCTGGTTTGATTTCTGTTGGTTAGAGCTCCGTACTGGCGCCGGTTCAGTCCAGAGGTCGAGAGAAAATGGGCGGAGAGAAAACGCTCGAAGCCGAGTGTGCCGACGTCGCAGCCCAGAGGTTCGCGCCCGAACCGCTCGGTTCCTTCGCGTTTCAGCCCCGCGCCTGCGCGCGGAGAACGTTCGACCGGGTAGAAATGGCGGAGCGAGAAGATCGCAAATCCAACGTTCTCTGACGAGCGCGCAGCTTCACCATGCCCATAAATGGCCGCAGGGCTGACAATCTTCATCAGAAATTCCCCAGCAACGTTCCAAGGGTGATCAGCACGATCAGCGCCATGATCGGGACCGCGACGGCGACGACGGCGATATCAAGATAGGCCTCCCGGTGTGTGAGGCCGCAGATTGCCAGCAGCGTAATGACGGCGCCGTTGTGGGGCAATGCGTCGAGCCCTCCGGTTGCCACCGCGGTCACCCGATGCACCAAGTCCGGTGAGATGCCAGCGGCTTGGGCCATGTCCATATAGACGCCGCCGAGCGTGCTGAGCGCGATGCTCATGCCTCCGGACGCCGAGCCGGTCATCCCGGCAAGAATATTGACCGAGATCGCCAGCGAGATCAGGGGATTGTCGCCGCCGATGCCGAGCACCGAATCGCGGATCAGCGCGAAGGCCGACAGCGAGGCGATGACAGTGCCGAACCCGACCAGGCTTGCCCTGTTGAAGATCGGCAGCAGCGAGGCGTTGGCACCGGCCTCCAGCGCGGCCTTCAGGCTGGCCAGGCGCGACCAGTTCAGGGCGACCATCAACAGGATCGAAAAGACCAGTGCGGCGATGATGGACCAGATGCCGCGCACCGAATCGATGGTCGTCGCGCCATATTCCGGCGCGGCCAGATAGTCGGTCTCCATGGCCGGGATGACGAGGGCGGTGAAGGCGAGATTGGTGGCGATCACCGTGACGAGCGGCAGTGCCGCCAACATGGGCGACGGCAAATCGGCCGGGCGCGCCTTGGCCGGAATCTCGGCAATGTCGAAGCCTTCGCCCGCGGCGCGCTCGCGCAAGGTTGTCGTGGCGGGCGGTGCCGCTTCCGGGTGATCGCCATAGCCCTCGGAGGTGGCCCGCGCCCGTCGCTCCAGCCACAGCTGGCCAAGCGTAAACATGATCAGGGCGGTCAGGATGCCGAGCCCCGGCGCGGCAAAGGGCGAGGTGCCGAAATGGGGCATCGGGATCGCGTTCTGGATCGCCGGCGTGCCGGGCAGCGCGGTCATGGTGAAGGTGAAGGCGCCAAGAGCGATGGTGCCCGGTATCAGCCACTAGGGGAGATTGGCGCGGCGAAACACCGATGCAGCAATCGGATAGACGGCGAACGCAACGACGAACAGCGACACCCCGCCATAGGTCATCGCCGCGCAGGACAGCACCACGGCAAGGATCGCGCGTTCGCTGCCAAGCTTGCGGATCGTGGCATTGGCCAGAACCTCAGCACTGCCGGAGTCCTCCATCAGCTTACCAAAGATGGCGCCGAGCAGGAAGACCGGAAAGTACTGGACGATGAAGTCGCCCGCCGCCACCATGAAGACCTGGGTGTAGCTGGCAAGCAAGGGCCGTTCGAGCGAGGCGAGCACGGCGAGCATGGCAAGGCCCGGCGCCAGGATCAGCAGGGTTACGCCGCGATAGGCGAGATAAATGAGCCCACCGAGCGCTGCGACGACAACCAAGATGCCATACATTGGCGACTACTCCGCTGACCGGTTGGTGCTCGACCGCTCGGGCGCCCTAACCAGACGCAGCGAGTCGGCGAACAACGCGTCGAGATCGAAGGTGGAGCGTACACCGATCCCGTCATAATTCGCCTCTAGCCACTGGTGCGCCCAAGCCCGGCCGCGCTCGTGCAGGTGGGTGAGGAATGTCCATTCGGCGTTGAGCTTGCTCGAGGAGTCCAGATCCTGTAACTCCTCAGCGGCATGGATCAAATGAACCCGCATGTCGCGGTATCGCTCCGTCTCAATTCCCTCCGCATCGATAAGCTGGTGCAGCAGCTGGATCGCCCGCAGATCCTTGATGAGGCTGGAATTGAAGCTGATCTCATTCACTCGGTTGAGAATATCCCGCCCCGTTCGCGGCAGTTCGCGGCGGGTCATCGGATTGATCTGGACGATGACCATGTCGCGACAGTCGGTCTGGTCGACGAGGGGGTGAAGCGCCGGATTGCCGATGTAGCCGCCGTCCCAATAGGCCTCGCCGTCGATCTCGACCGCCTGGTACACCGATGGCAGACAGGCCGAGGCCATGATCGTTTCCACCGACAGATGCGGCTGGGTAAAGACGCGCGCCTGGCCGGTCCGAACGTTGGTGGCGGTGACGAAGATCTTCGGAATCGCGCAGGCATTGACCCGATCGAAGTCGACCGTACTGGATACGAGGTCGCGCAACGGGTTGATGTCGAGCGGATTGAGCTCATAGGGAGAGAAACGCCGTGTCAGGTTGTCGAAGAATTGGTAGCCAGGCGACCTGTCGAGGTTGAAGTTGCTGGTGAGCCTGTTCCACCAGTTGCGCTGCACCGGCGAAAAGCGCGCCGCATCGCTCACCGCCCGCCAGAAGGCGGCGAGCGCCTCGCGCGCTCCGTCCCGGCCGCCCTGGTGGAACCCTTGCGCCAGCACCACGGCATTCATCGCCCCAGCGCTGGTCCCGCTGATGCCTGCGATCTCCAGCCGTTCGTCTTCGAGGATGCGGTCGAGCACACCCCAAGTCAGCGCCCCGTGGGATCCGCCGCCCTGAAGCGCCAGATCGATCGTCGTTGTGGGCTGTTGCTGGACCATATCGCTCTCCACACATAGCACTTTCCCTGTCAACGCCGCGGCACGAAGCTCACTCCGTGATCATGCTGCTGATGGCGGCTGCAAACCACCACCCTGCCCAGACGGCGGCGGCGGTCAGCAGCAGGCCGCCGGCGACAGTCCAGCCGAACGGCGTCGCCCCTCCGCGAAGGGCCAGGACGATCCGCACACCGGCATTCACACTGATCGCTGCTGCCAGCGGCACGACCGCCTCGGATGCCGGCAACTGCCCGGCCAAAACCAGCGAGGCCAGCGCAACAGCGGCGGAACTGGTGCTGACGAGGCCCGCGAGTGCGGCTGACCACAGGACCGCCTCGCTCCCGAATTGATCATTCAGCAACGCGGAGACGACGATGACCGTGGCGACGGTCAGGGCAAAGCTGATGGCCCCCCCGATGCTGAAGATGCGGCTGGGAAGGTCGAGACCCTCACGCTCTCCTGCCCCGTCGCGCGATCCGAAACGCGCAAGCGCCGTCCCGTAGAGCAGCGCCACCGCGGTCGGGACGATCAGGATCGGCGCTGACAGAGCAAACATCGAAGGGCTGAGGAAGAGCAGCACGATCCCTGTCTGCACGAGCGAGGAGACCGACGAGAACGTGACACCCGCAGCGGCCGGATAGGTGTCGACCGGCCGATCCTGCACTTTCTTCGCCATTGCCACCACGGTCGCGGTGCTCGAGACGAACCCGGACAGGAAGCCGCTCAATGGCAGCCCCAGCTGGGCACCGAAGACCCGTGTGCAGATGTGACTGACCGCGCCGATCGCCATCACAAGGAGGACGATGACAAACAAATTCCGCGGGTTGATCGCCCCGCCCGGACCGAAGCCTTCGTTCGGCAGGATCGGCAGGATCAAGAGCGCCGAGACACCGAGGATCAGACCGTCGCGGACCTCGAAATCGTTGAGCACCGAGCGGCTGAACTCGCGCAGAACCGTGCGGGCCGCCAACAGCGCCGCCACGAGGACTCCCGAAGCCGCCGCGAGGAAGGTGTGCTCGATCGACAATGCACCCAGCACGACCACGATCAGCAGCGCAAGGCTGGTGGTCAGACCCGCCTGCCGATCCGGCAGAGACAGATGCGTCACCATACGCAGGCCGCCGATGACGGCGAGGGCGACGGCAAGCATCGGCCATCCCCCGGCAATCTGACTCAGGGCGCCGGTCAGCGAGGCGAGCGCGAAGGTGCGCACGCCTGCCGAGGCGGGGCCTCCGGGCTCGCCTGTATTCCGTTCGCGCTCGATCCCGATCAGAATGCCGATGCCGAGGGCTTCGAGCAGCAATAAAGCCTGAGATGCGTCCAAGTTCACCATATGTTACCCTGCCTTATTGACCAGACCGATAGTGGTGAGATAGAGGGGCACAAAAAGCCCATGGCGCATGTTGTTGGGCCACAGTAGGTTGGAGGTGTCGAAGCCGTCCTTCCACTGATCCCCCGCAAGACACGCCATGGGTGAGTTCCAAGGTACGCTTTTCCAGCCAGATTTCAACCGTAGCATCCGGATCGAAGCTCGAAGTGAGCGCCTGAGCGGGGATGCGGGGGCGCTGCTTCTTCGGGAGTTGGCAGAGCGCCTCGGGTATCGGGAGACCCTATGCGAGGTGCTGAGGGACGGCCGGGACCCGGAGCGGATCCGGCACCCGTTCGGAGAGCTCCGCTGACCGATCTGCTCCTTCGGGCCCAGGGGTGGACGGACCACAGGGACGCGACGCTCCTGCGTCAGGACCCCCTTCTGCGGCTCGCCGTCTCGGAGCGGCGCGGCGAGGCCCCGGTCCGAGGGGCCGAAGGCCGACGGACCCCGGATGGGCTCGCGAGCCAGCCGACGCTCACCCAGCTACTCCGGCGCCTCTGCCAGCCGTGGCGGATTCGGACACATCCGAGCCCTTCCCGGCACCACCAGCCGGCGGTGGCGTCAAAGCGGTCCTGGATCTGCTCGGCACTCCCGATATTGCTTCGGCTGACCTCTCGTCAACCACCGAAGTGCTTCCTCCAACCCTGGAGGAGCTGTCTGTCGAGTCCCGTGAGTCAAGGGCACTGGTCGACTCGATGGTGCCAGCGCCTCCGTCGACTCCGAGATTAGCGGAGACGCCATCAGGCGAGCATTTCATCGCCTGGCTGTGTCAGCGTATCGAAGAGCGCAAGCTCATCATCAATGACGCCAAGGCACTGGTGCATACGGTCGCCGATACCGTCTATCTGGTCAGTCCCAGCGTGTTCCAGCGCTACGCCCAGGAGCACCCCAAGACCGCGATCCTTGCCAAGCAGGACCACTTGGCCGATTGGGAATGGGTGCAGAAACGCTTCGAAAAGCTGCAACTGCACCGCAAGCAGCACAACGGCCTGAACATCTGGACGTGCGCAGTTTCGGGGCCTCGGAAGTCGCGGAGACTCCACGGCTACCTGTTGCAAGGCCCGCGAGTCCTGTTCAGCGATACACCGCCGAACAACCCTTACCTGTCGCTATCC
>CAYTAY010000094.1:0-4458 GCA_964435845.1 uncultured Azoarcus sp.
GGTGTATCAATTTTCAATCGGCAGCCTGTGTCAATTTACATCCGGCAGTGACAGCAAACAACTCCGAACTCCTTGCGGCACGGCAAACGAGCACTGTAGGAGCCCGGCTCCGCCGGGCGATCACAACGGTTCACCCGCAACCACGCCCGATCTGGCATTGCACCCGGTCATCGCCCAATCGCTCGGCACAGCCGAGCTCCTACGGCACGGCATCGCACCCGGTCATCGCCCAATCGCTCGGCACAGCCGAGCTCCTACGGCACGGCATTGCGCCCGGTCATCGCCCAATCGCTCGGCAAAGCCGAGCTCCTACGGCACGGCACACAACTCCGAACTCCTTGCGGCACGGCACACAACTCCGAACTCCTGCGGCACGGCAAACGAGCGCTGTAGGAGCCCGGCTCTGCCGGGCGATCGCAGCGTGAGCGAGATAAATTCCCGCAGCATGGTGTGGCGCTGGCAATACAATACGACCTCATGCGCATTTTCCACGTCTTCGACCACTCCCTTCCGCTGCACAGCGGCTACACCTTCCGCTCGGCTGCAATCCTGAGGGAGCAGCGGGCGAGGGGGTGGGAGACCTTTCACCTGACCTCACCCAAACAGGGTGTGACCGAAGCCGGGCTCGAGACCATCGACGGGCTGGAATTCCATCGCACGCCCCCGCTCGTCGTGAACACTGGTGTGCTCGGTCTCGTCGGCCAGATGAAGGCCACCGAAGCGCGCCTCGAAGCGCTTGCCCGTCAGCTTCGACCCGACATCATTCACGCACACTCCCCGGTGCTGAACGCCATTCCCGCATTGCGGGTCGGCAACAGGCTCGGCATTGCGTCGGCCTACGAGGTGCGCGCCTTCTGGGAGGACGCCGCGGTCGATCATGGCGCCACGCGCGAGGGCAGTGTGCGTTACCGGCTCACCCGGGCTCTGGATAACTGGGCGTTTCGTCGTGTCGATCAGATCTTCACCATCTGCGAGGGTTTGCGCGCGGACATCGTCTCGCGGGGTGTCCCGCAGGACAAGGTCGTCGTCATCCCCAATGCAGTCGATGTGTCGAGCTTCCGGCTCTCGGGCGACCCCGACCCCGGGTTGCGCGGGCAACTCGGTTTAGACGACGCCACGGTGCTCGGTTTCGTCGGTTCGTTCTATGCTTACGAGGGGTTGGATCTGCTCTTGCGCGCCTTCGCGGTGTTGTCCGGTTCCCGGCCCGATCTCCGCGTGCTGCTCGTTGGGGGAGGCCCGCAGGAGGCCAGTCTCAAGGGTCTGGCCAACGAGCTCGGAATCGCCGACAAGGTGAGGTTCACCGGCCGCGTGCCGCACGC
Source organism: uncultured Azoarcus sp. (assembly GCA_964435845.1). GTDB lineage: Bacteria > Pseudomonadota > Gammaproteobacteria > Burkholderiales > Rhodocyclaceae > Azoarcus_F. The sequence goes on from CAYTAY010000094.1 coordinate 1,320, forward strand.
CGAGGTCAGCCGCTACTACGACCAGATCGATCTGCTCGCTTACCCGCGCCATTCCATGCGGCTCACCGAGATCGTCACGCCGCTGAAGCCGCTGGAGGCCATGGCGCAGGGGCGCATCTTCGTAGCCTCGGATGTCGGCGGGCACAAGGAGCTCGTTCGCCACGGTGAAACCGGGTTCCTGTTCCGCGCGGGCAGCGTCGAGGACCTGGTGCAGACCATCACCTCGACTCTGGACAGGCGCGAACGCTGGCCCGAACTGCGCGCCGCCGGGCGGGCCTTCGTCGAATCCGTGCGCAACTGGCCCAACAGCATCGCGAACTATGCGCCGGCCTACGAGAGGATGATCGCCAGGCGATCGAGTCGCGTCGACGTATGACGCGCTGAATCTCCTCGACGCCGGCGCTGCGCCGGCGGCTGGGTTTTCAGAAGGGAAACACCCGCGGCACCAGCACCAGCACCAGCACCGAATAGGTAACGCTCACCGGCAGCCCCACCTTGAGGTAATCGAGCGTGCGGTAACGCCCCGGCGAATACACCATCAGGTGTGTCTGGTAGCCGAAGGGCATCAGAAAGCATGCGCTCGCGCCGTAGGCGACCACCATCACGAAAGGCATCGGGTCGACGCCCAAGGCCTTGGCGGTTGTCACTGCGATCGGAAACGCCAGCGCAGCGGCCGCGTTGTTGGTCACCAGCTCGGTCAGCACCAGCGTGAGCAGGAAGATCCCGATCAACGCTCCGTAGGCACCGTAGCCGTCGAACACCGCGCCAACTGCCGTGGCGATCAGGGCGGCCGCGCCGGAGTCCTCGAGCACGCGCGCAATGGTCAGCGCAGAGCCGATGATCAGCAGCAGCTCGAAGGGAAATCGCCGACGCATCTCCCCGAGCGTCAGAAGCCCGGACAACAGCATCGCCGCCATCAGGATCAGCAGCCCGGAGAACAAGGGCAGGATCTCCAGCGCCGAGAGCGCGATGACCAGCCCGAAACCGCCCAGCGCGAACTGGCTCTGGCGGTTGCTCAGTCTCGGCGCCTGCAGGCTTTGGTCAAGAACATGAAAGTTCCGAGCGATGTTCCGGTGTTGCCGGAAGTCCGGTCCCACCGCCAGCAGGAGGCAGTCACCGACCCGCAGCGGAATTCGACCAAGCTGCCCTTCGAGTCGCTTCTCACCGCGACGGATGCCGACTACGCCGGCATCGAACATGGTGCGGAAATCCACATCCCGCAACGTCTTGTTGGCCAGGTCCGACTCGTTCGAGATCACCGTCTCGACCAGATTCGAACCCAGCAGGGCATCCGCCCGGCGCCCGAAAACATGCAGGCCCTCGAAGCGTTGCAAGACCTGAACCTTGCCGGTCTCCCCGGTGAAGATCAGTGTGTCGCCGACTTCGAGCACTTCGGTGGGCGCGGCGGGCGAGATCAGCCGGTCGCCGCGGACGATCTCCAGCAGAAACAAGCCGTCCAGACTGCGCATGCCGTTCTCTCCGATACTGCGCCCGACCAGTGGTGAGCTCTCGACCACCTGCGCCTCGAGAAAGAAAGGCTGCTGCAGCGTGTTGTCGTTCGACGAGTGGCGTGGCAGCAGCCGGGCGCTGAACAGCAGTACAAGCAGGCAGGCCAGGGCCACTGGCACCCCGACCAGCGCGAACACGAACATCCCCAGCGGCGCCATGCCCGCGCCGATCACGAAGGAGTTGACGACCAGATTGGTGGACGTGCCTACCAGAGTAGTGATGCCCCCGAGTACCGAAGCGTAGGACAAGGGGATGAGCAGCCGCGACGCCGGCAGATGGTTCTGGCGGGAGATCACCCCGAGCAGGGCGCCTACCACCGCGGTGTTGTTCAGAAACGCGGAAAAGCCAGCGGTTGCGAGCGTCAGGCGCAGCGTCGCGAAGGTCTCGCGCCCCTTCAGCAGACGGTTCGACATGTAATCGAGCAGCGGTGAGCGTTCGAGTGCGAGTGACACCAGCAACAGCACGATCAGCGTCATGAGCGCCGGGTTGCTGTAGCTGGCAAGCAGCGTGCCCTGGCTGACGAGCCCGAGCAGGTAGTAGACGGCTGCCAGCCCGGTGAACAAAACGCCGGGCGCAATACGCCCGTGAATCAGCAGCGCCAGCAAACCGCCGATGGACAGCAGGACGAGGTAGGCGGTCATTCAGACGGTCCGGACGGAAACATGGCGACCTGCTTAATCTACCTGACCCCAGGCGACGAAATGCGGGTTCTCGAACGCCGGCTTGCCATACATGAACGGCGCACCGTCGATCGTCGTGATGCGCCCGCCCGCCGCCGCCAGCACCGCATGCCCTGCGGCGATGTCCCACTCCATGGTGCGACCAAGGCGGGGGTAGACGTCGGCCTCGCCGCCGGCTACCAGGCAGAGCTTGAGCGAGGAGCCCGCGCTGCGCAGTTCCGCCACCTTGCGTCCGACGAGAAAGGCGTCGAGCGCCGTTTCGTCGTTATGTGAGCGACTGGCCACCACCGTCAGGCCGGTTTCCGGGGCATTGCGCACGGCCACCGGCCTGCGTACGCCACGCTCCTCGACGAACGCTCCCGCGCCCGCCGCGCCGGCAAAGAGCCGCTCCAGTGCCGGCGCATACACCACGCCAAGCACCGGTGCTCCATGCTCTACCAGAGCGATGTTCACGGTGAACTCGCCGTTGCGGCTGATGAACTCCTTGGTGCCGTCGAGCGGGTCGACCAGCCAGAACCGGTCCGCAACCGCCGGCACCCGCCCCGCGGCCACCGCCTCCTCAGCCACCACCGGCACGTCCGGCGTCAGCGCGGCCAGGGCCGGCAGGATCCACGCCTCGGCCGTTTCGTCCGCCTCGGTCACCGGCGATGCGTCATCCTTGCCCCGCACCGAGAAATTGGTCGCGTAGATCTCCATGATCAGCTTTCCCGCAGCGCGGGCGATGGACAGCACGTGTTCGAGCAGATCAGAGCGGTTGGGTAAAGACGACGTCACGCGCGAGGCTCCGTATGGATGGCAGGGCCATTGCATGGATGCCATCGTAGGAGCCCGGCTATGCCGGGCGATGCGGCGCTCGGCACGGCTACGGTGACCGAATCGCCCGGCGATGCGGCGTTCGGCGCGGCTACGGTGACCGAATCGCCCGGCGCAGCCGGGCTCCTACAGGGCAA
>CAYTAY010000094.1:4558-8951 GCA_964435845.1 uncultured Azoarcus sp.
GGCACGGCTACGGCGACCGAATCGCCCGGCGATGCGGCGCTCGGCACGGCTACGGTGACCGAATCGCCCGGCGATGCGGCGCTCGGCGCGGCTACGGTGACCGAATCGCCCGGCGCAGCCGGGCTCCTACAGGGCAAGAGCCCGTGAACATCGCCGATCAATGGCGCCTGTTCAGTCTTCATGCGATTACCTTGGTATTGATGGTAGCAAGGGTGGTTAGTGATTTATGATATTTCAACTTGCACGCCCTTGCTGAGGTATCGCCTCACGCTATCTGCCTGGCGAGTGCCTCTGTTGCCGAGTGCCGAACATATTGGAACCACCTGAGAGTCCAGATGCCTCTTACCCACCTGCAACGCCTCGAAGCCGAAAGCATCCACATCCTGCGCGAAGTTGTCGCCGAAGCCGACAACCCGGTCATGCTCTATTCCGTCGGCAAGGACAGCGCCGTGATGCTGCACCTTGCGACGAAGGCTTTCCACCCGGCGGTACCGCCTTTCCCGCTGCTGCATGTCGACACCCGCTGGAAGTTCCAGGAGATGTACCGTTTCCGCGACCGCATGGCGCAGGAAACCGGCATGGACCTGCTGGTGCACATCAACCCGGACGGTGTTGAGAAAAACATCAACCCCTTCACCCACGGGTCGGCCATCCACACCGACATCATGAAGACCCAGTCGCTCAAGCAGGCGCTGGATCAATACGGCTTCGACGTCGCCTTCGGTGGCGCCCGGCGTGACGAGGAAAAATCCCGCGCCAAGGAGCGCGTGTTTTCCTTCCGCACCACCCAGCATCGCTGGGACCCCAAGAGCCAGCGCCCCGAGTTGTGGAAGCTCTACAACGTCCGCAAGCAAAAGGGCGAATCCATCCGCGTGTTCCCGCTGTCCAACTGGACCGAGCTCGACATCTGGCAATACATCCACCTCGAGCAGATCCCGATCGTGCCGCTCTACTACGCGGCCGCACGGCCGGTGGTCGAACGCGACGGCACCCTGATCATGGTCGACGACGATCGCATGCCGCTCAAACCGGGAGAAATCCCGATGACAAAAAAGGTCCGCTTCCGCACCCTCGGCTGCTACCCGCTCACCGGCGCCATCGAGTCCGAGGCCGACACCTTGCCCGCCATCATCCAGGAGATGCTCCTGACCAAAACCTCCGAACGCCAGGGCCGGGTCATCGATCACGATTCAGCGGCGTCAATGGAGAAGAAAAAACAGGAGGGGTACTTCTAATGGCCCATGTTTCCGATCTGATCGCCTCCGACATCGACCAATACTTGAAAGCGCACGAGCACAAGAGCCTGTTGCGCTTCATCACCTGCGGCAGCGTTGATGACGGGAAGAGCACGCTGATTGGCCGGCTGCTGTTCGAATCCAAGATGTTGTTCGAGGATCAGCTTGCGGCAGTCGAGGCGGATTCGCGCAAGTGGGGGACACAGGGCGACCAGATCGACTTCGCCCTGCTGGTCGACGGCCTCGCGGCCGAGCGGGAGCAGGGCATCACCATCGACGTCGCCTATCGCTTCTTCTCCACCGACAAGCGCAAGTTCATCGTTGCCGATACGCCCGGGCATGAGCAATACACCCGCAACATGGTCACCGGCGCCTCCACCGCGGATGCCGCCGTGGTCATGATCGATGCGCGCAAGGGCGTGCTCACCCAGACCCGGCGGCACAGCTATCTGGTTTCGCTGATCGGTATTCGCCAGGTCGTGGTCGCGGTCAACAAGATGGATCTCGTCGAATATTCCGATAGCGTGTTCCGCCGCATCGTCGAAGAGTACCTGGAGTTCGCCGCCCGCATCGGGCTGGACCAGATCACCTTCATCCCGATGTCCGCCTTCCGCGGCGACAACATCGTCGAGCCCAGCGACAACATGCCCTGGTATCACGGCACCACGCTGATGGGATACCTCGAGACCGTCGAGATCGACACCGAGCAGGCGCGTCGCGGGCCTTTCCGTCTGCCGGTGCAGTGGGTCAATCGGCCGGATCTCGACTTTCGCGGCTTCGCCGGCACCATCGCCGGTGGCGTCGTCAGGCCGGGCGACCGCTTGAGAGTCCAGCCGTCGGGCAAGGAGAGCAGGGTGGCCCGCATCGTCACCCGCGATGGCGACCTCGACGAGGCGGTCGCAGGCCAGTCGATCATCCTGACACTGACCGACGAGATCGACATCTCGCGCGGCGACCTCATCTCCACTACCGAGGCTCCGGCCGAGGTGGCCGACCAATTCGAGGTCACCCTGGTCTGGATGCACGACGAGCCCCTGCTGCCCGGTCGTCCCTATCTCATGAAGATCGGCACCAAAACCGTCAGTGCCACCGTCACCGACATCAAGTACCAGATCAACGTCAACACCCTCGAGCACAACGCCGCCAAGAAGCTCGAGCTCAACGGCATCGCCGACTGCAACCTCAACCTCGATCAGCGCATCCCCTTCGACCCCTACCGCGACAACCGGGATACCGGGGGTTTCATCCTCATCGACCGGCTCACCAACAGCACGGTCGGCGCAGGCCTGATCAATTTCGCCCTGCGCCGCGCGCACAACATCCATGTTCAGCATGTCGACGTCGACAAGTCCGCACGCGCCGCTGCCAAGGGGCAAAAGCCCTGCGTGCTCTGGTTCACCGGCCTCTCGGGTGCCGGCAAGTCGACCATCGCCAATCTCGTCGAAAAGCGTCTGCACGCGCTCGGCAAGCACACTTATCTGCTCGATGGCGACAACGTACGCCATGGTTTGAACAAGGATCTAGGCTTCACCGAAGCCGACCGCGTCGAAAACATCCGCCGGGTGGCCGAGGTCGCCAAGCTCATGGTGGATGCCGGCCTCCTCGTGCTCACCGCCTTCATCTCCCCCTTCCGCTCCGAGCGGCTCTTCGCCCGCAACCTGTTCGATGAGGGAGAGTTCATCGAAGTCTTCGTCGACACCCCGCTCGAAGTCGCCGAAACCCGTGACCCCAAAGGCCTGTATAAAAAGGCCCGCAAAGGCGAGCTGAAGAACTTCACCGGCATCGACTCCCCCTACGAGACCCCGGAAAATCCGGAACTGCGCCTCTTCACCCCAGACGGCGACACCGACCGATTCGCCGACCGCATCATCGAACACCTGCGCGAGCGCGGCATCATCGACCGATAGCCGACCCGCCCCCGGCCGCCGAATGCACCGGATGGAATCCGGGGTGGTCGCCCGTGAGATAATCCGGGATTCCCTGTCTCTGGATTTCGCAACCGTGACCATCCTCGTAACCGGCGGCGCTGGCTTCATCGGCGCCAACTTCGTGCTCGACTGGCTCGCCCTGTGCGACGAACCGGTCGTCAATCTCGACAAACTCACCTACGCCGGCAACCTCGAGTCCCTGGCCGCCTTACGTGACGACCCGCGCCACATCTTCGTGCGCGGCGACATCGGCGACGCCGCGCTGGTCGACAAGCTCCTTGCCGACCACCGCCCGCGTGCGGTGATCAACTTCGCCGCCGAAAGCCATGTCGACCGCTCCATCCATGGCCCCGGCGAGTTCATCCAGACCAACGTCGTCGGCACCTTTTGCCTCCTGGAGTCGGTGCGCGGCTACTGGAGCGCGCTTGCCGAACCCGACAAGACCGCCTTCCGCCTGCTGCACGTCTCCACCGACGAAGTCTACGGCACCCTCGCGCCCGACGCCCCGGCCTTTGCCGAGACCCATCGCTACGAACCCAACAGCCCGTACTCCGCCAGCAAGGCGGCGAGCGACCACCTGGTGCGGGCCTGGCACCACACCTACGGTGTGCCGGTGCTCACCACCAATTGCTCCAACAACTACGGCCCGTATCACTTCCCGGAAAAGCTCATCCCGCTGATGATCGTCAACGCCCTCGCGGGCAAGCCGCTGCCGGTGTACGGCGACGGTCTGCAGATACGCGACTGGCTCTACGTAAAAGACCACTGCAGCGCCATCCGCCGGGTGCTCGAGGCAGGGCGCCTCGGCGAGACCTACAACATCGGCGGCTGGAACGAGAAAGCCAACATCGACATCGTCCGCAGCATCTGCACCCTGCTCGACGAACTGCAGCCCCGCGCCGACCGCCAGTCCTACGCCACCCAGATCACCCACGTCACCGACCGCCCCGGCCACGACCGCCGCTACGCCATCGACGCCCGCAAGATCGAGTCCGAACTCGGCTGGAAGCCCGCCGAAACCTTCGAAACCGGCATCCGCAAAACCGTGCGCTGGTACCTTGACAACCCGGAGTGGGTCGCACACGTACAGAGCGGAGCATATCGCGAGTGGGTGGGTTTGCAGTATGGTCAAGCCTGAGTTCGCGCCTCACGGCGCTCCCACAGGTAGTGGCCACCGCGGCAAGCACGGTGCCTCCATCACCTGCAGGAGCGGCGTAAGCCGCGAACAGA
>CAYTAY010000094.1:9051-11737 GCA_964435845.1 uncultured Azoarcus sp.
TTCGCGCCTCACGGCGCTCCCACAGGTAGTGGCCACCGCGGCAAGCACGGTGCCTCCATCACCTGCAGGAGCGGCGTAAGCCGCGAATGCCGCGCTGACAATTTCTCGGAGACCCCATGAAAATCCTCCTCTTCGGCCGTGACGGCCAACTTGGCTGGGAGCTGCAACGGGCATTGGCGCCGCTGGGCGAGGTCGTCGCGCTCGCGCGGCAGGGCGGCGAGGGGCTGTGCGGGGATCTCACCGATCTGGCCGGCATCGCCGCCACCGTGTGCGCAGTCGCGCCCCAGATCATCGTCAACGCCGCCGCCTACACCGCGGTGGACCGCGCCGAATCCGAGCCGGAAATCGCGATGCGGGTCAATGGCCACGCACCGGGCGCGCTCGCCGTCGAGGCCGAACAGGTCGGCGCCTGGCTGGTGCATTACTCCAGCGACTACGTCTTTCCCGGCAGCGGCACCGCACCCTGGACCGAGCACGACAGCCCCGGCCCGCTGTCCGCCTACGGCCAGAGCAAGCTCGCTGGCGAAAAGGCAGTGCAGGGCGGCTGCAGCCGTCATCTGATCCTGCGCACCAGCTGGGTCTATGGCCTGCGCGGAGCCAACTTTCCCAAAACCATGCTGCGCCTGGCCCAAACCCGCGACAAGCTCGACGTGGTCGACGACCAGGTCGGTGCTCCCACCGGCGCCGACCTCATCGCCGACATCACCGCCCACATCCTGCGCGACATCGACCGCAACCCCCAGGACGCGAGCGCCGGCGGCCTGTATCACCTCGCCGCAGCCGGCGAGACCAACTGGTGGGCCTACGCCCGCTTCGTGCTCGCGCGTGCCCGTCACGAGGGCCTGCCACTGCAGGTCGCACCGGAGCATGTTCGCGGCATCCCGTCAGACGCCTACGCCGCCCCCGCGCCGCGGCCGCGCAACTCCCGCCTGTCTACTCAACGGTTGCAAAGCCGCTTCGGCCTGCACCTGCCGCCCTGGGAGCAGGGCGTCGCGCGCCTGATCGACGAAATCCTGCCAACACTCAAAACCACAACATGAAACCACGCAAAGGCATCATCCTCGCCGGCGGCTCCGGCACCCGGCTGCATCCGGCCACCCTGGCTGTCTCCAAGCAGCTGCTGCCGGTCTACGACAAGCCGATGATCTACTATCCGCTCAGCACGCTGATGCTGGCCGGCATCCGCGACATCCTCATCATCTCCACCCCGCAAGACACCCCGCGCTTCGAGCAACTGCTTGGCGACGGCAGCCAGTGGGGGATATCGCTGCAATACGCAGTGCAACCCAGCCCCGATGGCCTCGCCCAGGCCTTCCTCATCGGCGAAGACTTCATCGGCGGCGACCCCTGCGCCCTGGTGCTCGGCGACAACATCTTCTACGGCCACGACTTCAAGCCCCTGCTCGACAACGCCATGCACCGCGAGCAGGGTGCCACGGTGTTCGCCTACCATGTACTCGACCCCGAGCGCTACGGCGTCGCCGAGTTCGCGCCGGATGGCAAAGTGCTGTCGATCGAAGAAAAACCCGCCCGGCCCAAGTCGAGCTACGCGGTCACCGGGCTCTATTTCTACGATCAACGCGTGATCGAGCTCGCCCGCAGCCTCGAGCCCTCTCCTCGCGGCGAACTCGAAATCACCGACCTCAACCGCCTCTACCTCGAGCAGGGCAAGCTGCAAGTCGAGGTCATGGGCCGCGGCTACGCCTGGCTCGACACCGGCACCCACGACAGCCTGCTCGACGCCGGCCAGTTCATCGCCACCATCGAAAAGCGCCAGGGTCTCAAAGTGGCCTGCCCCGAGGAGATCGCCTGGCGCGCCGGCTGGATCGACAGCGCCGCGCTCGCCGCGCTCGCCCTGCCTCTGGCCAAGACCGGCTACGGCCAGTATCTGCTCCGCCTGATCGACCGCCGGGTGTACTGACGTGAAAGCGCACAGACTTGCCATTCCTGACGTCATCCTCATCGAACCCCGCGTGTTCGGCGACGATCGCGGCTTTTTCTTCGAAAGCTACAACGCCCGCGCCTTCGCGGTCGCCACCGGCCTCTCGGTCGATTTCGTGCAGGACAACCATTCCCGCTCCCTGCGCGGCGTGCTGCGCGGCCTGCACTACCAACTCCCGCCCCATGCCCAGGGCAAGCTGGTGCGAGTGGTGCAGGGCGAGGTGTTCGACGTCGCAGTCGACATCCGCCGTAACTCGCCCACCTACGGGCAATGGGTCGGCGCCACCCTGTCCGCCGACAACAAACGCCAGATGTGGATCCCCCCCGGCTTCGCACACGGTTTTCTCACCGTCTCCGAAAGCGCGGAATTCCTCTACAAGACCACCGACTACTACGCCCCCGAAGCCGAACGCTGCATCGTCTGGAACGACCCCGCGATCGGCATCCAATGGCCAATCGACACCGCGCCCCTGCTCTCCGCGAAAGACGCCGGGGGTGTCGCATTGCGCAACGCCGAGCTCTTCTCCTAGCCGTTTCCCAAAGCCAACCGCCAAATCGCTCGGCAAAGCCGAGCTCCTACGATCCGCCACCATCCCCCGTAGGAGCCCGGCTCCGCCGGGCGATCCAGGCCCGTCCCCACCCCGGCCGCCAAATCGCTCGGCAAAGCCGAGCTCCTACGATCCGCCACCGCCCCCGTAGGAGCCCGGCTCCGCCGGGCGATCCAGGCCCGTCCCCACCCCGGCCG
>CAYTAY010000095.1:0-11700 GCA_964435845.1 uncultured Azoarcus sp.
GGTGTCGACCACCATCATGCGCGACAGCGGAATGCCGGCCTCGGCCAATGCGGGGGCGTACGGCAGCATGGGGGGCGAGATCCAGCTGGTCCAGCGTTTGCGTGGTGTCTGGCGCAGCATGGGTTGCAGCAAACCAAGCTCGCCGATGCCTGGGTTGCCGACGATGAGCTCGATGATGGTGCCACGAGGCCAGCCGCGATCGGGGAGTTCGACATCGAGCGCCGCGAAGCCGGTTGACCAGCCCGAGGCACTGCTGGCGGCCATGCGTCTGCCGGTCCAGACCAGGCCCGGCGGCATGGCCTCGATCAGCGTCGATACGGTGTTCGCTGCCGGCATGATGCTGCTCTCGCGTGACCAGTGTGTTCAGATCGGCATGCCGTTGCGGATCAGGCCGACCGCGATACCTTCGATGACCAGCGGCTCGCGCCGGGTGTCGACGACGATGGGCGAGAAGCCGGGATTGGCAGGCAGCAGGCTGACGACATGCCCCTTGCGGGAGAAGGTCTTAACTGTGACCTCGTCCTGCACCCGGGCGACGACGATCTGGCCCTTGCGCGCTTCCGGGGTCTGATGCACCGCGAGCAGGTCGCCATCGAGAATGCCGGCGTCGCGCATGCTCATGCCGGAAACACGCAGCAGGTAGTCGGCGCGAGGCGAGAACAGGGCGGGGTCGACCGCGTGGCGCGATTCGATATGTTCGATAGCGAGCAGAGGGCTACCAGCGGCAACTCGCCCGATGAGGGGCAGGCCGCCGCTTTTGGTCAGGCGAATGCCGCGCGCACGACCGTCTTCGATCACGATGGCACCCTTGGCGGCGAGCGCACGCAGATGGCTTTCGGCGGCGTTGGGCGAACGGAAACCGAAGGCCTGGCAGACCTCGGCACGCGTGGGCGGACGCCCCTCGTTTTCGACTGCCTGGCGGATGAAGTCGAGGATTTCGCGCTGGCGCTGGGTCAGGTCGGTAGTCATGATTTTCTCCTGTTGCTGTATTTTTGAACAGTTTTCGGTCGACTGCAAGCCACTTCGTCCAAACCTGGCTTTGCACATACTGTGTGCAGTTCGACTTGAGTCTCACGGCGCAGTCGTCTACTCCTATAAAAAACAACACGGAGACAAGCCCATGTCACTGCAGTCCATGCCGCCCGCCGGCGGTAGTGTTCGTCACGCCTCTCGGCTAGAATCCGGGACTCCGAGGCAGCCCCAGAGACAAGATATGATTAAAATCGGTGACTCAGCGCCGGTATTCACCCTGCCGGATGCCGACATGGAACTGTTCGATCTTGCGGAGGAGATCGGCCGGCATCATGTGGTGCTGTACTTCTATCCCCGAGACAATACGCCGGGCTGCACAATTCAGGCGGCGGATTTCAGCGACCACGAAACCGACTTTGCCAAGCATGATTGCATCATCGCCGGCGTCAGCCCCGACGACTGTCTGACACACGCCGAATTCCGCGACGAGCACGGCATTTCGGTACGCCTGCTCTCGGACGAGGACAAAGAAGTGTGTCAACGCTACGGCGTGCTGCAGTCCCGGGTGATCGATGGTGTGACCCGTCGCGGGCTGGTGCGCACTACCTTCATCATCGACAAGCAGGGCGTCGTTCGACATATACTGAGCGATGTTTCGCCGCGCGGTCATGTGGCAGAAGTCTTCAAACTGGTCAGCAAACTGTAAATCGGGCTCTCAAATGGAAATCGTCAAAAATTACACCGTGCAGGATTCGGATGGCAATCTCATCGATGATGGCAAGCATCCGTTGGTCTACCTGCATGGCGGGTACGACGGCGTCTTTCCGTTGCTCGAAGAAGCACTTCACGGCAAGAAGATGGGTGAGGCGTTCACCGTCAAGCTGCAGCCGGAAGACGCCTTCGGCGATTATGACGAAGAACTGGTGCTGGTCGAAGAGGCCAGCCAGTTCCCGGAAAACATCGAGGTCGGCATGTCTTTCGAGCGCATCGGTGAAGACGGCGAGGACGACATGATCTACCGTATCACCGATATCGCCGAGGGCAAGGTCGTGGTCGACGGCAATCACCCACTGGCAGGCGTCTCGCTGGTGTTCGACGGCAGTGTCGCCGAAGTGCGCATGGCCAGTGCCGAAGAGATCGCTCACGGCCATGTGCATGGCCCAGGTGGTCATCACCACTGATCGGGTAGTCGAGGTGGTGGCCAGGCCGGCTCCGTCAATCTTCTAGCGCCGCCCACTGCCCAAGGCGCGGGCCGCTTCGATCGCACCGGACGGGTCCACGCCGTCCGGCACCAACAGTGTCATGCCCGGCGCGATACGACTGCTGGCCGTGAGTCCGTTGATCTGTCTGAGTTGGGTGACGGACAGGCCAAAGCGGCGGGCAACTGCACCAAGATCTTCTCCGCGACGAAGCTCATAGGTCTTCCACCTTCCCGCCTCGGTCTCGAGATCACCCAGACGCTCGCGGAAAGGCGTCACCCGGTCCAGCGGCACAACCAGCGACTGCCCAGAAAAACCGAGCACTGGTCGATTGTAGGCCGGGTTCAGGGCGATGAAATCTTCGATTGGCATCTCGGCCAGTTCGGCAGCGGTGGCGAGGTCGATGCCTTGCGGGGCTTCGACCGTCGTGAACATGCGGTCGTTGGGTACGAAGGGCAATTCGAAGGCGAACAGTTCAGGGCTTGCGACGATGTTCTTCAGCGCCTGCAGTTTGGGGATGTAGCGACGTGTCTCGTCCGGCATGCGCAGGTACGAGTATTGCGCCGGGAGCCCCTCGTCGAGGTTGCGCCGCATGGCCCTGCCGACCGCGCCTTCGCCCCAGTTGTAGGAGGCCAAGGCAAGATGCCAGTCGCCATGCATGTTGTACAGATACTCGAGGTAATCCAGCGCGGCGTTGGTCGAGGCGATCACGTCGCGGCGCTCATCCACCCAGCTGTTCTGGACAAGGTTGAAGTTGCGCCCGGTCGAAGGAATGAATTGCCACATGCCCGAAGCGTGAGCCCTGGAGTAGGCCAGTGGGTTGAAGTTGCTCTCGACCATTGGCAGCAGGGCGATCTCGGTTGGCATGCCGCGCCGTTCGATTTCGTCGACGATGTGGTAGAGGTACTGACCGCCACGCTCGAACACGCGCCGCAGGAAGCTCGGCCTGTTGAGATAAAAGCCCTGCATTTCGAGGACGAGATCGCTGTCCAGATCGGGCATGGCGAAACCCCGCCGCAGCCGATCCCAGATGTCGTTGGGGTCACGCGTGAGGTCCAGTTTCAGCACCCGCTCCTGATGCACCGGCAGCTCCAGAACGATGGTCTCTGCCTCGATCAGGGTGGGGGTCAGCACTGTTTGGCCTGCCGGCAACGACTGCGGATCGAAATCCGGTTCGGCAGCCGGGGTTTGCAGGCCGACACACAGCGCGGTGACCAAGACGCCGATGCGAAATAACGAAACTGCTGCCATGTTGGCCCGTCGCGGTTGGACGTCAGTTAAATCCCGGAAGTCTATGCGAGCGGGTGTTGCCGGTCAAACTGTGCCGGATTGCGAAGAGCGTGTGCATAAAAGACACAGTGGATTCAAGCTGTTTTCGCCTGAGGTCTGAGGAAATTGATAGGATTCGTGCATGTTGAATTCGCAGCGCCTACATCCGTGAAAGCCCTCGTCATCGAAGACACGGTGACGAGCGCCACGCTCATCTGCCACTTTCTTGAAAAGATGGGGTTGGTGCCGGTTCGCGCAAGCGACGGCCAGTCCGGCATCGAGATGTTCAAGCGCGAACGACCCGATCTCGTGCTGCTCGACATCGTCATGCCGGGTATGGACGGTTTCGAGGTGGCAAGGCGTATCCGCCAGCTGGAAAAAGACGGTGAATGGACGCCAATCATCTTTTTATCCGCTCGCGCCAGCGACCAGGATCTTGCCGAAGGCATCAACGTGGGCGGTGACGACTATCTCGTAAAGCCGGTTTCAGAAATCGTGCTCAAGGCCAAAGTGCGAGCGATGCAGCGCATTGCGCAGATGCGTTACTCGCTGCTGGTGCTCACCCGCAAGCTCGACGAAGCCAACCGCGAGTTGAGGCGCTTGTCTTCGGTAGACGGTCTGACCGAGATTCCCAATCGACGCTGTTTCGACGAAGCCCTGGCGCGCGAATGGCGCCGCGCCCAGCGCAATCGCCAGCCTTTGTCGCTGCTTGTGGCAGACATAGACCATTTCAAGGAGTTCAACGACACTTATGGGCATCAGACCGGCGATGATTGCCTCAAGGCGGTCGCGAAATCGCTGGCAGCGTGCCTGCATCGTGCGACCGACCTCGTCGCACGCTACGGGGGGGAGGAATTCGCGGTCGTGCTACCCGACACCGACGAGGAGGGCGCGCATGCGGTTGCCGAGCTGATGCGCGATACCGTGGCGGACCTGGCAATTGCGCACAGTGGGTCGTCCGTTGCGGATCATGTCACCCTCAGTCTGGGTGTTGCGTGCTGTGTGCCCGGCAATGAGCCGGAGGCCAGCGCCGCGTTGCTGCTGGCGGGCGCGGACAAGGCCTTGTATGAAGCCAAGCGTGGAGGCAGAAACCGCGTGGTTGTAAAACGGACAATCCTTAACGGCACCTGCTGAGGATGAGAAAAACAAAACCGCGAATCGTGATCGTCGAGGACAACGAGATCAGTCGAACGCTTTTGCGAACGCTTTTGCGTAATGCAGGCTACGAGGTCATTGGCGAGGCTCGCGATGGTTTGTCGGGTCTCGAACTGGTCGATAGACTGCAGCCCGACCTGGTCTGTCTCGATGTGATCATGCCCAAACTCGATGGCATGAAGGTGCTTGCCAAGTTGCGGCGTGAAACGCCTGATATCCCGGTGTTGATGATCACCGGCCATGCCGACCGCGAAGCGGTTGAAAACATGATCAAGGAGGGTGCGAGCGGCATCGTGGTTAAGCCCTTCAACGCAAAAAAGGTGCTCGAGGCTGTGGAACGCAGCCTCGCTGCGCATACCTGAACCGCCTGTTTTCAGAAGCCGTCCTTCCACCGGCGCAGTTCGGCGAAACATGCCTGGGCGTCCTCTGGGCGATGGCCGCTGTGTCTGGCTACGGCATCCAGAACCTCGTCACAGTCGGTGCGCAAGAAAGGGTTGATTCGCTTCTCGCGGGCAATGCTGCTGGGCAGGGTGGGCCTTCCGGCGGCTCTTTCCCGTTCGCAGTGCTGCTGCCAGGCGTCCCGCTCAGGGTTGCGGGGCTCTGCAGCACGCGCGAATCGCAGGTTGGCGAGGGTGTATTCGTGGGTGCAGTAGACGCGGGTGTCGGCCGGCAAGCTCGCCAGTCGCTGCAGCGACGTGTGCAGTTGTTCGGCGGTACCGCCGAGCAGGCGGCCGCAACCGGCGCTGAAAAGCGTATCACCGGGAAACAGAATGCCGGGAGCGAGGTAGGCGATATGGGTCTGCGTGTGGCCGGGTACCTCGAGCACATCGAAGTTGATGCCAAACTCATCCAACTGGACACGGTCGCCTTCTGATACCGGGTCACTGACGCCGGGGATCTCTGCCTTGGCCGGACCGAAAACCCGGACGTCGCCGCGGGCGGTCAGGGCGAGCACGCCACCGGTGTGGTCGGCGTGATGGTGGGTGATGAGTATTGCCGTGAGCCTCAAATCATGTCGGTTAATATAGTCTTCGACCACGGCGGCGTCGCCCGGGTCGACCACGGCAACGTCTTTCCCTACACGCAGGGTCCAGATGTAGTTGTCGCTGAATGCCGGTAGCGGCAGGATTTTCGGAGCTGGTGTATCAGAATGTCGAATGTTCATGCGTCTGACGATTTCTCGGTGTGGTTGCAAACTACGCAAGGTCAATATGTGCTCGAGTGGGAGCACGCGCGCTTCGATGCCCTGGTCGCGGATATTTTTGGTTATAACGCAGTTCAGATCGGCTTGCCTACCCATCCGTTCCTGCGGGCGAGCCGTATCTCCTATCGTTTCGATCTCGACACCACAGGTCCTGCGGCGTTGCGCAGCGAGGCGTTTTCCCTGCCGCTGGCCAGCGGCAGCGTCGATCTCGTGCTGCTACCTCATGTGCTCGAGTTCAGCCGCCATCCACACGAGGTGCTGCGTGAGATCGAGCGGGTGTTGGTGCCCGAAGGCAGCGTGCTGATCAGTGGGTTGAATCCATTCAGCCTTTTTGGTCTGCGTCGGGTGCTTGCCCGCAGCTGCGATCGTCAGCCTTGGTGCGGCCACTATTATTCTGCAGCGCGGATTCGTGACTGGCTGGCGCTGCTGGGATTCGACCTTCAGCCCGGTGAGTTCGGATGCCATGGTCCTCCGGTCAGTACGCTCAAGTGGCGCCAGCGGTTCGGCTTCATGGACCGCTTCGGCCAACGTTGGTGGCCGGTTTGTGGTGGCGTGTACATTCTCCATGGAATCAAGCGGGTGCAGGGCATGCGCCTGATTCTACCAAAATGGCGGGACAAACACGCTCGCAAAAATGGCCTGTCGCCGGTTGCCAGGCGCGACCGCGGCGCCATGGGCCGCACTCAAAAGACAGATTGATGGAAAGCATGGAGATATTCACTGACGGCGCCTGCAGCGGTAATCCGGGGCCGGGCGGCTGGGGCGCGATTTTGCGCGCTGGTTCGCATGAGAAGGAAATCTGGGGTGGCGAGCCGGCCACCACCAACAACCGCATGGAGCTCACCGCCGTCATCCGCGCGCTGGAATTGCTCAAGCGCCCAGTTCATGCGCGGGTCCACACCGACAGCCAGTATGTACAAAAGGGCATCTCGGAGTGGATTCACGGCTGGAAGGCACGGGGTTGGAAAACCGCCTCCAAGGCCCCGGTCAAGAACGTTGACCTCTGGCAGGCGCTGGAGGCCGCTTGCGGCGAGCACCGCCTCGAGTGGATCTGGGTCAAGGGGCACGCGGGACATGCGGAAAACGAGCGCGCCGACGAACTGGCCCGACGTGGGGTCGAGGCGGTGCGGAAGAGCGGAAAAGCAGTGCAATCCAACTGAATCAGGGAGCATCAACCAGTGCGTCAAATCGTGCTTGATACCGAAACGACCGGTCTTGACTGGCGTACCGGCGACCGTGTGATCGAGATCGGCTGCGTCGAGTTGCTCAATCGCAACCTCACGGGTCGTCACTACCACGTTTATCTCAACCCGGACCGCGACATCGACGCCGAAGCGGTTGCGGTGCACGGCATCACCGCCGAGTTCCTGGCCGACAAACCGCGCTTTGCGAATGTCGCCGCTGAGTTCGAGGACTTCGTGCGCGATGCCGAACTGGTGATTCACAACGCGAGCTTCGACCTCGGCTTTCTCGACCACGAGCTAGGTCTGCTCGGGCGGGGCAAGCTTGCCGGCCTGTGTAGCGGCGTGATCGATACGTTGAAGATGGCCAAGGAACAGAACCCGGGCAAGAAGGCCTCGCTCGATGCCCTGTGCGACCGTTACCAGATAGAAAATGGTCATCGCACGCTGCACGGTGCGCTGCTCGATGCCGAGATTCTGGCCGAAGTCTATCTGGCAATGACCCGCGGCCAGGAGAGCCTGATCATGGCGCTGGATGAGCCGCTGCCAGGTTCGGATTTCGGTGCCGGCAGCTGGCAGGAGCGGCCGGCGATCAAGGTCGTGCGGGCGAGCGAGGACGAGCTGTCCGAGCACGATGCCGTGCTGGCCGAAATCGACAAGGCGAGCAAGGGCGCTTGCCTGTGGATTGCGGGCGAGGCCGTCGAAGTCTAAGCTGGTTCAAGTCGGGGCCATCAACTCAGTCCTGAATTACCTTCTCCGCTCGGACTGAGCCTGTCGAGGTCCGATTGTCGGCGCGGCCGAAGCCGCCCTTCGACAGGCTCAGGGCGAACGAATCCAGCGTCTGGGCTCAGTGCAGGCGCGCCGCGACCACCTCGGCGATCGCCAGCGCTGAGGTCAGTCCCGGCGACTCGATGCCCAGCAGATTGACCAAACCCGGGGTGCCGTGGATGGATTCGTCCTCGACAACGAAGTCCGCGGCGGGTTCGCCGGGGCCGGCTATCTTTGCCCGGATACCGGCGTAGTCCGGCGCCAGGGCATTGGGTGGCAGGTCGGGCCAGTAGCGACGAATCTCGGCTTCGAAATCTTTCATGCGCGCCGGATTGACGACGTATTCGAGTGGCACGCCGCCCGGTTGTGGCGACGCATCGCCGGACGGGTCGTCCAGCCATTCGACATCGGGCCCGAAGCGCCCACGACCCTGCAAGTCCAGCGTCAGATGGACGCCCAGCCCGCCCGGCCCGGGCACCGGGTAGATCAGGTGAGAGAATGGCGAGCGTCCGCTGAACGAGAAGTAATTGCCTTTTGCGAAGTGAGACGAAGGGAGCGCTGCCGACTGAAGCCTTGGCAAACGAGCGGCCAGCAGCGTCGAGAACAGGCCCGCAGCGTTGATCACCGTGGTCGCGGCCAGTCGCATCGGCGCGTCGCCACCGCAACCCAGCACGATGCGTCCGTTGGCATGATCTGCGCTGACAACCGGAGTCTGCAACACCAGCATGGCGCCAGCGTTTTCGGCGTCACCGAGCAGGCTGAGCATGAGCCCATGGCTGTCGATGATGCCGGTGGAGGGTGAAAGCAGCGCCGCGAAGCAGGCGAGCGCGGGCTCCATGCTGCGCGCCTCGCAAGCGCCGATCAAACGGACGTCATCGACCCCGTTCGCCAGTGCCTGGGCGTGAATGCCGTCGAGTGCGGCGAGTTGGGCAGCGCTGGTCGCGACCACCAGCTTGCCGCATTGGCGATGAGCGATGCCGCGCTCGCGGCTGTAGGCGTAAAGCAGATGGCGACCGCGGACGCATAGTCGAGCCTTCAGTGACCCGGCCGGATAGTAAAGCCCGGCGTGGATCACCTCGCTGTTGCGGCTCGATGCGCCGGTGCCAAACGCATTTGCAGCCTCCAGAATCAGAACCTGCCGGCCCGCAAGCGCCATTGCCCGGGCGCAGGCGAGGCCCACGACACCCGCGCCGACGACTACACAGTCGACCGTTTCGAGTTCCGTGTTTTGAATGTCGGCGACCTCGCCCGTCATGTTCCCAGCTCCAGCTTGCCGCCGGGGAAGCGGCCGGAGTGTTCGAGGTGGCTTACGGTGGGCAGCAGGTCCAGACCGGTGTCGGCCTTCAACTGCGTTGCACGCTCGCGCAGGTCGGTCAGCGAGACGACAACCGCCTCGTCACCCGCCGCAAAGGCGATCACATTGCCGCTGTCGCAGGAGGGGAACGCCAGTGCGCGCCCCTCGAACGCATCGGAGAGGCGGCTCAGACTTGCCTGGAAACTACGGGAACGCCCGAAAAGGTTGACCGCGAGCAGTCCGCGCTCGGTCAACAGGCTGCGTGCAGCACGGTAGAAGGGCAGGGTGTCCAGGCCGCCAGCGCGCGCGTTGCGGTCGAAACCGTCAACCACGATGCAGTCATAAGGTCCGGGCGAAGACAGCACATGTTCGACCCCGTCACCGATATGGACCTTCAGCCTGCCATCCTCCGGCGGGAGCGCAAAGAATTGCCGGGCCACCGCATGCACCTGTGGTTCGATCTCCACCACCTCGATGCGGGTGTGCGCAAAGTGTCGATGCAGAAACTTCACCACCGAACCGGTGCCGAGGCCGATCACCAGCGCGTTGCGCGGCCACGGCGGTTCGCGAAGGAGGAGCCCGGCCATCATCTCGCGGGTGTAGGCAAGCTCGAGTGCGAAGGGTGTGCGAATCCGCATCGCACCCTGCACCCACTCAGAGCCGAAGTGCAGGTAACGCACGCCGGCAGATTCGCTGATGTCGATCGGGGTCGGCATGGGTACGTCAGTCCGCGTCGTCGCCGACCAGACGCTTGAGCGCGTACAGCCGTTCAAGCGCCTCGCGCGGGGACAAGGCATCGGGGTCGATGTCGCCCAGCGCGGTCAGCACCGGATGGGACAAGGTGACCGGTTCGACCTCAGGCAGGGCGACGAAGAGATCCCCTTGTGGCCCGGCACCGATCTCGCGGTTCTCGAGCGCGCGCAAACGGCGGCGGGCGTCACGGATCACCGCGCCCGGCACGCCGGCCAGTGCGGCGACTTCGATGCCGTAGCTCTGACTCGCCGGGCCTTCCTCGATCGCATGCAGAAACACGATGCGATGACCGTGTTTGACCGCGTCGAGATGCACGTTGGCGCATTCGGGGTAGTCACTGTTGAGCCGGGTGAGCTCGAAGTAATGGGTTGCGAACAAGGTGAGACAACGGTTCTTCTCGAGTAACTGACGAGCGATCGCCAGCGCCAGCGCGAGGCCGTCGAAAGTCGAGGTGCCTCGCCCAATCTCATCCATCAGCACCAGGCTGCGCTCTGTGGCCCCGTGCAGGATCGCGGCCGCCTCGGTCATTTCGACCATGAAGGTCGAGCGGCCCGAGGCAAGATCATCCGACGCACCGATGCGGGTGTAGATGGCGTCCAGCGGACCGATGCAGGCGCTGTCAGCCGGCACGAAAGCGCCGATGTGGGCGAGCAGGGCGTCGGGTATGACTCAGGCGGCACTCGTTGGCGATGAAGTGCTCGACCTGACGCTCGACGACCGGATGGCGCCCTCCCACGATTTCGATGCCGGCGCGCTCGACGAACACAGGATGGACGTATCGATGGCGCACAGCCGCTTCACCGAAGGCGCCGAGGCCGTCAAGAGTGGCCAGTGAGCGTGCAACCCGTTGCAGCGCCGGAATATGCGTAGCGAGGTCGTCCAGCAGGGCTTCGTAGAGCAGCTTTTCGCGAGCCAGCGCGCGCTCCTGAGCCGACAAGGCCTTGTCTTCAAAGCTCTTCAGTTCGGGCGTGATGTAGCGCTCGGCGTTCTTGAGCGTTTGCCGACGACGATAATCGTCCGGCACCTTGTCGGCCTGCGCGCGACCGACTTCGATGTAGAAACCATGAACCCGGTTGTACTCGACCTTGAGCGTGCTGATGCCGGTGCGCTCGCGTTCGCGCGCTTCGAGCTCCAGCAGAAAGGCGCCGCAGTTGCCCTGGATGTCGCGCAATTCGTCGAGTTCGGCGTCGAAGCCGGGTGCGATAACCCCGCCATCGCGAATCACGACCGACGGTTCCAGCGCGATAGCGTGCTGGAGCAACGCGAGCAGCCCGTTCGGCACCGTCGCGTCCGCAAGCAGGCGGCACAGCATCGCTGAGGAGGCATCGGTTGCCAGTCCGGCCAGCGCCGGCAGACGCGCCAGGCTGTCACGCAAGGCCGAGAGGTCGCGGGGCCTGGCGCTGCGCAGCGCGATTCGCGCCGAGATGCGATCGATATCGGCCACGCCGCGCAGTACTGACCGGAGGCTGGCGAGCGCCTGTGCATCACCCTCGCCGAGCAATTCCGCTACAACCTGTTGCCTCTCCGCCGCCAGCGTGGTGTCGCGCAATGGGTGGTGCAGTGCATGACGCAGCCAGCGCGAACCCATGCTGGTGACGCAGGTGTCGAGCAGCGAGAGCAGCGTCGGCGAGGCTTCGCCGCGCAGGGTCTCGGTCAGTTCCAGGTTGCGCCGCGTCGCGGCGTCGAGCCTGAGGTAAGCCCCCTCGTTTTCCACCCTCAGCGAAGTGATGTGAGACAAGGCCTGCTGCTGGGTCCCGTGCGCATAGTCGAACAGCGCACCCGCAGCGGCAATCGCGACGGGCAGATCGTCGGCGCCGAAGCCGGCCAGATCCTGGGTGCCGAAATGCGCGGTGAGCAGGCGTTGTCCGGTCTCGGTGTCGAACTTCCAGTCCGCGAGTTTGCGCA
>CAYTAY010000096.1:0-11591 GCA_964435845.1 uncultured Azoarcus sp.
GACCAGCAGGGTTTCGGCAAGCGCGGCCAGCCAGGCGCCGAATACGCCGCCGATGACGAAGCCGACCCGGGCAATGAGCCACAAGGTGGCCAGTGCCGCGATGATGCGTGTCGCAACCGCCCGCGTGGCGGTGAACTCCGGCACCGCGGTGAGTGCAAAACCCGCCACTGCGGCAAGACCGAAGCCGAAGACCATTTCGTGGCCGTGCCAGGCGATCGGGCCGGCCGGCATCGCGGGCAACCCGATGTGGCCGCCGAGGAACAGCGCCCACGCCGCCATGGCCAATGCTCCGCCGAGCGCGGTGAACAGGAAGAAGGGTCGGAAGGCGCACAACAGCAGGGCAGGCGTCGGGCGGGTGTCGGACGTCAGCATTGCAGGCCTCCACGGCGCGCGGTGGCGAGTGGCACGGAGGCGTCGAAGTGGATCGCGGCGGCGTTTGTCAGTGTGTTCGCTGCGCCGGGTGCAGGCAGGCCGAACACCTCGCGCACTGTCGGATGTTCCAGCAGGGCGGCGGTGTTGTGGTAGACGAAGGATTCGTCGCGTGACTGCGCCGGGTGGTCGAGTCGCACGCGCTGAACGATGCGCCCGGGTGCCGGGGCCATGACGAGAATCGTGTCGGACAGGCGCACCGCTTCCATCAGGTCGTGGGTGATCATCAGCGCGCCCATGTCGCGGTGCGCCATGTGTTCGGCGAGCAGACGGTAGAGCTCGGCCTTGAGGCCGATATCCAGTGCCGAGAAGGGTTCGTCGAGCAGCAGCAGATCGGGTTCGAGCACCAGCGCGCGGGCGAGCGCGACCCGGCTCTGCATGCCGCCAGAGAGTTGGTGCGGAAACTTGTCGAGGTCATCGGCATCGAGCCCGACCCGGGTTGCCAGCGCGACCGCGCGTCGGTGGCGCTCGGGGCGAGCGACGCCGGCGGCCTTGAGGCCGAGGGCGATGTTGTCGAGCGCGGTCTTCCACGGCAGCAGGCGCGGTTGCTGGAAGACACAGGCCGGATTGACGAAGCTCGATTCGATCTGCCCTTCGCGCAGCGTCATCAGGCCGGCGACCAGATGCATCAGCGTGGTCTTGCCGCAACCCGACGGACCGACGAGCGCGGTGACGCGGCCGGCGTCGACCTCGAGATCGATGTCCGCCAGGATTTCGGTGAGCGCATAGGCATGACTGACACCGCTGACGCTCAGGCGTTTGGTGGGCGGCGCGGTATTGCGCTTGCAGCCGTGGCTGGTGACACATGCCGTGGTCGATTCGGCAGCTTGGGCGAAGCCCTGGCCGCCTGGCAGTGGCACGAGTCTCGGTTTGCTCATGCTGTGGCCCTCCAGCGTTCGACTTCGCGCTTGATCGGTTCGAGCACCAGGTATTCGACTGCGAGCAGCAGGCCGACGATGGCCATGATCCACGCCAGCGTAGCGGACGTGTCGAGGTGGGAGCGGGTCACCGCCAACGCGGCGCCGACACCGTCGCTGCTGGCGAGCAACTCGGCCATGACCACCACCTTCCAGGAAATGCCCAGGGCCGTGATCCAGGCCGGGAAGAGGTAGGACAGCATGTGCGGCAGGTAGAGATCGGTGAAGCGCATCGTGGCCGGCATGCGCAGGGCGCGCGCGAGCTCGCGCAATTGACCGTCGAGCGTGCGCGCGCCCTGCATTGCCCCGACGAAGATCACCGGAAACGCGGCGATGAATACTGTGAACACCGGCGTGCCGTCGCCAGCGCCGAACCACAGCAGCGCCAGCACCAGCCAGGCGATCGGTGGCGTGCCGATCAGCACGGTGACGATCGGCCGCGACATCATCGACGCGGTCATCGATACCCCGGCGGCCATGCCCAGCGCACTGCCGGCCGCCAGCGCCAGTGCGAAGCCGGTGAGCGCCCGGCGGGCGGTGACCTGCAGCTCCGGCCAGGCGGCGCCGCTCGCAAGCATCTGCTGCAAGGTGCTCGCGGCGCTGCGCGGGTCGGGCAGGATGAGTTCGCCGTACAGACCGCTCGCCCACTCCCAGACCGCGAACATCAGCAGCAGGCTCGCGATCGCGCCCCATCCGCTCCACAGATAGGCAGGCAGGCCGGCGAGCCAGCGGCCGACGTTTTTCATGGCGTCTCGGCGTAGAAGGCGTCTTCCGGCAGCTTGCCGCCGATCAATGCGGGATTGCGCTCGGACAGAACGCCGTAGAAGAACTCCAGCTCCTCGCGCGCCTGCGCAGCGGGCACCGCTTCGAGCGGGCTTGCGGCGATCGCGTCGGCCACTGCCTCGGCGCTCAACAAGTCGATATGGCGGGCGACCGCTTCGCCGCACGCTTCGGCATGCTGCTGGCACCAGCGTAGCGCTTCGTCGTAGGCGCGGTGAATGCGGGCGATCAGCTCGGGCTGATCGGCGAAGTCACCGACCGCTACGATGCCGGCCTGCGGCATTCGCGGGGCACGCTGGAAGACCCGACCCCATTCCTGCTGCAGGTCGATGCTGCGGTGCAGTTCCGGCGCAACGATGCTGACCGGGAAGGATTTGGTGCGACGCAGGGCCATCGACACTGCGGGCTCGGCCAGCAGCGCGTGATTGACCCGGCGTGCGATAAGCAGCTGCATCGCATCCATCGGGGTGCCGACATAGCGCAGTTTGAAGTCGCTGCGCGGTTCGAGCCCCTGTTTCTCCGCCACGGTGTGGAACACGATGTCCGGCATGTCGGCACGGAAAGGCATCGCGATCTCCTCTCCCTTCAGGTCTGCCAGGGTCTGAAGGTCGGGGGAGCGCGAGACCAGCCACAGGATGCCCCAAGTCGAGACGTTGATCAGCTTGAGCTTGGCGCCGCGGTTGTGCAGGTTGGCGGCGACGTTGCTCGGCATCGCCATGATGCGCGGCTTGCCTTCGAGCGCCAGTACCCGCAGTTGGTCGGGATCGCGCCAGACGACGAACTCGACGCGCTCCGCGATGTCGGCCAGTTGGCCGGATTCGGCCATGCGTACCAGCGGAAAGGAAACTGCCGCCGGCGGGCCTGCCAGGGTCAGCACGGGCAGCCGTTCGTCGCTGGCCTGGGCGTTTGCACCCAGGGTGAGAGCGAGCGCTCCGAGAAGCGCGGTCAGGGTGGTTTTCATGCTCAAAAGCTCGCGTTGTAGCCGACGAAGAAGCTGCGGCCCGGGGCCTTGATCTCTTCGCCGGACTGGCCTTCGGTCAGGTGTTCGTGATACTTGCGGTCGGTGAGGTTGCGTACCGCGAGACGAACACGATGGGTGCCGTGCTGCCAGGTTGCACCGATGTCGGCGGTGGCGAAACCAGAGGTCCGGTTCTCGGTGCCGCGCGAGAATACGGTTGCGACACGGTCCTGCTTGCGGACCAGGCGCAGCGTCGCGTCGGCCTGCCATTGCGGGGCAATACGGCCTTCCCAGCCGAGGCTCAGCTCGTCGGCCGGCGTCTGGAACAACGGCTCACGCAGGTCGCGGTTGTCGCCCCGGATGCGCGAATAGGCAGCAGAGAGCCATTGCTCGCTGTGGAACTGCCAGCGTACATGTCCTTCGATGCCAGTCAGACGGGCTTCGCCGAGGTTGATGGTCTGTTTGCAGGCAGCGGCATTTGGTCCGCAGGTTGGGCCGGCGGTGGGGGTGCCGGAGATGTCCAGGCCAGTGATGTAGTCCTCTATCCGTGTGCGGTAGGCCGCAACCGCGTACTCGAGGTCGGCGCTCGCACCCTTCAGGCCGAGCTCGAACTGGGTGGCGGTCTCCGGCTTGATCTGCGGGTTGCCGGCGTAAAAGAAACCGTCACCGCGCGGCGAGGCCTCGAAGCGCTCGCGCATCTCGCCGGCGCGAACGCCGCGTGACAGGTTGACATACGGGCGGACCAGCGGCGAGACCTCGTAGATTGCGGCAAGCGAGCCGGACCACATGCGGTCCGTCCGCGAGAGCCCTTCGGTACGGCGGGGGCTGCCGGGAGCCGGACTCGCCACCGAAGCTGCGCGACCCTTGACCGTGTCGTGGCGGATGCCGGCGAGGATGTTCAGCGCGCCGAACATCATGTCGTCCTGAAGATAGAAACCGAGGGCGTCGATTCGGCCCTTGCTGAAGGGGGGGTTGAGAATCATGGGCGCAGTCGCCTGATGTGGCGGGACGCGCAGCAGTCGCTCGGGCGATGCCTCCATGCGCCAGGTGTTGACGCCGAACGACAGCAGATGCTGCGGGTGCGCGAGCCAGTCGGCACGAACGTCCGCGCCATCGGTATCGAAACTGACGCGGGTACGGGCGATATCGCCGATATCTACGCCCGCGTTATTCAAAGCGCGCGAGAAGATCTGCCGCTCCATTTGTTGGCGGTAGGCGCGGACGTCGAGGTTGACCGGGTTGTCGCCCGATCCGCGATGCGCGTAGCCGACCTCGTAGAGCTTGCGGGTCTGCTTTGGAGAGTAGACCGTGGCACGCGAAATGTTCGGGTTGATGTGGCCGCGGCTCGAGCCCGGATACCAGACATCCTCATCCACATGCTGCTGCAGCGACAGTCGCAGTTCGTTCGATGCGTCGATGCGGTAACGGTACTGGCCGATGATGCTGTCCGAATCGTAGCCGGTGCGCCGCACCTTGCCTTCCGGGCTGCGGTAGTCGCCGATGCGGGCGAGCGAAGCGCCGACCATCAGCGCGTGGTCTTCGTTGGCGAAATTGCCCACGCCGGTCGCGCGCACGCCTTGGCTCGCGCTGTCGAACGAAGTCGCAACATCGAAGCCTGCGCCGGGTTCGAAGCGTGCCTGGGGCAACAGCACGTTGACCGCACCACCGAGCGCGCCGCTGCCGTAGAGCACCGAGGCCGGCCCCTTGACCACCTCCACACGCTCGGCCAGGCCCAGGCTCATGAACGAGGCGATCGCCCCGGCCGGTTGGGCGGAGTTGAGGCGTATGCCGTCGACCAGCAGTACCACGCTTTCGCGCTTGAGGCCGCGGATGACCGGATTCTGGCCCTGCGCGCTGTCGTTGGCGACCGCGACACCGGGTTGGCCGCGCAATGCCTCGCCGACATTGTTCGCGCCGAGGCGCAACAGTGCGTCGCGATCAAGCGACAGGGTTGCCGCAGGTGTCTGGAGTTCGTCGGCTGCATAGCCTTTGGCAGTGACGCTGACTTCGCCGAGCACGGTGTCTGCGAGAAGAGAGGGGGAGGCCAGAGCAAGGCAGGCCAGGGCGATTGGTCGCAAGTGCATCAGAGGTTTCCTTAGTGCTCATGGGGGGCTGGCTCGCGATGGCTGGCTTGCCCGAGTAGCGAATTATAATCGCAACTGATAATGATTGGTATTTGACATTCATCAATGGTGTACCGGAAAATACAGGGGAGACTGACGCACAACTTGGAATAGAAGCACACGCCAGTATCAGCGCACCGAGCGCCAAACCCCCTGCAGCAAGGAATCAAGCATGAAGAAATCCCTGATCATCATCGGTGTCTGCGCTTTTGCTCACATGGTGCCGGCCGTTGCAAGCGATGAGCGTTACGAGCATCACAAAGGTCTGCCTGCCGAAACCCTTCCGCAGGCGGTTGGGAATTTCTCCGAGTACAACACCAGGCTCGAGGCCATTCTTTCCCGCGAGGTGGACCACGATGCGATGCACGACATCCACGAGCTGACCTACACGCTCGAGAACGCATTGGAAAAAATCAGCGAAGAGCTAGCCGAACTGGCCGAAACCCTCGAAGAGTTGCATCAGGCCTCGGAGCGCATGGACGCAGAGGCGGTGAAGCAGCATGGCCGCGCGTATCTCGACGTGGCGCGCGAGATCGTGAAGCAAGGTCGGCTTCGAGTGTCCGAACCCGGGGGCTGATCGTGCGCAAGGTTTGAGCAACAGGTTGTACCGTGCCGTTTCCGACCAACCGAACCCGATCAGCCCATGTCCGATCAAGCGCCAACTCCAGCGGGAGTACCCATGGCCTGCCCTCATTCGGGTGCGCGGGGGCTTATCCCTTGATGACGGCCAGGGGTTGCAACTCGATTTGCACATCGACCAGGTCAAGCTGGTTTCTCATCACCTCATCGATGTCCTTGTACGACCCTGGTGCCTCATCCAGATCCTCCCGGTGGCGGATGGCGTGTAAGATGCCGCGTTCCTTGAGGGCCTTTATCTCTTCTTTCAAGTCCAGTGTCTTGCGGGCCTTCGCCCGGCTCATGATTCTGCCGGCACCATGGGCGCACGATTCGAAGGACTGCGCCTCTCCTTTACCCTTGACGAGAAAAGACCGCGTGCCCTGGGAGCCGGGGATCATGCCCCATTCCCCTTTGCGGGCCCGCGTCGCGCCTTTTCGATGCACGATGACCGTCTCGCCGAAATGCTCCTCCTCGGCGGCGAAGTTGTGTGGCTTGTTGATGAAATCCGCAAACTCGACCTCGGGCAGAACTTCTCTGAATGCCGACTTCGCCCGCTCCATCATCAGCTTTCTGCTGGCCAGGGCAAATTCGAGGCAGTAGTTCATTTCATTCCAATACAGCTCAAAATAGTCAGAGGATTCCGGGATATATGCCAAGTCCTGGGATACATCCTCGCCGGCCGCCTGGTTCAATTGTTTGGCCACGTCATCGTAATGATTGGCCACTGTGAAACCGATGTTGCGCGAGCCGGAGTGGATCATGATCCAGATATAGCCATCCGATCCTTTCTGTATTTCGATGAAATGGTTGCCGCTGCCCAATGTGCCGATCTGGAAGAGGGCGCTTTCGTACTCTTGTTCGACGATGGGCAGCTCGCCCTTTCTCCCGGGCATCCACGCTTCGTCCTGACGTGTTTTGTGGTGATTGAAGCCCACCGGGACGGTGTCGCGGATGATGCCCATGATGGCCTTCAGATCCGTGGTTGCGACATCGGTCAGATTGGTCCGCAAGGAGCACATGCCGCAGCCGATATCCACACCGACGGCGTTGGGTACGATGGCGCCCTGGGTGGCCAGGATGGCCCCGATCGGCATACCGTAGCCTTGGTGGGTGTCGGGCATGATGGCGATGTGCTTGAAGGCGAATGGAAGGTTTGCCAGGTTTCGCGCCTGCTCCAGCGCCCCCTCATCCACCTGGCCCTCTTCCAGCCACAGCTTTATCGGGAGCCTCTCCGTTTCAATGATTGCTTTTCCGTTCGTGTGCATGACCTCTCCGTGGTTTGCTGAAGACGAGCCTTTGGGCGATCGCTTGACAATGCAACGATGAGCCCGGCGCACTGGGAATGGAGTTATCTGGCGATGGCCCCACGAACAGAGCCTATCCCACCTCGATGATCATCGGCCCGTGTAGGGTGACGGCGCCTGCAGTTTCTCGCGGCGCACCTGACATGCAAAGCAGCGCTTGGCGGTCGGATACGCATCCAGTCGTTTGTACCGGATAGCCTGCCCACAGTCGGTGCACAGGCCGTAGGTCCCGGCTGCGATGCGGTCCTCCGCCGCAGCGATATCACGCACCTCTCCTATGTCGCGGATGATCTCGGCCTCAGTGACATCGCGGATCAGGGATGCTGCCGCCACATCGCCGGAATCGCCCGAACCGCCGATGAGGTCGACAATGTGCTCGGTTCTGGAGCGTGCGAGCACCTGCCGGATTTCACTCAGCAACAGGCTTTTGCGTGCGCCGATGCGTTGCGCGAACTGCGCGATCTGCTCTTTTGTAAGGGGATTATCAGGGGCATTCATGGCGTCATAGTCAGTGGTTTGTGGAAACCGGCACCGGACTGTGCCAGCACACACCCCCCGATCCTCCGGGATGCCTCTCGAGCGTAGCGCTTGGAAGGTGTTAAGGCAATGGGGCAGACACACTTCGATATTGCGCGGGCTCTCGCGGTGGGTCAGTTGAGCGAGAGCCATGACCCGGAACTGCTCTCTCGCAAGTCAGTGTGCGAACGCCCTTGCGGCCCCCGTAACGCGCGACGTACCGGGCGGAAGTGGTCCATGGCAGAAAATCCATGAGCCAGTCCTGGCAGGGCTATGCCCATCTGGCCGAAACCCTCGAAGAGTTGCATCAGGCCTCGGAGCGCATGGACGCAGAGGCGGTGAAGCAGCATGGCCGCGCGTATCTCGACGTGGCGCGCGAGATCGTGAAGCAAGGTCGGCTTCGAGTGTCCGAACCCGGGGGCTGATCGTGCGCAAGGTTTGAGCAACATGTTGTACCGTACCGTTTCCGACCAACCGAACCCGATCAGCCCATGTCCGATCAAGCGTCAACTCCAGCGGAAGACGACCCAGTCACGCGCGCACGACTGGCGGCGGCGCATCTGCTGGAAAGCCGCCACAGTTTGGTGCTCGCCAGCATCGACGACCAGGGCGAACCGCTGGTCAGCACCTGCCCATTCGCCCGCGACGGCGAGGACTTCCTGATTGCCGTCAGTGGCCTGGCGGCGCATGGTGCGAGCCTGGCGCGAGGCGGGATCGTCTCGGTGATGCTGCTCGAGGATGAACAGCAGACCCGCCAGCCCTTCGCTCGCCAGCGCCTGAGTTTTCGCTGCGAGGTGGAGGCGCTTGTCGAACCCGAGGCGCGGTGCGAGGTGTTCGACGCGCTGCATCGACGTTTCGGTGCGGTCGCGAAAACCCTCGAGCAACTCAGCGACTTCCGCGCCTATTGCTTGAGGCCGCTGGACGGACGTTTCGTCATGGGATTTGGCGCTGCCTACAGATTCGACGGGGGAGCCCTGGACGCAATGCGAGCCGTCGGTCCTCCAGCCGGCAATCGCTGAAACGCTTCGCTGTTGCTGGCTCAGCCCACCAGTACCACATGCACCCGCCGCGGTCCGTGGGCGCCGAGCTGCACGGTCTGTTCCACGTCCGCAGTGCGCGACGGGCCGGAGACGATGTTGGTGGCGCGCGGCATGCCGTCCTCCCTCTGGCGGAGAATCGGCCAGGCGTTCTCGAACCACTTGACGATGTGTTCGACCGGCAGCACCGCGACCTGATCGTCCGGTACGAAGTTGTGGGTGGTGGGGCTGTCGGGGCCGGAGGCGAACAGCAGGCTGCCGGTCTCCGCGATGCCGCAGACCGCCAGCGAAACCGACAACACCTCTTCGATCGCGGCAGCTTCGTGGTGGATCTCCCAGCCGGCGGGCCACTTCAGCTTTTGGAGCGTTGCGCCGACGGCGGCACGCTTGGGAAGACTCCATTGTTTGCGATGGGCTTCGACCGCCTTGGGTACGTCCGAGAGCTTTGCGACCCGGGTCACGGTGCCGGCACGGCTCTCGAATTTTCGAGTGAAGCGTTCGACGAGATCGCCGTCGAAGGCGGGTCGCAGGTGGGCGTGCTCCACCGCATCCAGCCTTGCGCGGGTGACCTCATCCAGTGAGCCGCGACCAAGGGCACCGCGGATGGCGCCGAGGATCTCTTCGCGTGCGGTGCTCATTGGCCGCCCCTTTGCTTCTGCCATTGTTCGAGAAAGGTCTTGCCGGCCGGTGCCGGCAGGTCACGCGCGTCGGTCCAGCCAGAGGCGAGCGGCAGCTTGCGCAACCGACCTTTCTTTCGGCCGACGAACGCGAGAATGCGCGCGGCGACCCGTTCGCCGAAGTGATAAAGCTTGGGCCGCGTCGCCGCGAAGTGCCAGGCACTGAGCGCATGGCGCTGAATCGCCGGGGTGAGTTTCTGGCGGTGCTGCATGTGGCGCAACTCGCGAAGCAGGTCCGGCAGCGGGATCTTGACCGGGCACACCGAGCCACAGCGACCGTTCAGGGTGCAGGCATTGGGCAGGTCGTAGGCGTTGTCCAGGCCCTTGATCAACGGGGTCAGTACCGAGCCCATCGGCCCGGGATATACCCAGCCGTAGGCATGGCCGCCGACGGAGCCGTACACCGGGCAGTGATTCATGCAGGCGCCGCAGCGGATGCAGCGCAGCATCTCGCGGAAGCGCCCGCCAAGCATTTTCGAGCGACCATTGTCGACCAGCACCACGTGGTATTCCTCGGGGCCGTCCTTGTCGTCGGCGCGGCGCGGACCGGTGGAGAAGGTGGTATAGGTTTCGGTTTCCTGACCGGTCGCGCTGCGCGCGAGCAGGCGCAGGAACAGCGTCACATCGTCCAGCCTTGGTACGACGCGCTCGATACCGGAGGTGACGATGTGCACCTTGGCGAGCGTCTGGGTGAGGTCGCCGTTGCCCTCGTTGGTGACGATGACCGACGAGCCGGTCTCGGCCACCAGATAATTGCCACCGGTGATGCCGACGTCAGCGCGGAAGTATTTCTCGCGCAGCACCTGGCGGGCTTCGTTGACCAGATCGGGTACGGTGGTCTTGCGCTCGGTGCCGTGCGCCGCCTCGAAGAGATCAGAGACCTGGTCCTTGGTCTTGTGCACCGCCGGGGCGATGATGTGGGAGGGCGGTTCGCCGGCGAGCTGGATGATGTATTCGCCGAGGTCGGTCTCGACCACCTCCATGCCGTTGTCGATCAGTGCCTCGTTCAGCCCGATCTCCTCGGACACCATGGACTTGCCCTTGGTCACCGTCCTGGCCTTTACCCGCTGGCAGATGCCGAGGATGATCTCGCGCGCCTCGGCTGCGTCCCGCGCCCAGTGCACATGCCCACCGGACGCCTTCACTGCGGCCTCGTAACGGGTGAGATAGTGGTCGAGGTGATCCAGAGTGTGGTTCTTGAGGTTCTTGGCCTCTTCACGCAAAGCCTCGAACTCTGGCAACTCGGCAGCCTGCTGGGTGCGCTTGGCGACAAAGCCGTCGCGCAGCCTGCCCATGGCCTTTTGCAGCGCGCCGTCGTGGATGTAGTAGACCGCGCGCGACTTGAATTCCCGAGAGCGCATTTCCATCAGCGTGCCTCCTTTTTGGCCTGACCCAGCGCGGGGCCGTCTGCCATGCCGGCGAGCACCTCGGCGGTGTGATAGACCTTGACCGGGGCGTTGATGCGGGAAAGCCGTCCGGCGATGTTCATCAGGCAACCGAGGTCGCCCCCGAGCAGGGTGTCGGCGCCGGAGGCGATGACGTTGCGCACCTTGTCCTCGACCATCTTCTCGGAGATCTCGGGGTACTTGACGCAGAAGGTGCCGCCGAAGCCGCAGCACACCTCGGTGTCCTGCATTTCCTTGAGATGCAGGCCGTCGACATGGGCGAGCATGGCGCGCGGCTGCCCCTTGATGCCCAGGCTGCGCAGGCCGGAACAGGAGTCGTGATAGGTGACCTTGCCCCTGTAGGTCGCGCCGGTACGCTCCATGCCACGGACGTCATGCAGAAAAGACACCAGCTCGAAGCTTTTCTCGGCCAGGGCCCGCGCTCGTGGCGCCCAGTCCGGGTCGTCGGCCAGCATTTCGGGGTAGTCGTGGCGAATCGTCGCCATGCACGAACCCGACGGGCCGACCACATAGTCGTAGTCCTCGAAGGCTTCGATGACCTGCCGGGCAAGTGCCCGGGCGGCGTCGAAATCGCCGCTGTTGTAACCGGGCTGACCGCAACAGGTCTGGCTGGCCGGCACCTCCACGCTGCAACCGGCGTCTTCGAGCAGCTTTGCCGCAGCAAAACCGACTGTGGGCCGGAAGACGTTCATCAGGCAGGTGGCGAACAGGCCGACTCGGGGTCGGTCGATCAGCGTTTGCGACATCGGTGTACTCCGCTGCAGGCAGGATGGCCTGCAGATGTTATCAACGCCCCGGACGCCGAGACATCAGGGTTTTCATCCGT
>CAYTAY010000097.1:0-5550 GCA_964435845.1 uncultured Azoarcus sp.
GCTGCGCACCAAGTACTCCGAAGCGATGGGCTGCCGCTTCCTCGACGAGAACGGCCGCGAGCAGCACATGGAAATGGGCTGCTACGGCATCGGTGTGACCCGTATCCTCGGCGCTGCCATCGAACAGAACAACGATGCGCGTGGCATCATCTGGCCCCAAGCCATCGCGCCCTTCGAACTCGTGCTGTGCCCGGTAGGCCTGGGCAAATCGGACGCGGTGCGCGAGCAGACCACCCTGCTCTACGACTCGTTGGTGGCGGCAGGCGTCGATGTCATCCTCGATGACCGCAACGAGCGACCGGGGGTGATGTTCGCCGACTGGGAACTCATAGGCGTACCCCACCGGGTCGTCGTCGGTGACCGTGGCCTCAAGGACGGACTCATCGAATACCAGGGCCGCCGCGAGACCGAGGCCGTGCAGATTCCGCTGGCCCAAGCGCGCGACTTCATCGTCGGCAAGCTCAAGCCCGCGAGCTGACACCATGATGCCCGGCCGCACCCCACGTCGCTTGGCAGCCATTCTGGTGCTGGCCATCGGCGGCGCGCTTGCGTCGCCCGCGGCGGCCGGGCCGCAGCAGTACGAGCACATGTCGGCGAGCGTCCGTGCGACGCTCTCCGCCGCGGTCAGTGATCGCGGTGTGCCGGAACTGTTGATCGAGGACGAGGCCGAGCGCGAGCGCTGGCTCGCCACGATGTCCGAGCGCATGCGCCGCTGGGTGCCGGACGTGCGCTACCGCGAAGAGTTGCTGGTCACTATCCACTACGAGGCCACCCGCGCCGGGCTGGACCCCCAACTGGTTTTGGCGGTCATCCAGGTGGAGAGCGCGTTCCGCAAATACGCGATCTCCAGCGCGGGCGCACGTGGCTACATGCAGATCATGCCGTTCTGGGTCGATGTCATCGGCCGCCCCGACGACAACCTGTTCCATATGCGCACGAACCTGCGCTACGGCACCATCATCCTTCGCCACTACCTGGACATCGAGAAAGGCGACCTCTTCCGCGCCCTGGGCCGCTACAACGGCAGTCTCGGCCGCGCGACCTACCCGAATCTGGTGCGCACCGCGTGGGAAGGCAATTGGAGCTATCCGATGCTGCAACTCGCAGCCGACGAGCACACAGATGCACGCACCCCCAACTGACCGGCTCGCATCCAGTTGCCTGTGCGCTCAGGCCACTCCCACTGGCAGCGCAGTGTCGTACTTGGCCTCTCGCAGTACGACCGCGGTTCTCACCTTCGCTACGCCGGGCAGCGTGAAGATGCGTTGGCGGAGAAAGCGGTCGCAGGCCTTCATGCCCTCGACGACGACCTTGAGGATGTAGTCCGCGTCGCCAGTGGTGCTGTAGCACTCGATCACCTCGGGTTGGTCGAGCACCCAGTGCAAGCTGTTCTCGATGTCCCAAAGCCTGCGTCTTGCCCGGGTGCTGAAACAGGAAGCGGAACTCGCTCGGCGCCTGGGCCTCGCGCCGGCGCTTGCCGACGCGAGGCCCGCCGAGATCCTCGAGCAGGCCGGGCCGAGCGCACTCAAGGCCATCCCGGTGGTCACCCTGCGATGAGACCGGGCACGACCGCGATCAGGCGTTGGCTTCGGCCTTGTTTTCGGCGGATTCCGGCTTTGCCGCCGAGGGCGAGGCGGCTCTGGCCCGACGCTCGGTATCGCCGGCGTCCAGTGCGCGGATGTCGCCCGAGATCTGGCCACCCTCTTCGATGAAGATCTTGCCATAGCGGACCTTGCCGCTTACTTTGCCAGTGGCATGGATGATCAATTGACTGCGCGCAGTGAGCTCACCGTCGAAAGTCCCGTTGATCTCGGCCACATCGATACTGACCGTGCCCGAGTAGGAACCATTCTCGGCGATGCGCAGCATGCGGCTGTCCATCGTCGCCTCGACCCGCCCCTCGACCACCAGGGTGTCGCAGTCGAGAATCTCCGCGCCCTTGAGCTTGACGCCCGGGCCGACGATAAGCCGGCTCTCGCCGGACCTGTCCGCCTCTTCACGACGGGAGGTACTGGCCAGGGCGCTGCCGGCGCCAAAACTCGAGGGCAGCATGCTGCCGGTTTCGCGGGACACGCCGCCCGTCTCACCCAGCCCGCCGCCCGCACCCGTTTGGGCGCCCGCGGGCCGGCCGCTGCGCAGCGCCTGAGGTTCGTTGGTCTTGGGAAAGAGATTGGGCTTGTTGAACATGATTTCTCCTGGCAAACATCCTGAGGGCACGCGTCACCGCCGGTCGCCGCAACGGCCCAGGTTGATTCGGTACGACAATGAATTGCACAGTGTACGCCCTTGCCGCCTATTTCCGCGCAAGGGGAAAGATATCTTTACAAACAAGCCCCGGACAGCTCAGATAACCTCAGCAGCATAATCCCTGGCGTAGCTCCAGCGCCATCCCGTTGGTGCTTATGCAGTACCGCCTACGGTCAGGCCGTCGATGCGCAGGGTCGGCTGCCCGACGCCCACCGGTACGCTCTGCCCCTCTTTACCGCACGTGCCCACACCTGGGTCCAGCGACATGTCGTTGCCGATCATCGATACCCTCGTCAGCGCGTCCGGGCCATTGCCGATCAGGGTCGCGCCCTTGACCGGGCGGGTCACGCGGCCGTCCTCGATGAGATAGGCCTCGGAGGTCGAAAAAACGAACTTGCCCGAGGTGATATCGACCTGACCGCCGCCGAAGTTCACCGCATACAGACCCTTCTTCACCGAGCGCAGGATTTCCTCCGGGTCATGCCCACCGTTGAGCATGCAGGTGTTGGTCATCCGCGGCATCGGCAGATGCGCATAGGATTCGCGCCTGCCGTTGCCGGTCGGCGCCACGCCCATCAGGCGCGCGTTCATGATGTCCTGCATGTAACCGGCGAGCACGCCATCCTCGATCAGCACCGTGCACTCGGTGGGGTTGCCCTCGTCATCAATGGTCAGCGAGCCGCGGCGATCCGCGATGGTGCCATCGTCGACCACGGTGACCCCGGGCGCCGCGACCCGCTGGCCGACCCGGCCGGAGAACGCCGAACTGCCCTTGCGGTTGAAATCGCCCTCCAGCCCGTGGCCGATGGCTTCGTGCAACAGAATGCCCGGCCAGCCCGGCCCGAGCACGACGGTCATCGTTCCGGCCGGAGCCGGCCCGGCGCCGAGATTGACTCGCGCCTGATGCACCGCCGCTCTGGCGTATTCGTGCAGACGTTCGTCGTCAAACCAGGCGTAGTCAAAGCGCCCACCACCGCCGGCACTACCCTGCTCGCGGCGGCCGTTCTCCTCCATGATGACCGACAGCGACACCCGCACCAAGGGCCTGACATCGGCAGCAAGCCGGCCATCGCTGCGCGCGACCAGCACGACCTCCCAGGTACCGGCGACATGGGCCATGACCTGGGTCACCCGAGGGTCCTCGGCGCGCGCGAAGCCTTCGAGGCGCTCGAGCAACGCGACCTTCGCGGCATCGTCGAGCGACCCCAGCGGATCATCGGCGCGATACAACGCCTTGTCACCGAGACGGCGCGAAGTCGCTGCCGTCTTGCCCTCGCCACCGGCGCCGGCAATCGCTCGGGTCGCCTCGGCTGCCGCGGTCAGCGCTGGCAGGGAGATATCGTCGGAATAGGCGAAAGCGGTCTTGTCACCAGAGACCGCACGCACACCGACACCCTGCTCGATATTGAAACTGCCGGACTTGACGATGCCCTCTTCCAGACTCCAGGCCTCGGCCCGGTGATACTGAAAATACAGATCTGCGTAGTCGAGCCGATGGTGCAACAAGCTGCCGAAAACCCGTTCGATCTCGGCATGGCCAAGCTGATTGGGGCCAAGCAGATAACGATCGGCGATTTCGAGAGGGTCGGTCTGATAAGTCATGCTTTCTTCCAGTGAACAAGCGAACGCTCTTGGGACAAGCGGCACGCGAAAACGATCATTGCCGGTGTCGGCTCACAGGCAGCGGTGACGCAACGCGGGCAGGTTCTCGCGCACCGTGGCAATGCGCTCCGGCTCGAGTTGCCCCGCGACCACACCCGCCCCTTCCTCACGACAGGCCAGGATCTCGCCCCAGGGGTCAACGATCATGCTGTGGCCCCAGGTCACCCTCCCGCTGGGGTGGCGCCCGCCCTGGGCCGGTGCCATCACATAGCACTGATTCTCGATCGCCCGGGTACGCAGCAACACTTCCCAGTGCGCTTTGCCAGTGGTGAATGTAAAGGCCGATGGCACGAGAATCAGATCTACCGGGCCCATGGCCCGATAAAGTTCGGGAAACCTCAGGTCGTAACAAACCGATAGCCCCACCCGGCCGACCACCGAATCGAAGGTCACCACGGTGTCGCCTGGCTCGATGGTCTCGGCTTCGTCGTAGTGCTCTTCACCACGCGAGAAGCCAAACAGATGGATCTTGTCATAACGGGCAGCCCGCTCTCCGTCCGGGGCGTACACCAGGGTCGTGTTGCGGACCTTGCCATCGGCCTCGGCAACCAGCGGTACCGTGCCGCCAACCAGCCAGATACCGTGACGGCTGGCGGTCTCGCGCAGGAAGAGCTGCAACCGACCGTCGCCGTCACGCTCGCGGATAGCGACTTTGGCGCGCTCGTCGCCACTGATGATCGCAAAATACTCGGGCAGCGCGACGAGCTTCGCCCCGCTGTCCGCGGCCTCGGCGACGAGGCGGGCAGCCAGCTCGAGATTCGGCCCGACATCGGGCCCGGACACCATTTGTACCGCGGCGATTCGACCGCCGACGACATTCCCAGCTTGCTGCGTCATTGAACTGGCTCCTTTGTGCTCTCTCGCGCCGTACCGCTCAGCTTTTCCACCCGGGGGTCCGCCCAGGTACCGGTGACTTCGTAGGTATAGGCGAACATGCGTTCGATCGGGTCGGCCATGACCCGCTGTGCGAGCAGCGCCACGACACCGGCCACCGGATTGATCAAGCCCGCGGCTGCGCCGAGCGCAACCGATTCGCTGAGCGTGGGCTGCACGATGACACGCAGATCCTGGGATTCGCGATTGATATCCGCCTTGCCGCTGACCCAGACCTTGGCCGCCGGACCCGAGATCCGCAGGTCTTCGGTGGCCATCACCCCACGATCCATCGCAATGCTACCGGAAACGCTTTCGAAGGCGAAACCTTCGCTGAACACATCACGAAAATCGAGCGCCAGGCGCCGTGGCAGGGCCTGCAGGCTCAGCACGCCAAGCAGCCGCCCCATCCCGGGTGCAAGTTGGCGGAACTGGCCATCGGCCACCTCAAGGTCGAATGCGCCCGAAAGAGACGGATAATGGAGTCGCAGGGGCGTGCCCTGCCAGCTGACCCCGCCCTCGAGATTGGCGCGACCACGACTGACCACGTTCGGGTAACCCACCCGCCCGAGGAGCGTACCGACATCGCTGGAGTCGAGGCGAAAATCCAGTTCGGTCAGCAGATCGCTGCCGGTCAGCCAGCGCCCCGATCCGCGCAGCCGATCCGTATCATTGGTAATCTCGAGGCGGTCGAGACGCCAGAACGGGTTGTCGTTGGTCGCCTCCAGCACCAGCCGACCGAGGCTGCGCCCCCGGAGAATGAAATCA
>CAYTAY010000097.1:5591-11583 GCA_964435845.1 uncultured Azoarcus sp.
GGCGCAGCGGTTCGGTGGCGTCGTCGTGCGGCACAGCAGCCGGGGCACGCTCGTCGGCCTCGCCAATCGCGAGCCGGCCCAACCGCAGCGCGAGCACGCCGCCATCGGCGGTGCGCCAGTCGAAACTGCCTGCGATTCGATCGCTGGCGACACGCCCCCGCCAGCCACCCGGATCAAAGAATGCACCAAGCTCTGCATTGCGGAATTCCTGGCCGAACAACGTCAAACGCCCGACCGAGGCATCGACCGCCCCCTGCGCGAGCAGGGCTGCAAACCAGCCCTGGGCCGCGCCATTGCCGTTGGGCACCGCTCGCCGCCAGGCGTCGGCATCGAGCACATCGAACGCGGCGGTGATCTTGATGCCGGCATCGATCTCGTCAAGCGCCCTGCCCCACGCCACCCCGCCGCGGCTGAGCCGCATCGCGTCACCCTGGCCGGAGAGCACAAACCCCAACGATCCGCGGCCACCAAGATCGAGTGCTATGGTCCGGGTCGCGCCGCGCTCGCGTAGCTGCATCTCGAAAACACTCGGCCAGGGTTCGGCCGCCCGCTTGTTCAGCGGCTGCGGCAGGCTGGACGACACACCCTCCAACGAGGTCTCGACACGCAGATCGACACCCGTCTTGACCAAATCGATGTCTGCCCTCCAGGCAGTCCCCCCCGAAAGATGAACCAGCCATGGCCAGTCCTGGTGCTCTCGCAGGCCACGCACCGTCGCGCCACCCTCGGCACGGAAACGCGTGCGCCCCCCCTCGCTGGTGCTGGCACGCACTCTCAAGGCCTCGCCCAACATTCTGCCGCTGGCCTCGGGAATGTCGAAGCCGCGCTCAGAAAAGCGCACCCGACCCCGCGCTTCGGTCACTTCCGGCAAGCCCTCGTGGAGATTCAAGCGATTGCCACTAAAACCGTATTCACCATTGACCCGAGCCGCCGACAGGTTGCGAATCGGCAAGCCCAGCTCCAGGTCGAGCTGACCGCTGCCGCTGGCCCGGATGCCATCGATGAAGGCGCCGGCAACGCCGCGAACCGGGCTCTGTGAGATGAATCGGAGGAAATCCGCGGTTGCCCCGCGCGCCTGTCCGCTGACGCTGAGCAGCTCACCACCCTCGGCGTCAAACGCCGGAATCTCGGCGAGCACATCGCCAAGCGTGACGCCGAGCAGGCTCGCACGCTCTACCTCGGTGCGCATGCCACGGCCTTCGAAGCGCAGCCGGCCATCGATGTCATTGATGGCCGGCCAGCCCTGCGCATAGTCAAGACCAACCCCGGCCACCCGCGCGGTAACAAGAAACAGCCCCTGCTCCGGGTCATCGAACGGGAAATTGTCGAGCTCCCCACGCAACTGCAGTCGCACATCCTCGATGCTGCCGCTGTCAAGCGCCGATGTCAGCCAGTTTCTGGCCGCGGGGTTCAGCACCAGCGGCAGGTAGCGTGGCACTGCGGCGGCATCGGCACGGACAAGGCGCGCAACGAGGTCGATAGCGCCCCGTCGCCCCACCCCGAGTCGGTAAGTGCCCGACAGGGTGCCGGCGACGTCCTGGTTGCCAAAACGCAGCTCATCCACCGAAATCTCGTAATGACCATCCCGGTAAGCCCAGCTGCCCTCACCCGAGGCCTGCTCCAGGGGTATGTCCGGGTCGAGGAAAACAGCCGGCAGCGATATTGCGGCCTCCTTGGTCGCGATCCGGAACCTTCCTCGGTCACGGTCGCCGTCGACCATGCCCGATAAACCGGTAACGCCGGGCAGGCGCCCGACCGGCTGCGAGGAGAAATCGTCCAAGGCGGCGCGCAGCTGCCAATGGTCGATAGCAGCGCGCCCCGCGCGCCAATCCATCCGGAAGTCCCGGACGACACCGGAAAGCGCGGCCTGCTCGATGAGTTCGCGCACTGCTGGCGACAACGGCAGATAGCTTGCCAGCCGCCCAAGCTGCGCGAGATCGACACGATCAAAAGACAGCCGTGCTCCGCGCGCCATCTGCCCCACCGCGCCATCTGCGGCCAGTTCCAGATCCAGCGGGCCTACGCGGTCGCCCTCGACCGGTGTGAAAGCGAATCCGCTCAGGGAAAGCGAGAAACGATCCAGCAACAATAGGCTGACCCGGCCTTCGATATCAGTCGCCTCGAATCGCGGCAGCGCCGGATCAACGCGAAGAGCAAGCTCGGTGAGCGCTACGTCGAGCGTGGCGGCCTGTATCGCCCCGTTGCGGAGATCCAGCCAGGCGCGCAGATTGCCGTAGCCACCGGGCAGCTCGGGCAGGTTCAGCCAGAATTGAGCCGCGGTGAAATCCAGCTCATCGATTGCTACGTAGAGCTGACCGTTCCAGGTCTCGCGATCGAAGGCGTCGGGACGGTCGAGGTCTCCGCGCAATTCGAGCTCCTGCCACAAACCGCCCAGGGCCGCGGTGCGCACACCGAAGCGATGGCGACCAAACTCGTAGGCCAGACGAAAGTCCACCGCTTCGACCGCCAGCGGCACCGCGGCCCGTGACCAGTCCAGCCATTGCACACTGGCTCCCAGCATCAACACCTCACGCTGTGCCAGCACCCATGCGAGCAGCGCACTCACCGCACGGGTTTCTTCGGCCACTTGCGGGCGCTGAAGGCCTATGTCGCCCACCCTCACCCGCCCATCGACCTCACGGTGCAACGCGAGCCGCGGGGAATGGATGATCAGGCGGTGGAAATGGGGTTGCCACATCGCAAGCGACGACCAAGCCAGCGTGGCATCGACCTCGTCGAAACCCAGCACGGTTTCGCCCTGCGCACCGATGACACGCATGCCGCGAACATGCAGACGCGGACGGAATCCTTGCCAGTCGGCGGACAATTGTTCGATACGGACGGGCGCACCGATATTGCGCTCGAGCACCGATTCGAGATGGGGCACGTAATCCTGGGCTCGCGGGATCACGACCTCGCGCAGCAGCAGCAACGACAGCAGCAGCGCGAAGCCAAGCAGCACGCCGATGTTGACCAGCGCGCGAAACAGCACGCCGCCCGCACGCTGCTCGGGAGACGACGCTGCCTGCTTGTTCGGCGAAGAGGTGTTGTCCATATCGAATACGGGCCGGCGGACTTGGCTACAATCGTGGTCAGGCGAGGCGTCGCCGGTTGCCACCGTATGCATGGCGAGTCCGCATCCAATCGGGCATTTTAGCAATGAACCGGATACACACCCGATGTCTTTCGATTCTCTACAATTGCCTCAAGCCGTCGGCGGCGCCGCAAATTTCTCGCGCTACCTCAAGCGGATGCTTCAGAGCCGACGCTGGCTGATCGCCCAGCTCGAGCAGTCGATCGACAAACCGCTCGATGCAGACGCGATGCGCGACTGGCTCGCCGAACAGACCCCCGACGAAGACGCGCTGCCGGCTGCCCTGCGGCGCTTGCGCATCTGGGTGATGTGCCATTTGATCACTCGCGACATCGGTGGTCGCGCCGATCTTGCGGAGGTCACCGAGACCATGACGCTGCTGGCCGAAACGAGCATTCGGGCGGCTCATGACAGCGCCCACGCGGCCCTGGTGCGACGCCACGGCAAACCACTGTCAGCCACCGGCTGGGCGCAGGAACTACTCATCATCGGCATGGGCAAGCTCGGCGGCAGGGAACTCAATGTCTCGTCGGACATCGACCTGATCTTCGTGTACCCGGAAGACGGCGACACCGGTGGCGACAAGGTCATCAGCAACTTCGAATTCTTCGAGCGCCTCGGCAAGCGGATCATCAAGACGCTATCGGAAGTGACCGAGGAGGGGCAGGTGTTTCGTGTCGATATGCGACTGCGCCCCAACGGCGACTCCGGGCCGCTGGCATGCTCCTTCGACATGCTCGAGAACTACTTCATCACCCAGGGTCGCGAATGGGAGCGCTACGCCTGGATCAAGGCACGGGTGCTCTACGGAGAGCGCTTCCGTGAGCTCGAGTCAGTGGCCCGCCCATTCGTATTCCGCAAGTACCTCGATTTCGGCGCCATCAATGCGATGCGCGATCTGCACGCGCAGATCCGGCGCGAGGTCACCCGCCGGGATCGTGCCCACAACGTGAAGCTTGGGCCGGGCGGCATCCGCGAGATCGAATTCATCGCCCAGGTCTTCCAGCTGATTCGCGGCGGACGCGACCCCGGACTGCAGATCCGCCCGACGCTGAAGGTGCTGGGCGAGCTCGCTCAGCGCGGCATTCTCGCCCCCGACGCAGTCACCGAGTTGAGCGAGGCCTATGTCTTCCTGCGCAACCTCGAACATCGCCTTCAATATCTGGACGATGCCCAGACCCACGATCTGCCGGCATCGGACCGCGACCGGGCGCTCATCGCCCAGGCAGCCGGGTTCGAGGGCTTCGACGCCCTGCATCGGCAACTCGAGGCCTGGCGCAGTGTGGTCAGCCGTCATTTCGATGATGTATTCAGCGACCCCAGCGACGAAGCGCACAAGCTGGACCGCGTCTGGAGCACCAGCGATGCGCCTGATGAGGTCGACCCCGTCATAGCCGAGCTCGGCTATGACGATCCCGAGGCGGTGTCACGTCGCCTGGGCGCGATCCACTCGAGCGCGCGTTACCAGCAACTGCCCAACCACATTCGCAGCCGTCTGGACGCGCTCATGCCGCGCGTGGTCGAGGCGGCTGCGGCCACCCAGAGTCCGGACCAGACCCTGTTTCGCTGCCTCGAGCTGATGGAGACCATTTCCCGTCGGGGCGCGTACCTCGCCCTGCTGCAGCAATATCCGCAGGCCCTGAAACGGGTCGCGGATCTCATGGGCGCGTCGAACTGGGCGGCGCAGTATCTCACCCGTCACCCGATACTGCTCGACGAACTGCTGGACGACCGCAACCTGGAGACCGAACCCGACTGGTCTCGCCTGCGAGCCGAGCTGAGCTCGGCGCTCGACACGGAGGAGCCCGACATGGAACGGCAGATGGACATGATGCGCGAACAGCATCATGCCCAAGTCTTCCACCTCCTCACCCAGGATATCGCAGGCAAGCTTACGGTGGAACGGCTGGCCGACCATTTGTCGGCACTGGCAGACCTCGTTCTCGAGCTGACCGTGCCGCTGGTCTGGCGAAAGATCAAGAAAACCCACCGCGACACTCCGGCATTCGCGGTGATCGCCTACGGCAAGCTGGGCGGCAAGGAGCTTGGCTACGCATCGGATCTGGACATTATCTTCCTGTTCGACGACGAGGCCCCGGAAGCGATGGAGGTCTATTCGC
This sequence comes from uncultured Azoarcus sp., assembly GCA_964435845.1. GTDB lineage: Bacteria > Pseudomonadota > Gammaproteobacteria > Burkholderiales > Rhodocyclaceae > Azoarcus_F. Next base: position 10,806 of record CAYTAY010000097.1, read on the forward strand.
GGCTCGCCCAGCGAATCAACACCTGGCTGACCACCCGGACTGCGGCCGGCATCCTGTTCGAGACCGATCTGCGGCTGCGCCCCAACGGCGACGCCGGCCTGCTGGTGACCTCGCTCGAGGCCTTCCGCAAGTACCAACTCGAGGCGGCGTGGGTGTGGGAGCACCAGGCCCTGACCCGCGCCCGGTTTGCCGCTGGAGACCGGCGCATCGGTGCGGATTTCGAGCGCATTCGATGTGAGATCCTGCGTCAGCGACGCGACCCGATGCGATTGCGCGAAGAAGTGCTGACCATGCGCCGCCGCATGCGTGACGCCCACGCAGGCAAGAGCGCGCTGTTCGCCCTCAAGCATGACCACGGCGGTCTCATCGACGTCGAGTTCGTCGTCCAGTATCTGGTTCTCGGTCACGCGCATGAACATCATGCGCTCACCGAGAACCTCGGCAACATCGCGCTGCTGCGCATCGCCGGGGAGCTGGAGTTGATTCCGTCGGCGCTCGCGCTTGAGTGCGGCGACGCCTACCGGCTCATGCGCCGTCTGCAACACCGTCAGCGCCTCAACGGCCAGCCCTCGCGGGTCCCGCTGGAACAGGTGGAACCGGCCCGGGCACCAGTCATGCAACTGTGGAGATTCGTGTTCAACACCACCGAAGACGACCCATACGCCGACAAGGAGGCTGCGCCCACGGCGGGCCACTGAACCGCGCACCGAGTCACTCGCTGCACAGTCGGGTAGGCCTGGGTGCTTGCGCACCCAGGCCCCCCACAGATCCGGACGTG
>CAYTAY010000098.1:0-11575 GCA_964435845.1 uncultured Azoarcus sp.
GAAAAACGGGCCGCGAGACGTGCCGCCGCGCATGAACAGGGTTGGAATCGAAGTTTGCATGGTGCCGGGATACAAATCGTAATGCGCCGATTATTCTCGCCACGGTCGACCAGCGACAGCGCCGGCCCGGTCTAGCTGATATGCCGTGCAGACATATCATTTATCAAGCTATTCCGTTCACGAGATATCCGACCAGCGCCACCAAGTCAGATGCCCATGCCGAAGGCCAACAACATGAGCACGGTCACCCTCCACGATGGGAAACAACGTGCTTTTGGCCATTCTGAGTGATGTTCCAGGCCTAAATCGCCTTGTAGCCGTGCATGCCGCACAGCGTCGCGCCGGCCGCGATCGCGAGGACGACCGGCAGACGATGACGCCGCCCCTGCGCGCGGCGCGGATCGGCGATGGTCGCGAAGCACTGCGGCAGCGAGCGCATCTGTTGGGCATTGAGTTGCATCTTCGTCACTCCAGCAAGGCCCAGGCGGGCACGATCGTGATGGGTCAGGCGGGCCACGGCATCGCGGCACAGCGGGCGCACGAACACCCGCTTCGGGGCCTCCTTGGCCGTGGCCGAGCAGCCCTCGCGCGTGCGCCGGTAGCCGCGCGTGAGGCCCAGTTCGTGCCAGTTTGCGGCACGGTAGACCCCGCCATGGAAACAGCGCGGGTCGACAAACGTCTCGAGCAACAGCAGCGGGTGTCCGAAGTGCTGCTGCCAATCAGCGCCGATGCGCCGCTCGAGCAGCGAGAGCACCTTTTGTTTGGGGGTCAGGTTTGGCGGTCAGGTTTGGGGGTCAGGCCTAGCTTCGTGGCATGACCAGGATGCTACTGACCAGAGCGCTGTCCCGGCCCCCACCCTGACCTTTCGCGAAGCGAAACACACCGCTCGCGATCAAGACCCCACGAGCGCTTCCATCGTGTAGCGCGCGATCATCGCTTCTTCGTTGGTCGACACCACGGCTACCGCCACCTGGCTGTCGGCGGTGTCGATACGGGCACGACCTTCGGTGTTGGCAGTCTGGTCGATCGACAGGCCCAGCCAGGCTGACAGGGCAGCGACCTTGGCGCGAACCGGTGCGGCGTGTTCGCCGATGCCGCCGGTGAATACCAGCGCGTCCAGTCCGCCGGCTGCTGCGGCAAGCGACCCCAGTTCGCGGGCGATGCGGTAGCAGAACAGGTCCACGGCCTCGACCGCCTCGGGGGCATCGCTGGCCAGCAGGGTGCGCATATCCTGGCTGATGCCGGATACACCGAGCAAGCCCGATTCCTTGTACAGCAAGCGTGTGAGCGCCGCTGCGTCCATGCCCTTCTGCTCCATCAGAAAGAGCAGCACGCCGGGGTCGAGGCTCCCGGTGCGGGTCCCCATCATCAGACCCTCGACCGCGGTAAAGCCCATCGTCGAGGCGATGCTCTTGCCGTTGCGCAGCGCGCACATCGATGCACCATTGCCAAGGTGGGCGATGACCACAGCCCCCTTCGCACGATCACCGATGACTTCAGGCAACTGGCGCGCGACGTAATCGTAGGACAAGCCGTGGAAGCCATAGCGTTTGATACCTTCGGCCGACAGCGCGCGCGGCAGGGCGAAGGCCTGGGCGAGCGGCGACTGGCTGCGGTGAAAGGCGGTGTCGAAGCACGCCACCTGCGGCACATCCGGCATCAGGCTGGCCACCGCCCGGACCGCGCGCAGGTTGTGCGGCTGGTGCAGCGGCGCCAGAGGGACGAAGCGGTCGAGCTCGGCGAGGACTGCTTCATCCAGACGTACCGGGGCGCTGTATAGCTCGCCGCCATGGACCACGCGATGACCGGCCGCGACGATGTCGAGATCGGGATGGTGGCCCGACAGCCAGCCGAGGAGATGGTTGAGCGATTCCCGGTGCTGCTCGGTCTGTCCGCCGGCAACCTCGATCGTTTCGCTGAAGCGCTCGCCACCGGCGGTTCGCGCGCTCAATTCGGGTGCGTCGCCGATACCTTCTATCTGACCCCAGAGCGCGGGCTCTTCCGCCAGCGTCGGCTCCAGAGCGAACAGTGCGAACTTCAGGCTGCTCGAGCCGGCATTGAGGACGAGTGCTGCACGCATCAGAGCATCGCCTCGCGCTTACGGTGGGCCATGAGCTGGGCAACCGCGCAGGAGGCCGCACGGGTCTCGGCGGTGTCGGCGCGGCTGGTGAGCACGATGGGCACGCGTGCGCCGAGCACCACCCCAGCCATCAGCGCATTGCCGAGGTACTCGAGTTGCTTGGCGACCATGTTGCCGGATTCGAGGTCGGGCACCACAAGGATGTCGGCATTGCCCGCCACTGCCGAGAGGATGCCTTTGGTCTTGGCCGCCACCAGCGAGACCGCATTGTCGAAGGCGAGGGGGCCGTCGAGCAGGCCGCCCCGAATCTGGCCGCGGTCGGCCATCTTGCAAAGCGCGGCGGCGTCGATCGTAGAGCGCAGCTTGGAGGTGACCGTCTCGACTGCCGAGAGGATCGCCACTTTGGGTTCCATGAGCCCCAGCACATGCCCGAGATCGATGGCGTTCTGCACGATGTCCATCTTGACCTCGAGCGAGGGTTCGATGTTGATCGCCGCGTCGGTGATCATCAGCGGATGTGGGTAGGTTGGGATATCGGCGAGGAAGGCGTGGCTAATGCGCCGGGCGGTGCGCAGACCGGCGGTGCGCGAGACCACCGCACTCATCAGTTCATCGGTGTGCAGCGAGCCCTTCATCAATGCCTCGACGCCACCATCACGGCACAATGCAACCGCGGCCTCGGCCGACGCGTGGCTGTGCGGCACGTCAATAATGCGGAAGCCGTGCAGGTCCAGCCCCTGCTCTTCGGCGACTGCGCGGATCTTGTACTCGGGGCCGATCAGAATCGGGTCGATGAGGCCGGCTTCGGCCGCCTGGATCGGGCCGCGCAGGGATTCCGGGTCGCACGGATGGGCCACCGCCATCGGGATCGGGGTCAGGCCGGAGGCGATCGACAGCAGGTGGCGATAGCGCAGCTCGCGGTCGGAGATCGTGACCTCGGGCAGATTCATGCGCGGGCGCTTGATCTTCTCGGTCGGTGCCTGCACTTCGGCCACGCCGTCGATGACTTTGAGCCCGTCCTGGTTGGTCGCCAGGCAGTCCAGGACGATGTGGTGATTGTGTTCGTACTTTTCCCGGCAGGTGACGGTGATCGACAAGGTGTCGCCGATCGTGATCGGACGCCAGAAATTCAGACTTTGCGAGACGTAGACCGTGCCCGGGCCGGGAAACTCGGTGCCGAGGATCGAGGAGATCAGGGTGCTGCCCCACATGCTATGGCCGACCACCTCGCGGAACTGGCTGGAGCGCGCATACTCGGTGTCGACATGGGTGGGATTGACGTCGCCCGACATCACTGCAAACAGGTGGATATCGTCCGGCCGCAGGGTGCGCAGCAGCTGGGCGAAGTCGCCGACCTGGATTTCGTCGAAGGTGCGGTTCTGAATGTACTGGATGACTGGCGTCTTCATCGTGGTTCTCTTGGTTTGCGTTGCAACAACAGCCATTCTAGACTCACTAACGGCGCGATATCCGTGAAGTATAATCGATTTGCTGCATTGCAATATAGCTTGGGTCTATCGGGCTTGATGCCGACAGGGTCACGAAGCGGGGTGGGTGGCGCATGCTAGAATCGGCGCGCCATTCCAGCACTCCGGAGCCTAGATGGAAGTCGTCATTCTCGCCGCGGGCAAGGGCACGCGGATGCGGTCAGAATTGCCCAAGGTACTTCAGCCAATCGCGGGGCGTGCCATGCTCTGGCACGTGATCGCCACCGCGCGAGGGCTTGACGCGCGGCGCATCTGCGTGGTTTACGGACATGGTGGCGAAGTGGTTCGCGAGCGACTTGGCGCCGAAGACATCGCCTGGGCGCGGCAGGAGCCTCAGCTCGGGACCGGGCATGCCGTCCAGCAAGCCCTGCCACATCTCACCGACGGCGATCTTGCCCTGATACTGTATGGCGATGTGCCGCTGATCACCGAATCCACCCTGCGTCGGCTGAGCGACGCCGCCGCCGGCGGCAGGCTCGCCCTGCTGACTGTGACCCTGGACGATCCTGCTGGCTACGGGCGAATCCTGCGTGACGAATCCGGAAAGATCCTGTGTATTGTCGAGCACAAGGACGCGACCGATGCGGAGCGTGCAGTTCGCGAGGTCAATACCGGCATTCTGGTCGCACCGGTTGTGCGACTGCGCGACTGGCTGGGCCGCATTGGCAACGACAACGTCCAGGGCGAATACTATCTGACCGACATCATCAGCCTCGCCGTCGCGGACGGCGTCGATGTCACCGCAGTGCAGCCGGCTGCGGTGTGGGAAACGCTCGGCGTGAACGACAAGCGACAGCTCGCGGAACTCGAGCGCATTCATCAGCGCAACATCGCCGATCGCCTGATGGGCGAGGGCGTCACCCTTGTCGACCCGGCGCGGCTCGACGTGCGAGGCGAGCTGACCTGCGGACGCGACGTCGAGATCGACGTCAATTGCGTATTCGAAGGGCGGGTCCAGCTTGGTGATCGCGTCCGTGTCGGCCCCAACTGTGTGCTGCGAGATGCAAGCATCGGTGCCGGCACGCGCGTGGCGGCTTTTTCTCAGATCGAGGGCACGGTGACGGGCGTCGAGTGTGTCGTTGGTCCTTATGCACGTACCCGTCCGGGTACACGGCTTGGTGACGACGTGCATCTGGGCAACTTCGTCGAGGTCAAGAACAGCCACATCGACAACCATTCCAAGGCCAACCATCTCGCCTACGTCGGCGACGCCGACATCGGCCAGCGGGTCAACGTCGGTGCCGGCACTATCACCTGCAACTACGACGGCGCCAACAAATACCGAACCATCATCGAAGACGACGTCTTCATTGGTTCCGACACGCAGTTGGTGGCCCCGGTGCGCGTCGGCCGCGGTGCCACCCTCGCTGCCGGCACGACCTTGACCAAAGATGCCCCCGAGGCCCAACTCACAGTGTCGCGCGCCAAGCAGATCAGCATTCCGGGCTGGAAGCGTCCGGTCAAGAAAACCTCCTGAACCACGCAAGCCTCTTCAGCGGAGCAAGCCATGTGCGGCATCGTTACAGCCATTTCCACCCAGAACATCGTACCGGTGCTGCTCGAGGGTTTGCGCAAGCTCGAATATCGCGGCTACGACTCGGCCGGTATCGCGGTGCTCACCAACGGTTTGCAGCGCCTCAGGTCGGCCGGTCGGGTCGCCGACCTGCAGGCACTGACCGATGAGTCAGGCGTCACCGCCCACGTCGGCATCGCCCATACGCGCTGGGCGACCCATGGTGCGCCGTGCGAGCGCAATGCCCATCCACACATCTCGGCCGGGCTTGCCGTGGTACATAACGGCATCATAGAGAACTACGAAGAGATCCGCGAGCAGCTGACCGCGCGCGGCTATGTGTTCGAGTCCGAAACCGACACCGAAACCATCGCTCATCTGATTCACAGCAAGCTGGATGCCACGCCGGATCAGGTCGAAGCGGTGCGTCTGGCGACCAACGAGCTCTCCGGCGCCTACGCCATCGGGGTGGTCATCGAATCCGACCCCTTCCGCGTCATCGTCGCGCGGCGCGGCTCGCCGCTGCTGCTCGGCATCGGCGAGGAGGGCATGTACGCCGCCTCCGACACCGCAGCCCTGCTACAGGTCACCCGCAAGGTGATCTATCTGGAAGACGGTGATCTCGCCGAGCTGCGCCGGGACGGCTATCGCATCGTCCGGAGCGATGGCGCACCGGTGGCGCGCGAGATATCGATCTCCAGTCTTTCGGCGGATGCGGTCGAACTCGGCCAGTATCGCCACTACATGCAGAAGGAAATCTTCGAGCAACCGCGGGCGCTGGCCAACACCCTGGAGATCATTGCCGGGGGCGGCAGCGTCAATCCGCAACTCTTTGGTGCCGATGCGGGCGGTGTGCTGAGCGGTGTGCGCCAGGTGCTCATCATCGCCTGCGGCACCAGCTACCACGCTGGCCTGGTCGCGCGTTACTGGCTGGAGTCGCTCGCCCGTATCCCATGCACCGTAGAGATCGCGAGTGAATACCGCTATCGCGACTCGGTGCCGGATCAGGATACCTTGGTCGTCGTGATTTCGCAGTCGGGCGAGACCGCAGACACCCTCGCTGCGCTCAAGCATGCCAAGGCGCTGGGTATGGACCGCACGCTTGCGATCTGCAACGTGCCCGAGTCAGCAATCGTGCGGGAGGCGCGGCTACGCTTCATCACCCGCGCCGGCCCCGAGATCGGCGTTGCTTCCACCAAAGCATTCACCACGCAACTCGCCGCACTGGCGCTGCTCACCTTGGCGCTCGCAAAAATCGCCGGCCGCCTCGATGCGGATGCCGAGTCACGCGCGCTCAACGGGCTCCGCCATTTGCCAGTCGCGGTGCAAAAAGTGCTCGAGCTCGAACCCGAGATCGAGCGCTGGGCGCAGCGTTTCGCAACCAAGCATCACGCGCTCTTCCTGGGGCGCGGTCGCCATTGGCCGATTGCGATGGAGGGCGCGCTCAAACTCAAGGAGATCTCTTACATCCACGCGGAGGCCTACGCCGCCGGCGAGCTGAAGCACGGCCCGCTGGCGCTGGTCGACAAGGACATGCCGGTTATCGCGGTGGCTCCGGCCGACGAGCTGTTGGAAAAGCTGAAGTCCAACCTGCAGGAAGTCCGTGCCCGCGGCGGTGAGCTCTACGTATTCGCCGACGCCGGCAGCGAAATTCCGGAGTCGGAAGGTGTCCACATCCTCCACATGCCCGAACATTACGGCATGCTGTCGCCGGTACTCCACGTCATCCCGCTTCAGTTGCTCTCCTACCACGCCGCGCTGGTCAAGGGTACCGACGTCGACAAGCCTCGCAACCTCGCGAAATCCGTGACGGTGGAGTAAGCGGCATAGACGGCTCGAGCCGTTGATCGCCTGCCGGTCGTCCTCGCGATCGCAGCCGGCGCGACGCTGTGCGGCATGCGCGGCTGCAAGGCGATTTCCGATTGGGCTGATGCGCAGGGGCAAGCCGCACGAGCGCACGATCGAAATCGGCATGGCGATCCCGCTGCTGGCGTCCTGCGATATCGCGGGCCGGGGCGCCGCGGCTGCGCCGCTTCGCGGTCGGGGTCTTGAAGTCGTTCCAGAAACCCCACCAGTCGATCGCGCACATGATGCGCAAGCTCACGACATGCTCGCGAATGGTCTTCGACTACCTGCGTATGACTGCCAACTCACTCGGAGAGGTCGGCGCGGCCGGGTGAGAACAAATTAGCCGTGGGTCCCCGATCCCCATCAGCTTACGCAGACCCCCGGCGGCGGCGCCTGATGGGTGCTTCAGCGCTTGACTGCGATGAGTTCGATCACGAAGTTGAGGGTGGCGTTTCGGGGAATGCGGCCCTGAACCCCGCGACGGCCGTAGGCGGTTTCAGGAGGGCAGACGATATGGACGAGGGTGCCCGGTGTCATCTGCTGCAAGACCTCCTGCCAGCAGGGAATCAGGCGATCAAGGGGGAGTTCAGCCGGATTGCCGCGGACGTAGGAGCTGTCGAATACGGTGCCGTCGCTCAGGCTGCCCTCGTAATGTACGCGCACAACGTCGGCCCGCGCAGGCGGCGTGCCATCCTGCCCCTGACGATGTATTTCCATGGTTACGCCGGATGGCAGGGTCCGGGTTTCCGGTTCGGTTGCGAAAGCGGCAGCAGCCGAAAAGAGTATTGCAAGCGAGAAGGGAAGTCGCATTGGGGCTCCGTTGTGTTGCGGGCATTTCGATGCAAGCCCGCAGGATAACCGGCTTCAGCCGGCGCTGACCGGGTTGATGGGCAGGGCAATCGCATGAATGCCATCTAGGTTGGCATGCCATCGCAGGAGCCCGGCTTGATGGGTGCGCGCTCGCGAAAAACCCTGATGTGGTTCTTGCCCGAGGATTTCGCTGCGTACATCGCCTGGTCGGCCTGGTGCAGGAGCACTTCGGGGTCGAAGTCTGCGCCGGACGTGAAAAAACTGACCCCGATGCTCGCGGACACCTGCACCTCGTGCCCGAGGATTGTCGTGGGCTTGGCGATATCCTCGAGCAGCCGCTGGAGCGATGCTTGGGCAGCTTCGGCGGTTGGCAGATCGCGCAGCACGATGGCGAATTCGTCGCCGCCCAGGCGCGCTACCGTGTCGCTGTCGCGCAGCGAACCTCTCATGCGCTGCGCGATGGCGGTCAGCAGCGCGTCGCCGCAATGGTGGCCATGACGGTCGTTAACTTCCTTGAATCCATCGAGGTCGATGTATGCGAGCGCCAGGATCAGGTTGCGCCGCCGGGCGTCGAGGATCGCCTGCTGCAAGCGATCGAAAAATAGTGGACGGTTGGCGAGGCCAGTGAGTGGGTCATGGTATGCGATGTGCTCGAGCGTTTTTTGTTGCCTGTGCTCCAGGGTGACGTCGCGGATGACCTCGAGCCTGCAAGGGCTGCCGTCGGTGTCGGTGTACGGCACCGCGATGACATCGAGAATGTGGTCGTCATGAGTGGTCGTGCGGTAATGCACCTTGGTTTTTTCTTCGATGACCCGGGCCAGTTGATCGCGATCACAGGCTGGGTGGGCATCGCCGATGAGGCCGACGCTGCTGCGGCCGACCTGGTTGCCGAAGCGCACCTTCATTGTCCGGTTCATGTAGCGCACGGTCTGATTGCCGTCAACGACCATCAACATCGTCCCGGCGTCGCTGAGTGCATGCACCAGGGTTCGGTGTTGTTCCTGGGTGCGCTTGCGGGCGGTGATTTCGTGGCGGGTGCCTGCCATCCACAGCGGCCGCCCGTCGTCGGTCCAGTTGACCACCTTGCCGCGGTCTAACACCCATACCCAGTGGCCGCTGCGGTGGCGCATGCGGACTTCACATTCATAGTGATCCTCGTGCCCCGAAAAATGTCGCTGCAGGGCTGCCTCGGAGATGGCACGATCGTCCGGGTGCAGGTGGGTCAGCCAGGTATCGATGCTTGAGGGGACGAGTTCTTCCAGTGTGAAACCTGTGATTTGCGCCCAGCGCTCGTTGAAACGGGTTTCTCCGGTCTGGACGTTCCATTCCCAGGTGCCCACACCAGTGCCCCAGAGAATGTTGAGCAGACTTTTGCGTTCTTGGGCAAGTTGCAGTTCGAGTTGCTTGGTTGCGGTTTGGTCGATCAGATAGCCGCGCAAGGCCAGCAAGCGGCCCTCGTCGTCAAGCACTGCTTGGGTGAAGTCGCAGTACCACGCATATTCGCCCGACTTGTGGCGCAGTCGATAGGATCGCTCCCATGTGGGCTTGCCGCACGTGATCGCGGCCTGCGTGTCCCTTTTGATGCGTTCGACGTCATCCGGGTGCATCATTGCGGCGAACTTGAAGCCGGGGTCGGTCATCTCCTTGGGTGTGTAGCCGAGTTTGGCGGTGATGTTGCCCGAAACCGACAGGATCGGCCAATCCCCGGTCGGCGGCGCCCACTCGAAAACGATGACCGGCCCATCCGAGAACAGCGCGAGTTGATTGGCGATGAGTTGATGCGCGCGCTCGCGCTCGGTGATGTCGTGCCACACGCCGAGGATATGACGCCTGCCGCTCGTGTCCAGCGGCAAAAGGCTCACTTCTATCGTTCGCTGGCTACCGTCGGCATGCAGGTGGATCCAGTCGAAGCTTGTTTGTTTTCCGTCGAGGGCCTTGTCCAGGATTTGCCCGGCCTTCACCGCTGAATTCTGACCATCGGCCTGAACCGCCGGGGACAGTTCCACCAGCGATTTACCGATGATGTCCTGGCGGCTCTCGAGTCCGAAAGCACGCGCTGCCGCCGTGTTGCAGTCGGTGAAGACTCCGTCCTTTATCAGCACGATAGGTATCGGGACCGCTTTGAAGAGCCGGTCGAAGCGCCGGTTGGCGCGCTGGGTTCGTCGGCTCATGATGAGCATGCGTGTGCTGGCTGCCATCAAGAGGAGTATCGAGCCGGCAATCGCGATCAACCAGCGCGAATGCCGCGACCACAGGTCGCGCCAGGTGACTTCCGGTACTGCGTCGAAGGGGGGCAGACGGAGCCGGCGCATCAAGTCCTCGACCGCCAGGTAATCGGCTGGAATGCTGAAGCCATGGATGCCGATTGCACGCGTCGTGGCGGACTCGGGTTCGAGCTGCAACAACGCAGCGGCGACGCGGCGCACCAGGTCCGGGCTGACGTGTGGTGTCGCGAACAGCGGCCACTCCGGGTAGAGCCGGGTCGATACCGCGTGGGGGTATCCAGGCAGCGCCTGGCGGTTGATGACGCGCAGGCTCGCCGGGTCCAGCCCGCCGTCGGCAATCAGCGATTCGATCAATCCGCTCCGGACAAAACCGACGTCGTAGTCGCCTGCAAGTACGGCTTCGATGACCTTGTCGTGCGGCAGTCCCGTGAAGTGTGTGCCGGCAAGCGGCGGGCTGCCCTGTTCGACGAGCGTAGCGGCCTGAGCCTGGTAGCCACCGAGCGAGCTCTCGTTGACCGCGACGACCCGGCGCCCCGCTATGTCCGCCAGGGTGCGAATGTCGTCTCGATCGGTCCGTACCACGATGGTGCCGCCAAAGCTGCTGAGTGCCAGACCATCGGCTTGCGGGACCAGTGTGAGCAGCACGCCCGAGAGCGGGTTGCGCCAACGCAACTCGATGTAGTGGCTGGGGCTGGTGAGCACCAGATCCACGCCCTGGCGGCTGACCTGATCGTTCAGTTGCTCGTAGGACAAGGCCACGACACGGACCGCCCTGTCGCCGAGTACGCTCTGCAGATGGGTTGCCAGCGGCTGCCAGCGGGCCTCGACCGCCGTCGCCGGGCGGCTCGCAAGCACGCCGAGAACGAGCGGTGTGTTGTCGGCATGGGTTATAGATGCTCGAGTTGGGCTGGAAAGCCCCATGAGTAGTATCAGCTGCACGACGACCGCGAAGCGGAGTGCCGCGAGACAGGAATTGCAAGGCCGCATCATGGGTGCGAGGGCCGGTCCGCTCGGGGCAGGAAGCGGGCGTCCGCGATGTCATTTGGCGGCACAGTGCGAAGACGACCTTGCGCGACCATGATTTGTGCGTTTTCCGTCGCCGCCCGCATGAGGCCAGCACTTTTGAGCAACAGGCGGTTCGCGTATTGGTCCGGCAAAACCAGGGCACGGTAGCGCTCCAGCGCCTCCAGTCCGGAACTGCCCAGGCGGTGCGCGAGCCGGTATCCGGCATCGACGTGTCGCGCTTCGAGGGCTTGCATCGACTCCGTGGCTGACTGGGTGTCGACCAGCTCGACGAGCCACATCAGTGCATTACGCCGTGATTTGGCAACGATGTGGACGGGTGCAGGCAGATCTGGAGCGGGCATGAACGGGCGCAGTCGTGTAGCGGCGTGGTTGATGGTAGTGGAGAAGCTGTTTGACACTGCGGTAAAAATACGAACGGCAATGAACGGAAGATACCAGTATGAGGTAATAAAGTCCGTGATTTCCGGCATGAAGCCATTGAGTCAGGGCAATCGCATGAATGTTGAGCAAGCACCATCAATCGACGATGTCCACAAGTTTATGCCCCGTAGGAGCCCGGCTTCGCCGGGCGATTCGGCCGCCGTAC